>DAHWJO010000026.1:0-12117 GCA_027344105.1 Sulfobacillus sp.
TGCAGTTTTTTGGACACTAAGTGAAGGAAGTCGATGATGCGTCAAAAAGGAATAGGGGCGACTGCCCTGCTGACGATCGCGTCACTGGACCAACTGGCGATTACCATGTCGCAGCAGGGATTATCGATTCTCAGTGTAGCATTTAAGGAATATGCCCATCTGGGCGTGGCCCAGATGGGAATCTTGTTTTCCACGGTCGCGCTGGGGGCCGTGGTCGGCATGATTCCCGCGGGAATGGCGCTGGACCGGTTGGGTTCCAAGCGCGTGGCTTGGATTGCGGGGGCGGCCATTCTCGTGGTCATGGGGGTTCTCGCCGTGGTGCTGCCGCGGAGCTTCTGGGCACTGGAAGGGCTGCTCAGTCTGGTCGGCTTCTTCCTGCCGGCATTGTCTCTGACGGGGACCACCGCGATTACCCACCTGTTCGACGGGTCGTCCCGGGAAGGCGTGGCGATTGGCATACGCCAAGCCGCGACGCCGCTGGGAGGGATTCTCGCAGCAAGCCTGTTTCCCTTCCTCGTCAAGACCTGGTCGCTAGGCATCGTTCTGCTGGTGATTGCCGTTAACGCCGGGGGGTGGACTATGGCTTTCGGGTGGGCGCTGAGGGCGCCAGTCAAAAAGCGGCGCGCGGCGATGCCAGGCTCCGGGGGCTTGCGCAGTGTGGTCTCCCTCCTGCGCCCGCTGAAGTATCCCCTCCTCATCAGCCTCTTGCTGTCGCCCGGACAATATGCTCTGCTGACTTACGCGCTCCTCGATCTGCATGACCGCTGGCATGTGCATATGGGACTGGCGGGCCCTATCATTGCGCTGGCTCTTCTGGGCGGTTTTCTGACCCGGATCTATATGGGCAGAATGATGGACAGGGGCGCCCAGAGCGTCCGCCGGCTGATTGAACTAACCGGGGCGGTAGGGGTCGCAGCCCTGGTGGCATGGGCCCTCGTGCCCCACCAGACGCCAATGGCGCTGATTCTCCTGATATTTTTTGCGCTGGGGACGGGACTGGATGGCTGGAACGCTCTGCTGACGGCATGGGTCGCCAAAGAGAGTTCACCAGCTCAGCGCGGGATGGCGCTGGGGCTGACGGGCATGGCAGGATTTATTGGCATCGTCCTCTTCCTCCCTGTCTTTGGGTTGATCATCCGCATTTCACAGTCATACCGTCCCGCCTGGGCTCTTCTGGCGGTGGTGTATCTGGTAGGGATCGCAATTTTATACCAGTCCCGCCGTGTTCGGCCGGCTGTTTCGTCTTCGTGATGTGGTAGGATATCCAATAATCAGGGAGCGGGGGGACGGGAGAAAGCATGCATTTTATTGGGGAACTGGTCTCCTTGCTGCTGAATTTCCTGTGGGTAGGACTTCTCGGATTTGGGGGAGGGTTCGGCATGATTCCCCTGATGAAGTCGGTGGTTCTCTCCCATCACTGGCTGTCTCTGGGAACGTTTGACCAGGCGATTGCCATGGGGCAGATTACCCCTGGGCCCGTGGCCATCAGCGCGACCTTTATCGGCGAGCGGGTGGCGGGACCTATAGGCGCCTTAGTCGCGACCGTGGCGGTGTTTGCCCCCTCGCTGCTCTTGATTGTGGTCCTCAACCACTGGTTTGCCAGACTGAAGACTATTCCTGGTGCGCAAAACGTGCTCTTCGCCACCTTGGCCGCGGTGGTGGGGTTAATCGCGGGGGTGGCCGTGACGCTGGGAGTGTCTTTGATTCATGCCTGGCCCGGGGTTGTTCTAGCCGTGATTGTGGCGGCGGTCGCGCTCGGCTGGAAGGTTCCGTATTGGGCGATTATACTGGCCGCCGGCACGGTGGGCGCGATTTGGTTCCGGCCCTGAGGCCAGCCGGCGTCCATAAGCGGAATGCATCATGTTTTACCATGTTGGCTATATTGATTTTGCCTTTTGGGGGCGGTGACAGCGAATAAGATGCCCGGAGTCTCCACACCCTCCCCTAGCCTGATGGCGTTGATGGGGGTCTATACGAAGATTGGCATTTTGGGATTTGGCGGCGGGTATGCGGTCCTGGCATTCATCCGCAGCGAAGTGGTGGATAAGCACGGATGGCAGACGGCGGAGCAGTTTGACCATGTTGTGGAGATGACGGCGTTCGCGCCTGGACCGACGACATCCAATGTGCTGGCCGCGATCGCGTTTCGCCTGCACGGGTGGAAAGGTCTGGTTTTCGGATCCATTGCGGCCTTGTGGCCCTCATTTGTGCTCATTATGATCCTGGCCGCCGTCACGCAGGTTCTGCACAATCCGTGGCTGTCTGGGGCTCTGCACGGCATTGAGGTGGCAGTGGTGGGACTTCTGGTGGACGTGGTGTGGACGTTGTGGAAGGATGTGCCCAAAGCCGTCATCACTGCGGCGCTGGCGGTTTTGGCGATGGGGTTGACCCTCTTGGGAATCAGCCCGGTGATTACCATTGTCGTCGCAGCGGCTCTGGGTCTGGCCGATTTTCTGGTCAGGCGCCGCCCCCTGCAGCATGAACCAGCGGGAAACCCTGAACCGCCCAGCGCGCCGACTGGCAAACAGTAGCTGGAGCGCGGCAGAGACCACCTTGGGTGGCTGGTCCCGCTCCAGCACGTCAACTGCCTGGCCGTGGCACCTCGTCTTCATTACGGAACAAAACCACAGTTTCTTCTATTCACCTGTGCGGGCGCCCAAGCTCGACCCTCAGCCACCGGCCAGCGGATCTCGGCAGGGGCCCGCGCATCCTCCATCGGCCCACGGTGCCAGCCGCTTCAGAATCCCGACCGCAAGAGCATGACGGGGAGATGTTCGCCGCGGGCATAGGGCCCCGTGTCCGGCGGCACGACCATCAGAGCTTCGGCCCCAATCCATGACGTCTGCACGGCCGAGTCCTGCCGGGAGTACGGGCGGACCCACAGGCGGCCTTGGTCTTGAACAAGCCGGCTGCGAACGTAGTGGCGCCGATCCTGAACTTCCGAAAAGTCTTCATGCAAGGGCAGCGACAAAGTCGGGCGGGCCCACAGGCGGTCTTGCATCATTTCCCGGATCATCGGGCGCACAAATAGCTCGAAGGTGACCAAGGCCGAGACGGGGTTGCCGGGCAAGCCGAAAAAGGGGCGCCCGTGAATGCTGCCAAACGCTACGGGTTTGCCGGGTTTCATATTGACCCGCCACAAATCGAGCGTACCCTGTTCCTGCAAGACCTCCTTTACCCAGTCGAAGTCTCCCACGGACACGCCGCCGGAACTGAGCACTATGTCCGCCGATGCGGCTTCGGCAAATCGTTCCGCAATGGCGGTCTTGACGTCCGCCACCGGCGGGAATACCCAAGGCTCCGCTCCAGCGGCCTGAACTGCGGCGGCGAGGGCGTAGCTGTTGGAATTGCGGATCTGCCCGGGACGGAGCGGCTCGCCTGCAGACACCAGCTCGTCACCGGTGGAGACAATCGCGACGCGGGGGCGGGGAAAAACCGGAACCTGCTCGATTCCCAAGGTGGCGAGGATGCCGACAATCGGCGGGCTGACCACCAGTCCCGGTTCCAGCACCCGCTGCCCCTTCTGCATGTCCTGTCCCGCTAGGCGGACGTTCTGCCCCGGGCGCACGGCCCAGAGCGCGAGGACTTGGCCAGGCTCTCCCGGGGCGGTCCACTCCACCTGGATGACGGCGTCAGCCGCTGGGGGCAAGGGAGCACCGGTCATAATTTTATAGGCCTCGCCCCGGCTTAGCGGCTGTGAGACCGGGTGGCCGGCCGCAATGGTCCCGCGGACTGTCAGGGTAGCGGGAGTGTCCCCGCAGGCATGGGCCACATCAGCAGAGTGTACAGCGTATCCATCCATGGAGCTGTTGGTGAAGCCGGGGATATCCTCTTCTGAATAGACCGGCGCCGCCAGCACGCGGCCCAGCGCCGATATGAGAGGAGTCAGTTCCTGCGGGGTCGGCGGGGGAATACGGGACAATATGCGGGACTGGGCTTCTTCAACGGTCATGAGCATGCAAATCCCTGCCTTTCGCGCCGGCGTGTGCCCGGCTCTCCCTTTATTCTAACAAAACCGCGCAGCATGCGGGCTGCCCTTGCCCTCCGGACGCGGCCATGGGATGATGAGGACATCGGGGCCAGTGAGAGAAAGGGGAGACGCCGGTGGATTCCCGCGTCAGGTTTGTGGATTATCTGTTAGCGATTGATATTGGCAACACGCACATTAAGGTCGGGCTCTTTCACGATGGGGTATGGCAGGAGGAATGGCGGCTGTCAACCGATGCCAGGCGCACTGCAGACGAATACCGCGTGCCTTTGCGCGGATTTTTGCAAGAAGTGCTGGTGGAGCGGGTGGACCAGGTGGTGATGGCTTGCGTGGTGCCTCTGCTGGGCCCTGTCTTCCACCGGGTAGCCAGCGCGCTCTCTGACGCGCCGCCTCTGGAAGTCACCCCACCCGGATATGGCCTGAAGGTCCAGTACAATCCCCCCGATTCTCTGGGGGCGGACAGGTTCGTCACCGCTCTTGGAGCGTGGTGCAAATATCACACCAATCTGGTTGTGGTGGATGTGGGGACGACGGCCACGGTCGACGCCGTCTCCCGGGACGGGGTTTTCCTGGGCGGCATGATTGCGCCGGGCCCGCATTTTCTGGCCGAGGCCCTGGCGCATGGGACAGCCCAGCTCCCGCTGATTCCTCCGGCAATCCCCGACCGCCTGCTTGGACAAAATACCCAGGACGCCATAGCGGTGGGTGTCGGGCACGGTTTCATCGGAATGGTCAATGAACTGATCTTGCGCACCTGGCAGGTGCTCGGTGACCGCGCCCCGATTATCCTGACCGGAGGCTGGGCCCAGCGCATTCTGCCCCACCTGCGTTTTGATGTGACCTTGGAGCCGACGCTCACCCTTGACGGGCTGCGGTATGCAGCGGAATACCATTTGGGACGGGGCTAGCTGCTGTGGCGCATTTGCACCAGCGTGGGCATAGGATATCACCAGACGGAGGAGATATCCTATGCCTAAAGAACAGTTCAAGAGCAAAGACGTGGTGCGGGCGGCGTTTGTCAAGATGCTGTCGTCCCGCTATACGGCCGCGATGGCGTGGAATGGGTTTCTGCCTGTAGAGCAGTTGGAGTGGCCCGAATGGTCGGCCCAGGCCTTTCAGAGAGAACGGCAGGAATGGCTGGCCCTGTCGGAAATGACGGTGAATTCCGGGGACGGGGAGGTGCGGCATTGGGGCCGGTACGCCCGTCTGGCGGCCAGCCGCGTGCAGCAGCAGGGATGGCAGTCGCCCCAAGCCCCGCTGCGCCACGCGCGCACCCAATTGTGGGCGGCCAGACTCATGGACCCCGATAACGCTCTTGGCGTTACGGCCCGGACGTTTGCCGGGTTGCCTGAGTGGATAGACCACTTGAATGGCCAGTCCGGGGCCGACGGCTTCGTGCAGGCGCAGACGGCGGGGGAAGCGGACTATCTGGCGGTTCTCGCGGAGCGGGCCGTGAAAGACCATGTCGGCGGGGAAGGGTTTGACCCACAGGCAGTGCGGGCGGCCTTGACCTGCTACCAGGAGCGGGTAGGGTCAGCGCCATGGCAGGGCGGCGATATTCCTTGGTGCGCTACGGCCCATGTGGATACTTGGAAATGGCACCAGCGGCGGAAGGCTTTTGGGGGGATTGAGGCGGCCAGACGACCGGGACCCTACCAGCCAATAGAGGCGTGGATTCATGACGTGGCCGCTGCTCTCGGCGGGTCACTGCCAGGAGACGGAATTTTGGTGCCGAAGCTGGGAAGCCAAAGCTGGGTCCGGCTGGCCCCGTCTGCCCCGGTCTGGTATTACGGCCCTCGAAGCCACGGCTCCGTCCTTCTGAGCAGCTTGCTGCTCTGGTGGCGCCGCCAGTCTCCCACGGAGCCGCTGACGTGGATGTTGAGCGCGCCTCCGGCTATTGAGGGCGGGATTCAAATGCTGGGGGAAGCGTTTGGGGCCCAGGCGCCTGCACCTGTGGCGCTGTGGGCGCAGCGCCACCATGAGCTCCGCCGTCTCCTGGCCATCGGGGATGCCTGGCTCTGGCTGGAAGGGGCGGACCCGGAAGCAGTGCTGGGATGGCTCCAGCCGTTTTTAGGGGTCGAGGGCGCGCGTCGCTGGGTGCTGCGCCTGAAAACCGATCCCGGACGCATTGTGGCCGCCTGCGAACTGCAGGAGCAGCAGGAAGCGCAATATGCGGGACAGGGGATCAACTGGCCTGGGTGGAGTGACGGCCCGGTTCGCTGGGCTGAGCTCTAAAGTCACCTGTGGCCATGGTAGAATGAAGCAGAAGCGGACAGAACAAGAGGGAGACGAAGCGATGGCACCTGCAGCCTTGCTGGACAAGCTGGAATGGCTTGTGGTGGGCAAGCGCCAGCCCGCCGTGTGGACGGTCGCAGCCCTCATCGCGGGAGGCCATGTTCTGGTTGAAGATGTCCCCGGCGTGGCTAAAACGCGGCTGGCTCAGGCGTTGGCGCGTTTGCTTGACCTCACTTTCGCCAGAATTCAGGCCACCCCCGATTTATTGCCTTCCGATATTACCGGCGGGCTCATCTTTGAACCCGTCGCCGGCACGATGGAATTTCGGGCTGGACCGGTGTTTCACCAACTGGTCTTGATCGATGAGATTAACCGCGCTACACCCAGGACCCAGTCGGCGCTGCTGGAGGCCATGGAGGAGTTTCAGGTGAGTGCCGACGGGGTGACCCATGTGCTGCCAGATCCGTTCTTTGTCGTGGCGACGGCCAATCCCGTGGAAATGTCGGGTACGTTTCCCCTGCCGGAAGCGCAAAAGGACAGGTTTTTGCTGTCCTTCGCGATGGGATACCCGACCGTGGAGGAGGAAATGGAAATGATCCGGCGCTTTGCCGACGATGATCCCCTGCCCCGCGAACCGGCGGTGGCCAATGCTGCGGAGGTGCTGCGGTGGAGGGCGGAAGCGCGAAAGGTCCTCGTATCCGAAGCGGTGAGCCGCTATGTAGTGGATTTGGCGCAAAAAAGCCGGCAGCACCCGCAAGTGCTGCTCGGGGCCTCCCCGCGGGCAGTGGTGCAATGGATCCGGGTGCTTAAGGCCTATGCCTGGGTCCAGGGACGCAGCTATGCCACCCCCGACGACGTGCAGGATCTGATGCCGGTGGTGTTGGGACACCGCCTGGTGATTCCAGGCGGTGTCCGGGGCGCCTCTTTCCATGAGCGTCAGCAGGCCGTGCGCGATGTGATTGGTGAGGTGATGGCGCAGGTGCCGGTGCCTGTGGAGACGCTGCCATGATTTGGACCACATGGTCCTCGCGGACGGTTGAAGCGGTGGCTGTGATACTGGTTCTGGCGGGACTGGTGATGCGGAACTTTATTCTGGCGGTGACGGGATTCTTTATCGTGTTTGCGTTGTGGCTGGGCTACTTTCTGGCCCGCCGCGCATTTTTGCATCTGGAGGTAAAGTGGCCGCAGTCCCGCCTCACCTTGGAGCCGGGCCAGAGTTTCCAGTGGGTTGTGGACATCGCCAATCCGCTGTCTGTGGCCGCGGGTGAGATCCAGCTGCGGCAGGATGTGCCCACCGGACTCGCTGTGGCTGAAGGCTCCCGGATCGATGTGCGCTTTGTGCTGGGCGGGCGGCAGAGAGCGCGCCTGGGACTGGCCATGCAAGCCAGAGAGCGGGGCCGGTGGTTCTTTGGCCCCGCTGAACTGTCCCATTCGGACCTCTGGGGATGGAGCGATTCAACTCAGAAGCGGCCCGCGCCGCTCATGGTGACAGTCTGGCCCCGGCGCATTCCCTTTGCGGCAGATCTGTGGGCTTCGGCGCGGGCCATGGGAGATGCCAAGGGCCAAATGTGGGATGAGCCGGACCCTTCGCTCTATTTAGGGGTCCGACCCTACCGGCCGGGAGATCCGCTGAAGTGGGTCCATCCTTTCGCGTCCGCCAGAGCGGGCGGGCTGATGATAAAGGAGGTGGAGCGGGTGCGCGACTTTCACATCGATGTCATCTGCCACCCCCTGACTTCTTTGACTCCATGGTACGGCACAGACCGTGTCGCAACTGAGGAGTGCTTCACTCTCAGTGCGAGTGCGGTAGAGTCCGCCCTCCACTGCGAAATTGCGTGCGGGCTGACCATATCGAGCCCGCTGCCGGGATTTGGGCACGGGATTTCACTGCCTCCCGCTCTAGGCCCAGGCACTCGGGAGGAGTATCTGGCCGAATTGGCCTGGACCTTTCCGGGCGGCGCGCTTTCCGACAATCTCAAGACGCTGCTCGAAACCCTGACACGCCGTGCCGGCGCGCCAGGCCTCATTCTGGTGGTGTCCCCGATTTGGGACCCGGCGCTGGAACCCTGGCTGAATCGGCTGTCTGGCATGGGACACGTTATTGGGTGGCTGACGGGCGGGCCGGCCGACCAAGCGGCGGACGTCGATGTGATGTGGCATTGGGTCAAAGGACGGGGGATTTATGCGCAATATGTTTCCCGCGGTGTTCGATCTGTCGTGGATCCTGACCGCATTGTGGCTCAGTGAGCATCAGGCCGTACCGGTGGTGTTGATGCTGGCAGTATATCTGCTGGCATGGGGCCGGCTGGCATGGTGGCGAAAGGGCCTGTTGTTGGTGGCTCTGGGCGCGGCAATCTGGCTGGGCTCCGTTCCCGCGGCAGTGTTCGGGCTGGCCGCTCTGGCCGCCTCGCGCCTGCGGGGCAGCCGCGTGGGATCCACTGCACGGGCAGGGTACCTGACGGCGGTTGTGGCTTGGGCTGTGCTGGCGCTCGCCGCCCCCCCGCTGCAGCCGGCTTTGCTGGTGGTGGCGGTGGCTGGGCTGGTAGCCCAGAGAAAGGGGCTGGCGCAGACGCTGGGCTCTGCTGCCGGTGCGGCTTTGGCGGCGCTGGCGCTGGCTGTGGGCGCGGTGTGGCTATTATGGGCTGTGCCCTGGGACGCCGTTGCCGTCAACACCCTAGGACGGTTGGGGGGCTTGGTGGTGGGGCTGATCGTGTCCCTAATCCCGCCTCTGCGGGCTGCGAAGCCTTCGCATTACGGAGCCAGGCAGCCCCGGGGACTGGAGGCATTTCGGCATCACGCGGCAGGTAGCGCCCATATCGGCGCTGACGTCATGACGGCGGCAGCGGCCCTGATTCTCTTGGCTCTGGTTGTGTGGATTTTGCGGAGGCGGCCAGCACGCCTGCAGAGCGCGGCGCAGGAAGCAGGCGGAGTCCATGTGCATATTGAGACGCTTGGCCCACAGACCTTGGGCTCTGAGCAGCTTGGCCGCCTCAGTCCTGTGCGGCAGCTGGTCCGCCAACGGCTGGCGCAGGTCCGGCGGCGCGGGTGGGGCCTGGAGCCCGGACAGACGTTCCGGCAGTGGCTGGCCGCCCATTATCAAAACCCACCGGCAGGTGATATTGCCAACCTCTACGACAGTGTGCGTTACGGCGGACAGGCTGATACCCGGGAGCAAGCCCAAACCGCCAGGCAGATGTGGGTGAAAGAGGCTCTTCTCCCGCGGCCGGACGCTCTCACACCCCGCGGCCCTGAGAAACCGGGGTGACTATAGTCCAGATCAGATTCTGGCGCATCGCTGTGACTGATTGCGGGACGGGGCAGGTTGGACCAAGTCGCTATTCTCCCGACTGAAATCGGTCAAGGATCCGTTCCCGCTGGCGCAGCCGATCCCTGTCAGAACCCTGAACAGGGAATGGGCTGGCCGATATTTTTGGCTGAGCCTGGGAATGCTAGGAGGAATTGGAGGCGAGAGCATGTACAAGGGATTTGTGGTGGCGGCTGTAAGTCCCCTAATTATCGCATCGGGACTGATGGCGCTGCCCCGCGGGACCGGGACGGGAATGGCACGCGTGCGGCCGGCAGTGGCTCCCCTAGTCCGCACGTCCGCGCCTGCCGTGCCCCTGTATCCCGGAAGCGAGAGGATAGCGGGCAAAACTCTGGTGTCTCTGTTTGGTTTTCCCGTGGCGGCCGGGGTCAAGGACGCGTCATCGCCAGTGTACCGGCTCCCTGTGCCAGCAGCCACCGCAGAGGACTGGTACACCAGGACGATGGAGAAGAGCGGATACCATCTGGTAAGCCGGGGATATGCCACTCAGAATTCCTCCGCGGTGACTCAAGGTCTGGAATTTGCCAAGGGGGCAGAGGACAGCCAGCAGGCTGGGCTGTCCTTTCAGGAGACAGGACCCGGCTCGTGTGACATGCAGTACAGCACCGTGTCCATTACCCTGCCCGTGCGGCCCGCGTCGACAGAGATTGCCAGCCCGCGGGACGTTACGCAAATTGCAGTGGTGTACCGAGCCTGGCGCTACGGGTCACCCTCCCAGCACTTTTCAATCACAAACCACCGGGAGATTGCCCGCATCGTCCGCATCCTTAACGCCCTGCCTCCCAGCAGCCCAATGCCGGAAGCATGCGCGGCAGATTTTGGCCAGGGGGCCACCTTGACGGTGGAGTTTGCCAATCACCGGCAGTGGGTGGTGAGGGACAATGCCGCCTGTGACAGTGTGCATATTCCTGGCGCTCCGCCGCTAACGGATGTGGGGGGACTCCTGTACCGCACGCTCGGCCAGGACAGGCCGAAAGTATAACGGGCGGACCGGTATTGGCGGGGCAAATGGCCGTTGACTCGCGGAGAGCGGCTTCGTATGCTAGTCGGTAATAGGCTCACGGCGGGTGTCTAGGCGCGGTTCTACAGAAGCGGACTGTGTGCGCGGCGCCTCATGTGGCTTGTGACAAGGGGGAGTGCGCATGCGGTACCGACTGGACGTTAACGGAGAGATGCGTGAAGCTGATGTTCCCGCCAGCACCACCCTGCTGGATGTTTTGCGCGAGGATTTCGGCCTGACAGGGAGCCACCTGGGATGCGGCCACGGCGCTTGCGGGGCCTGCTATGTGCTGGTGGACTCGGAACCGGCGGCGTCTTGCACGATGAGTGTGGAAGAAGCGGAAGGGCGCCACATTGTTACGGTGGAGGGCTTGGCTCCGGCCGGCTCCCTCCACCCTGTGCAGCAGGCCTTTGTGGACGGAGATGCAATGGAGTGCGGCGCCTGCACGACGGGCATGGTAATCTCGGCGGTATCGCTGCTGATGAAAAATCCGCATCCAGCGGAAGGGGAAATCCTGGATGCCATGTCCCCCCATCTGTGCCGCTGCGGAGCCTATGGGCGGGTTGTCAAGGCTGTGCAGTCCGTCCGGGGAGTGGCATTATGAGCAGGGTTGCCACTTCTGGCTGGGGGCGGCCTAAGACCCCAGAGCCAGTGGAAGAACGCATTGTTGTGGGACCAGACGGGACCGTTTGGGCGCGGTCGGGTAAGGTCGAGTACGGGCAGGACATCCGTGCAGGATTTGCCCGCATCGTGGCCCGCGAGATGGGGTTGCCTGTGGCCCGCGTGCAGGTTGAGCTTGGGGAAACCGACCGGGTGCCATGGGATATGGGCACCTACGGCAGCATGTCGACGGCGACAGACGGCGCCAGCTTGCGGGCCGCCGCCGCGTACGCCATGGCGCTGCTGAAAGAGCGGGCCAGTGTGCGCTTTTCCGTTCCCGTCCCCGACCTCGCAGTGCACGATGGGCGGATTGCTGCGCCGGACGGGCGGAGTGTCCGCTACGAACAGTTGGTGGAGTCTGGGCCGCTTGAGGGGACCGTTCCCTCCGGAGCCGCTTTGGAGTTTGCATCCGGAGCTATAGATGGGGGCCCCTTCCGCGTGGAAGCCGCCGATATCGTCACCGGCCGCACGCGCTTTCCTCATGATGTGCGGCTTCCCGGAATGCTGCGGGGCCACGTCCAGCATCCTCCGGTGGCGGGCATGCATCTGGATTCTTTTGATAGCCAAGCCCCTTATGCTCAGGAAGGGGTCGTGCAAATTGTCCACCAGGGCGATTTCATCGGGGTGCTGGCCCGCCGGCGGGAACAGGCTGTCAGCGCCGCACAGGCGCTTGACCCCCATTGGAGCGCGGGGCCCAGCAACCCGGCAGACCCACTTGATGTCACCCTCCACGATGATCCGGATATCAGTCAGGAACTGGCTGCCGCGGCTAAGCACCTCGCCAGCACGTACCATGTGCCCCATATCGCGCACGCGTCCATCCTGCCGAGCGCGGCGGTGGCTGACGTGCGCCCAGACGGGGCTGACCTGTATGTGGCGACTCAGCGCCCGTTCGGCCTGCGCGATGAA
>DAHWJO010000026.1:12127-27537 GCA_027344105.1 Sulfobacillus sp.
GGCCGGAGCAGGTGCATGTGCACCCGCAGCATATGAGCGGCATGTACGGAGGAGGGGGCTGGGACCAGGCTGCGCTTGACGCGGTGCGGCTGTCCCATGCCGGGCGGTGCCCAGTCCTGGTGGAGTGGACGCGGGCCGAAGAATTTGCCCTGAGTGCGCACCGCCCTGTGCTGGACGCTCAAATTGCGGCGGGGCTCAGCGAAGATGGACAGATCGTCGCCTGGCAGTACCACTGCCGCACCAACCCCCACATTTACGGGACGGCGGCGGTGCCGCCCCAGGCTGTCGCCATGACATCGGGGCGCAATGCCATACCGCCCTACGCACTGTCCCATGCCGAAATTTTACTGCATGTCGAGCCCGGCGATATCCGCACGTCGGCATTCCGATCCCTTGCGGCCGCGCCCAATGTCTTTGCGATTGAATCTTTTATGGATGAGCTCGCCGCGATGTCGGGGCAGGACCCGATTGCATTCCGCCTCCGGCACACGGACGACCCGAGACTCAAAACCGTGCTGGAGCTGGTGCGGGAGCGCAGTGGCTGGAACCGCAGTCCGCGGAAAGCGGGGCGCGGCCTGGGAGTCGCCTGCGCCGTCTATCACGGCACTTATATTGCGGAAGTAGCCCGGGTGTTTGTGGCAGCGGACGGCACTCCCCACTTGGAGCAGGTCTATGCCGCAGTAGATGCGGGCCGTCTGGTCCACCCGGATGGAGCCAGAAACCAGATTGAAGGAGGCGTGCAGCAGGCTGCGAGCTGGACACTGCTGGAGGAGACGCGAGTGGAGGCCGGGCGGGTCGTGACCACCAACTGGAAGACCTACCCCATAGCCACTTTCCAGGACGCCCCCGAGGGGATCGATGTGGCTTTCGTGGCCTCGGATAAGGCGTCGACGGGCATCGGGGAGCCGGGCAGCGTGCCCGTGGCGGCGGCTGTCGCCAACGCGGTGTTTGCAGCATCCGGTGCCCGCGTGCGCCAACTCCCCCTGCGTCCGGCGTTTATTCTGAAGGCTCAAGCTCAGGCATAATTTTTAGGGCGGATCACAAGCAAGGATGGCAGATGGGCTTCCTTTGCGTATGGTCCGCCAGCTGGCGGCAAGAAGGTCGCGGGTGGTACAATGAGCCCGCATTAGGCGGAACTTCGTCAGGAATAGGACTCTTTCTCCGGGAGGCGTTGGCGTTGATTGTCGATATACATGCCCACTACTATCCTAAAGAATATCTCGGCTACATAAAAAAAAACGGAGCTGCCCCCCAAAGCGGCTGCTGCTCTGGGGTCGCAGACGATGGCCGAGAGGATGGCTTTGCTGGATGAAACGGGGATAGATGCGGAAATTCTCTCCGTGTCCCAGGCCCAGCCTTACTTGCCTGCCGCCGCTGAGTCGGCGGGCGCGGCCCAGTTGGCCAATGACCTGTATCAGGAACTGTGCAGCCAGTATCCGCGGAGATTTTATACGTTCGCAGCACTGCCGCTGCCCCATATTGACGCGTCACTGGAAGAAATCGAGAGGATTGCGGCGAGCCCCTATTGTGTAGGATTCACCATGGGCTGCAGTGTTGCCGGGCGCCCGCTGGATGATCCGGTTTTCCAGCCAGTGTTTGAGGAACTGGACCACCGCCATTGTGTGGTCTTCTTGCATCCTGTGGGCAGGGAGGACATCTCCTGGCTGGCCGACTACAACATGGCATGGCTGGTCGGAGCCCCCTTCGAGGATACAGTGACCGCCCTGCGTTTAGTCCTTTCAGGCACCACCCGGCGTTATCCCCATATCAGATTCATCGTGCCCCATCTCGGAGGAACCCTGCCCTTTCTGTCAGCGCGCATCATGCGTCAGAATGACGACAGCACTGTCATCCAGGAACTAAGAAAAATGTACTACGACACGGTATCCGGATCCCCAGCGGCGCTGGACATCGCGGCCGGCGCGTTTGGAGCGGGCCATCTCCTCTTTGGCACCGACTATCCCTACTGCACGGCGACTGAGTTCGCTCACCACCTAGCCTATCTCGGAGACGCGCATTTGGGGGAAGAGGATCTGATTAGCATTCGCGGCCGCGAAGCCGCCCAGTTGTTGGGTATCAGCCCTCCAGCATGAGATCCGGCCGGACGCACAAACCCATGGACCAGCACTGTCCCGGCCCATGGGTTTGCACTAAGTGGCGGTGCGGCTGGGGCATGCGCCGGCCGAGAGAGAATGATCCGGGGCGGCCGGCCGCAAGGCTAACGCTTCACCTCGTATTTTGCCATGAGGGTGGGGAATAGAATCACATAACTCAGCTGCAGTCCCGCTGCCAGCATGAAAGGCCAGACCAGAGAGCCCATACCGATGAACCAGCCTCCGACGGCGGGGCCGATAGCGGCGGGCAGGCTCCACGACACCGCATTCAGGCTGCTGGCGAAGCCGCGGCGCTTGTCGCGCACCAATGCCAGGCTGAAAGCCTGGCGCGCTCCGACCGACCCGCGGTTGACAATGGAGCGAATCACATAGAGCACGGCGGCAATGGCGAAGGTAGGCATAAAGGGAATGCCGACCAGCAGGACCACACCCAGGAGCCGGGGAATGACAATCGAGCGCACGAGGCCGACGGATTCGGAAAGCCGTCCAATGACGAGGGAGGAAATTCCAGTCAAGAAGAACGTCAGGGCATAGACTGGGCCAATTTCCGTGGGGCCCACTCCGAATTTGACATTGAACCAATAGGGCAGCAAGGGGGCAATCAGTCCAATGCCGAGGGAGTTGATCATATTGACGACAGTCAGAAGCGTCAAAGCGCGATTTTCGCGGCGGTGGACCGCCGTCTCGTCAAGCACTGCCTGGGGCGAGGGGGCTGCCGGCGCGGGTCCCTTGGCGCGCGGTTCTTCGTGAATGCTGTAAATCTGGATTAAATTGATCAGCGCCATCAGCAAGTTGAGCAGGAAAAGAGGCAGGTAGGCGGCGGCCCCGTGGGCCCCCGGGATCATGTGCGGCAAAACTGCCGCCAAGAGAGAGCCGATGCCCATGCCCCAAAATTGCAGCCCGGCATTAAAGCTGAACACGCTCCCCCGGCGGGAACCGGGAATGGATTGGGCGAGCCAGGCCTGCTCGGCCGGAGCGAACGGGCCGGATGACCCGTTGGCCCCGCGCCCAAATCCGAATAGGGCTGCCGTCAGCACAAGAATCCAGGCGGCCGGATGGACAATGATGGCGGCCATGCCGATGGTCAGACCGATTTCATAAACGAGCAAAAACACGCGGCGGCCGACGCGGTCGCTGATGATGCCCACCAAGAGGCTGAGGGCGGCGCCCGAGAGGCCGCCCGCCATCAGCAGAAGCCCGACATCGACGGCGCTCCACCCGCGGACCTTGAGATATAACGTAAAGTCTACAGCGAGCGCGCCCTGAGCGATACTGCGGAGAAAGCGGGCAGCAATCAGCTGCTGGGCGACCCGGCCCAGGGATTGCCAGCCTTTGCGCGTATACGGCGACGGAGTAGTGCTCACGACGGATTCATCTTCTTCCCACCCGGCACGGGGGAGCCGGTGATTTTATGCAGCAGCTCCAACAGCTGCTGAGTCTCAACCCAACTTAGAGGTTCCAGCAGCGTCTGCACTCTCTTCAAAAACGCTTCTTCAGCTATCCCCAGGACCTCACGTCCGGCGCCCGTCAGTGATACCGTGACAACCCGCTGGTCCCCTGCCGGGTTGTGGCGTTCCACCAGTCCGTCAGCCTGCAGCTTGTCAATCATTTGGGTGACGCCGGGGGAAGAAATGTTCAGACGGTCAGCCAGCTCCGAGATGCTGGGTGACTGGTCTGCCAACTTCAGCAACAGGCGCAGCTTAGGCCGGGACAACGCCCCGTACTGCCCGCCTAAGGCGTCCTGCAGGGCAATGAAGGCGGTGACCATTTTGCGCGACTCCTGGTCCATGAGGACCCTCCCTTCTGCTGCGCCAGACTCGGGGTTGCGGCAATCAAAACTATTCCTCATACTATCACAAAGTCAGTAACTTAATTAACTATTCCCTGGCAATGGCGTGGCTATTCCTTCTGGGTGGATGCAGTGACCGCAAAGAGAGGGGCAAGCGGCCACGATAAATGGGAAGCCGTCACCGGGTTAAGTGATAGGAGTCACGTCGTCGTGACTTAGGAGGTGGGTTTTAGGGCCGATCGAGGATATTACGTCGGGTGTTGTCGAACTTCGTCCCACCAACAGAGCAGCTGCAACTGGCGATATCCCCGCCGCAAGGGTTTCACCCCCGGGCTCGCCGCCACACTTTCTGCCTAGGAACCCGCGGAGTTTGGCCGTCACCCGTGCCGCATCATGGAGCGTCAAGGGTTGGCCAACCGGTCGGGCCGGCTTTTGGGTGCTGGCGAGGCGCTCCGAGACGGCGATTTCGTCTGGTGAGAACGCGACTGTGGGCGACTGACCCGAGTCAATGTGTACTTGACCGGTCATCCACAAGAGACGCCAAGCGACAATGGAATAGAGCGGGTAACTGCCTGGATCACAATAATCGGTCTCATCGCGAGGCCGGTACACGATGTCTCCTGCGCGCTTTACAGCGAGTCCAGCAAGATCTCATAGCTCAAGCGAGAGATCTGCCGTAACAGACATTCCGATCATCACCATTCATCACGCGGTTGCTGCGCATCCTGCTGAATCATCTGTCGGTCGAATGTATATACAGTCCGATCGGGCAAATAATTGAAAACACAATCAGCCCAATCTCTAATGTGGTCGTTTCAAATCGGCACAAAGCGTCGAGCGCACGTCCCCGTTCTGGGATTTCGAGGCCCGGCAGTTGCAATACCGTCCGCAGATCTGCCACCGCTCTCACCCGGTCCAGAGCGAGTCCATAGGATGATGTCGCCACTTAAGCGACCTCCACAAACACGACAGGATGCAGGAAAATTCGCAACTCACCCTGTTCCGCCTGTCGTAACAGTCGACCGGCCGCCGCTGCTTGGTCGACTGGTGCTCCTTGCAGAAGGCGCACTAGAACATTGGCATCAACCGCCACGAGGTCAGTCATGAGGGACCGACTCCTGATCACTTTGAGCCGGTGTGTCGGCGTGTCGAACCCGAAACGCTGACAAATCCTGCGGCAGGGCGTTGATATGCCACGCGCCCCGAAGATTTGAGAGAGTACCCATTGAGATATTTTTAGTCACCGGAAAATTTTCTTGTTCGCGGACCAATGTGCGAAAGGTTGATGTTCGCATTACGATCAGAACCAGGGTGGCCCATCCACCGAGCGGTAATCCTTGCATCAACGGTTTCGCTAAGGTAAGGGCCTGTCATATGGACAAGATAGTACATTCTTAATGGCGGTTTGCTTATATTATAGAGGAAAGGCTCGCTCTTTTGAGGAGATTGGGCGGGCTATGCAGGACGCTTGGATTCATGACATGGACAACCAGCAGCTTATGGATCTGTTCCAGCTCAGTGTCTAAGCGCAAGGAGCAATTGGTGTCGCAAGCCAGTGAAAATCCCGGGGAACTCCTTAGCGGTCCGCTGAAAAGAGCGCCCGCATTCTTGACCGCAGAGCAGACGCCCTGGAGGCGATGTTCGGCATGACCTGGACAGTCCCGGCGGCTGAATCGCGGGCCGGTCGACTGCGTAATAAGGGAACGGACGAATGGCAGGCGGCCTTCTATGGTATAGTATAAAGATCCTTATGGTATAATAGCGGGGCAAATTTTTCAGGGGGTGATGCACAATGGAAATCGGACCGATGACGATTGACCCGCCGGTTATGTTGGCTCCCATGGCCGGGGTGTCCAACCGGGCCTTCCGCTCGATTGCGCGCAAGCAGGGGGCGACATTGTGCATCACGGAAATGGTGAATGCCAATGCTCTGCTGCATAATAGCGCCAAAAGCTACTGGCTTATGGAAATCGATCCCGGAGAGACCCCGGTCGGCATTCAGATTGCTGGCTCGGATCCCGACATGATGGCGGAGGCGGCGCGCCAGGCCGCTGCCCTGGGGTGTGACCTGATCGACATCAATATGGGCTGCCCCGTCGCCAAGGTTGTAAAAAACGGGGACGGCTCCGCGTTGCTGAACGATATCCCCAATGCGGTGGCCGTGGTGCGGGAAGTCGTGAACGCGGTTCGCGTTCCCGTTACAGTGAAGATGCGCGCGGGCTGGGATCACCAGTCCATCACCGCGCCGCAGCTGGCGGAGGCGTTCGAGAAGGTGGGGGCAGCAGCGGTGGCGGTGCATGCCCGCACCCGGGACGACCAGTACTTGCGCCCCGCTAACTGGGACTTCATCCGCCAGGTCAGGGAGCGGGTCAGCATTCCTGTCATTGGCAATGGTGACATCAAGACGCCGGAAGACGCGGTGAGAATGCTGGAGTTGACTGGGGCTGCCGGCGTTATGGTCGGGCGCGCCTCGTTCGGAGACCCGTGGATCTTCCAGCGAATCACGGAATTTGTCCGCACGGGCCGGCACATGGAGCCGCCCAGCGCAGAAGATCGGGCCGCCATGGCCCGGTATCACGTTCAGCGTATGGTGGAGGTGAAAGGCGAGGGAGTGGCCATCCGGGAGATGCGCAAACAGCTGGCATGGTACCTGAAGGGCACACCTGGATCCACGGTATTCCGGAGCCGCTCATCGTCAATATCCACTTGGGAAGATGCGGAAACACTGATAGCGGAATGGCTGGACCATGCCAGAAACGAGGACCTTTCGTGGATTTGATCCGCATTGGGGACAAGGTGGTCAGCCTGTCGCGAATTGGAGGCATGGCCGAACAGATTTTGCTCGCCCGCTCCCAAGGAATGTCACAGCATGACGCGGCCAAAAAATTTGGCGTGGACCGATCCTTCGTTTCCCGGCTGGAGACCGTCGGGGAATTGCGCAAAGGCCGCTCCATTGCCGTTATTGGATTTCCTGTGGAAAATCCCCAGGAGATACGCGATCTCTGCCAGGATCTGGGCGTCGAACTGTGCTGGGTCATGACCAACCAGGAGCGGTGGCAATATGCACAGTCCCGCAATGGCATTGAACTGGTGAATGAGATTATGGATTTAGCCAGCCGGTTCCGGCAATTTGACACCATTATCCTTCTGGCGTCGAACGCCCGGGTGCGGCTGATGGCGGCCCTCTTGGACAGTCGTGCGGTTATCCCCGTAGTGCTGGGAGAAACCCCGCTTAGCGCTGACGTCGTCGTGGATATTGAGTCGCTGCGGCGGACGGTTATGGCGGTGATGGGCGGCGTGGAGCCCCCAAAATAGCTGGGCAGACGATTGCAGGGACTCGCCAAATGTATATAATGGGTCCACATAGCATCATACGCAAGGACATTTTGCCGTAACATCCATTAGTGAAGAGCTCTTAACCAAAGAAAGCGGGGTATCATTTTGAGCGATAAGGAGTTGCTGGTGTCCGAAGAAGGCCTCAAGAAGCTGGAGACAGAACTGGAGACCCTGAAGAGTGTCAAGCGCCATGAGGTCTCGGAGCGCATTAAAACGGCAAGAGAATTCGGCGATATATCGGAGAACTCGGAGTATGAGGATGCTAAAAATGAGCAGGCTTTTGTTGAAGGCCGAATTCAGACCATAGAAAAAATGCTGCGGCAGGCTAAGGTCGTTGACAATCACAACGTGGATCCCAATGCTGTGCATATTGGTTCCCTTGTTACTATCAAGGATCTGGAAGAAGATGTGGAAGAGCAGTATACCCTGGTGGGAGCAGCTGAAGCGGATCCCAACAAGAACCATATTTCCAACGAATCGCCTGTAGGCAAGGCTCTCATGGGGGCCAGGGTCGGGCAGGTTGTTGAAGTGACAGCGCCTGTGGGGAAGATCCGGCTGCAGGTTATCAAGATTTCTTAATTTTTGGAGGGCTTATTTTGGCAGACGACAGTTTTGACCCCCGTGCGGTGCGGATTGGCAAGTTGCAGGAATTAAGGGCGCGGGGGATTAACCCCTATCAGCCTACACGGTTTGACGTGACGGCCAGCAGTTCCGAGCTCCACAGCAGCTATGAGCGCTGGGAAGGGCAATCGGTGCGGATAGCGGGACGGGTCATGGCCATAAGGACCCATGGGCGTGCAATGTTTGTGGATTTGGCGGATGAAGGCGGAAAGATTCAGTGCCATCTCCGGGAAGATATCGTAGGGCCTGAGCCGTTTGCGCTGACAGAATATCTGGATTTGGGAGATATTCTGGGGGTGGAGGGCACAGTCTTCAAAACCCGCCGCGGGGAAGTTACGGTGGAAGTCCACGAGTTTCAGTACCTCAGCAAAAGTTTGATGGACTTGCCAGACAAACGTCACGGGCTGACCAACGTGGATCTGCGCTACCGCCAGCGCTACCTCGACTTGCTGGTGAATCCCGAAGTGCGCCGGGTCTTCGATGTGCGGAGCCGGACGATTGGTTTTATCCGGCAATTTTTGGCCGAACGGCGTTTTATGGAAGTGGAGACACCCGTTCTGCTGCCCTTGGCGGGGGGGACCGAGGCACGCCCGTTCGCTACCCACCACAATGCTTTGGACATGACGCTGTACCTGCGCATCGCGCTGGAACTGCACCTCAAGCGGCTGATTGTCGGAGGGTTTGACCGGGTTTATGAAATTGGCCGGGTGTTCCGCAATGAAGGGATTTCGACCAAACATAATCCAGAGTTCACGATGCTGGAACTGTATCAGGCATACACGGATTACCATGGCATCATGAGGCTGGTCGAGGATTTGCTGTCCGGACTCGTGCAGTACCTCCAGGGATCTGCCGACCTCGAGTACCAGGGGCAGGTTCTGCATTTCACTCCGCCCTTTGATCAGGTCGACATGGTGGAACGTTTGTTTGAGAAGACGGGGGTCCGCTGGGAGGATATCCGGTCCGGGGAGGATGCCCACCAGTTTGCCCGTGACCTGGGTATTGCCGTCGATGCCAAGTTTGACCGCGCCCAAGTCTTGGATAAGATTGTCGGGCAGGTGGTGGAGCCGGACTTGGTGCAGCCGACTTTTTTATGGCACCACCCCGTGGATATCTCGCCGCTGGCCAAAAGGGATCCGGCTTACCCACAATTGACTGAGCGGTTTGAGTTGTTTGTGGCGGGACGGGAACTGGCCAACGCCTTCTCTGAACTCAATGATCCGCTGGACCAGCGTGAGCGGTTTTTGGCGCAGCAGGAACAGCGGCGGGAGGGAAACGATGAAGTGCCTCCGCTGGATGAAGACTTTCTTAATGCGCTGGAGCATGGAATGCCGCCGACCGGCGGGTTGGGCGTGGGGATCGATCGGCTGGTCATGCTCTTGACCAACAGCCCGTCGATTAAAGATGTCATTCTCTTTCCCACAATGCGTCCTTTGGGAAGTGCGGACGAGCTCTAGGAAAGCCAGAGAAAAGACGGTAAACTAGCTGTGTACAAAATTGTGCACAGCTAGTTTTTTGTTGGAGGGCGGCTTATGAAACACGTCGTGAGTGTCAGCTTGGGCAGTTCGCGCCGGGACCATCAGACCGACGTGGCGATTATGCAAGAGAATATTCAGATATCTCGTCAGGGGACGGACGGGGACATGGTCCGGGCCAAGGATCTGATTGAGTCGCTCGATGGCCATGTGGACGCCATAGGGCTGGGCGGGATTGACCGGTATCTCGTGGTCAAAGATCGCCGTTACGAAATCCAAGACGCGAAGGCTCTAGCCGGTGCCGCCAAAATCACCCCGGTGGTTGACGGGAGCGGCCTCAAGGCGGTGTGGGAGCCCTACGTCATCCGGCAGCTGGTGGCGCGCGGCGTCTTGGAGCCTGCGCAAAAAGTTTTGCTGGTGTCCGCTCTGGACCGTTTTGGCATGGCCCAGGCGTTCTACGAGATGGGGTTTGCCACCGTGGCGGGAGACCTCATCTTTTCGAGCCATATTGATTATCCCATTGCGTCTGTGGAGGAGTTGGAAGAATTTGCACGCAAGCTGCTGCCCGACATGATTAAAATGCCTTTTGCCATGCTCTATCCCACAGGCAGCGCGCAGGACCAGGCCCCGGTGGAAAATTCGTACGGAAAGTATTTCGAGCAGGCGGATGTGATTGCGGGAGACTTCCATTTTATCCGCCGCTATCTGCCTGCCAGCCTGCGGGGAAAAATTATGGTCACGAACACGACCACGGCGGCGGACCGTGAGCTGCTGCAGTTCCGTGGGCTCAAAACATTGATTACGACCACCCCGGTCCTGGATGGGCGCAGTTTCGGCACCAATGTCATCGAGGCCGCGCTGGTGGCTCGGTCCGGCACGCTGCCCGACGATCCCCAGTGGGACCGTGTGGTGATGCAAGCGGGACTGCAGTGGGACGTCCGTGTACTGAATTCTCTTCCCGACAGCGGTAAAGGAGACTAGGAACGAACATGCTGCAAACACTTGAACAGTTTGCCGAGGCGTGCAATACCAACGCCCGCTTGCGGCAAATGAACCGGGATTGGAGCCGGACGATTGCCATTCTCCCCACGGACCGCCCGGAAGTATTCTGGCTGACGAGCAAAGAGGGTTTTATTCAGGCGGGCCAGGGGCCGGTGAATGCCGCGGACCTGCAGATCCGCGCCGACCATGATATTATCGTAGCCGTCTTCTCCGGGACGCTCAGCCCGACTGAGCCATACAATGCGGGGGACCTTCTGGTCAAGGGAAGTCAGGACGACCTGATGCGCCTGGATATCATCACGCTGCTCATTTGGGGGGAATAGCATGGCCACGCGTCAGGTGCTGCCGCTGCGAACCGCCGTGTCTACGAGCGCGGGACTAGCGTCAGCGGCCATCAATTTTTTGGCCTGTGTGGAGGTCGCGGAATATGCGGGCGGGTCTTCGGCCTGGATTGCGCTGCTGGTGGCGGGCGGCCTCATTGTGTTCTCGGCCAGCAACTTTGCGGAGTTAAGCGGACTCTACCCATCGGCGGCAGCCATCAGGGTGTGGACCCGCAAAGGTTTGAATGATCGCCTGTCTCTAATTATCTCGCTGGTCTATGCGTCCACCGTGGTCTTCGTCATTGCCGCAGACGCGTTTGTTCTGGCGCAGGCCTTTCACGCCGCCGTGCCCGCGGTTCCTGGGTGGCTGTGGATTGTGGTTCTCTTGGGGACCATCGCCTGGGCCAACCTCCGGGGAATCAGGGTGTCGGGGAAAATTCAGGATATCAATGGAGCCGTCCTGTTGATGACGCTTATCGTGATCTCGCTGATTATTTTGGGTAAAACCTCATGGCCTGATCCTTCCCAGTTTTTTCATATCGGCGGCGGCACATTTCAGGCTATTGCCCTTGGCGTGTTTATCTATGTCGGGTTTGAGTGGGTGACCCCCCTGGCCGAGGAGTTTGACGACGCCCGGGCCATCTCCCGCGGCATGTATATCGCTCTCGGTCTCATTGCCGTTGCTTTTGGCCTGTTCACCATGGCGCTGACCGCTATCTTCCCCCATATTAAAGCGTTGGAATCCACCATGGTGCCGCAGCTGATCGTCGGGCAGAAAGCCCTTGGCATCGTGGGATTTTGGTGGATGGTGCTCATTACTATGACCACCGCGATGACAACCTTTAACGGAGGGCTGTTTACCGCCTCGCGCTTTGTCTACGCGCTGGCCCGGGAAAAGGCCCTGCCCCGCCGCATGGCGCACCTCAACAAGCACTGGGTGCCAGCCAACGCCCTGTTGCTGTTGGCAGGACTATCTCTCATTCTAGCCCTTGGGGTAATGGCCACCGGGCAGTATACGGTGCTGATCAATGCGGGGGCCGGAGTGGAGGGGCTGGTCTATGCCCTGTCCGCATGGCTTGTGTTTTCGCTGCGGAAACGGGAGGCATCCAGACCGCGGCCATTTCGGGCGCTGGGGGTTCCGTGGATTGCGCTAGGGGTGGGCGCAGTGTTCCTGCTGCTCGGATTCGGGGCGCTACTGACTACTACCGCCGGCGGAATTCCTGCGGCTCTGATTTTTGTGCTGATTTTGACTGCCGTGATGACGGGGTACGTATGGTTCGTTGTGCCCCGCCTCAAAAGCGTTAAATCCTCTAATTCTGCGGTGAAGGCGGAGCCAGAAGAAACCATAAAGTAAATGAGGCTCCGTTGCCGGAACTCTCTGCGGTGATGTAGCCCTGTTGTGACTTCATCAGGGCTTCGGCAATGCTGAGCCCCAGGCCCGTGCCACTGCTTCCGTGCCCGTTCACCCCACGGTAAAAGCGTGTGAAAATGTGGGGGATATCTTCTGGGGGAATCCCTGGACCGTGATCCGCTACGGTCACCCCCAAAAAGGCCCCTTGCCGGTGGGCGGAAATGTCTATGCGGCCTCCCGGCGGACTGTATTTGACCGCATTCTCGAGCACCGCCCAAAGGGCGCGGCGGGCGAATGGCTCATGGCTGAGGACGATGTCATATTTCGGGGTGTCCAGAGTGATGGCCAGTCCCGGACTCAAGGCCCGCGCATCTTCGCTGGCATCCTCAAGCAAAGTGCGCATTCCGTAGGGCGCCAATTGCACAGGACCGTCATTGCGCACATGCTCCAAGGTCAGCAAGTCGCCCACCAAGATAATCATTTCGGACACAGTCCGGTCGATGGCCGCCATGGTTTCTTCTTCTGTGGCCCGGTCGATGGCATCCCAGTTCCGCACGATATCGAGGTTGCCGCGTATGACCTCCAAGGGGGTGCGCAGCTGGTGGGCGGCATCGGCCAAGAGAGTCCGGTCGCGCTGCCAGCGGGACTCCAGCGTTTGCACCAGTTGAGACAGAAGAGCGGCCAACCGGCTGAATTCATCATCGGTTCGGGAGGGATTTTCCACCGGTAAAAACTGGCCAGTAGCGAGCATCCGCTCCACGGAATGCGTCATCCGCTTGACTGGCTCCAGCACCCGGTGGGTCGTCCAGCGCCCGAGGAGCACACCCCCTGCGGCGGCGGCCACCCCTGCAATGCCCATGACCAGGATCAGGTCGCCCAACAGGTCAATATCCGGTCGCAGCGGCCAGTCCACCACGTACTGCAGGCCGTCCCGCGAGCGGACCAGGCGGGAGGACACCGACCGGCGGGCAATGCCGTTCACCAGCGGGCCGAAGGGATAAGGCGCTGTGTTTGGCGAGCGGAAGAGGACGTGGGCGCCCCGCAGGATCCAAACATGGGGATCCACGCTGCGCGTGTATTCGTGCAAGAGAACCTGCAGCGTGGCCCCGTGGGCTTCAGAGATGCCGGAATAGACACTGGCGGCATCGCTGACAGCCGCATCATAAAGGTGAATGCTGACCGCAAACAGCGTAATGAGAGCAAACGCCACCACCAGGCTGACGATGGCGCCCCCTGTCTGGATAGTGAAGCGCGTCCGCAGACTTTTAGGGTATTTCACGGGCCCGCCTCAAATTTCAGCACGTAGCCCACCCCCCGGATCGTGACCAGGTTCAGGTCGGGGGTCGGCAGCCCAACCTTCTGCCGCAGATATCCCACGTAGACGTCTACAATATTGGAAGCGCCGGAGTATCCCCAGCCCCAGACACGGTCGAGAATCATATCCCGGGTTAGGGTAATGCCAACATTCTGCATGAAATACTGCAGCAAATCGAATTCCCGGCGCGTGAGTTCCACTGTGCTGTTCATCAGCCGGACTTCGTGACGCATGGGATAGAGTTCCAGTGGACCCACTTTGATCACGTCATCCTGGTGGAAGACATTGGCCGGACGCCTGGTCAGAGCTCTCATGCGCGCCAGCAATTCGGCCGTGGCAAAAGGTTTGACCAGGTAATCATCAGCACCTGCGTCCAGTCCCCGGACCCGGTCGATCACGGCGTCACGCGCCGTAAGAATGAGAATCGGGGTATCAGACACCTGGCGCAGGGACTGGCAGACTTTCAAACCGTCAATATCCGGGAGCATCAGGTCCAGAATGACTACGTCGTAACTGCCCCCAATGGCTTCTGACAGGCCGTCGCGGCCCTTGTCACACCACTGCACGTCCCATCCGGCGTGGCGGAGTTCCAAAGTAATCAGGCGAGCCACACGGTCGTCATCTTCGATGAGCAAGGTATGCACGCGCTTCCCATCCTTTCCCGCTTATTATACTGAAATGCCCGTCTAAAGCGAGGAGGCTGCGCATACATTGGGAATACGACGGGAGAAAAAAGGGGAGACGCCATGCGTTCTGGCGGGCTACGCAAAGGCCGCCCCGGGGCGGTGATTGCCATGATTATCGGTGCCATTGCGCTGTTGGGGTTGCTGATGTATGCCCAAAACGCGCCGGTTGTCGCCAGTTGGGACCGTGCTCTGCTGCATCCTGCGGAGGATGCGCTGCCCCTTTCCGCAAAAAAGCCGGGGGCGGCTAAGGCCGCCGGGACCGGAGCGCCGGCGGACGGCCTTCCGGCAGGCATGGTGCTAGGATATTTCTATGATCCGGGGAACCAGGGCAATGCAGCCCAGATGCTGCAGCATTATCTGCCGTTTCTGACCGGGATTATCCCTTTTTGGTATACGGTCTCGGCCGATGGATCCATCACTGGGCAGACGAACCCTGCTGTCTTGCAGTTGGCCCGGCAACATAATCTATGGACATTCGCACTCGTGGAAAACATGGCCGGCCAATCGGTTTTTGGCCCTCTCCTAAGCAGCCCGCAAGCCAGCAGCCGGGCCATCGAAAATATGCTGACGCTAGTGGAAGATAACGGTTATGATGGGGTCAACTTGGACTGGGAGGGAATTGCTCCGACCGAGCAAACTGCATTCACAGCATTCGTCCAACACTTGTCCCAGGTGTTTCACGAGCATGGATACTATGTCACCCTCTCCCTGCCCGCTGAGACAAGCTACCAGCCGAACAACTCATGGACGGGCGCCTACAACTATTCTGCGCTAGCGAAAAGCGCGGACCTGCTCATGATTATGGCGTACGACGAGCATTACGCGGGAGGGTCGCCAGGGCCAATCGCCTCTCCGGCATGGGTCAAGTCCGTGTTGAATTACACCATTTCGGCGGTGCCACCCCAGAAGATTATTTTAGGTATTCCGGGATATGGCTATGACTGGGGAGGCTCGGGTGCCGTGGCCCTGTCCTATGGCCAGGCGCAGGTTCTTGAGGAACAATATACCCACAAGTCCGGTCTAAATCACTTCGTCTATGTGCAAGATGGGGAAGCGCATTCGGTGTGGTTTGAGGACACGCAAAGTCTTTTATCGAAGATCAATCTGGTATCCGGGTATGAACTGCGGGGAATTGCATTGTGGCGTTTGGGAATCGAGGACCCGAAGATTTGGGACTTCCTTCAGTGATGCGCGGGTGGGCGGCAACGGTAAATTCAACGCTTGCATTGGTGAAACTATCGTGGTATGATAGCAAAGCTGTCCGAGAGGGCAGTGCGACACGCTTCTGGTCACGCGGTCCGATGCCGGATTGCCGCGACGGTCTTTGGAGGGTGTCACCCGGTCCTTGAAAACTATATCGTCATGGAGAAGAAGCAGGACAATGTTATACCAGTCAACGCA
>DAHWJO010000270.1:0-2793 GCA_027344105.1 Sulfobacillus sp.
CGGGTTGTTAGCTCAGTTGGTAGAGCAGCTGACTCTTAATCAGCGGGTCGTGGGTTCGATCCCCTCACAACCCACCAAATAAAACAAGGGCTTAGGCTTCGGTCTAGGCCCTTTTTCTTTGCCATATTGAATTTACGCTGCAATTATGCTGCACTAAGGCTTCGATTCAGCGCAGCGGGAGTGCAGCATGGCGACCATCAATTCACGGGAAGACCAGGACGGCATCACAATTGGCTGGCAAGCCATTGTGCGGCGCAAAGGGCACCCATCCCAGACAAAGACATTTCGGGCGAAGCGCGATGCGGAGACTTGGGCGCGGGGTATCGAATCCGAAATGGACCGGGGCGTCTGGCGCGACACGTCCGCCGCCGAGCGCACCACGCTCAAGGAATGCCTGGATCGCTACTCTCAAGAGATCATCCCAACAAAGAAGGGTGACGGCCGCCGGGAACTCGGCTTCCTTCGCCAGTGGCAGGCCCGCCCCATTGCCTGCCGCTTCATGGCAGCCATCGACGGGCAGGATGTGACGACATCTATTAAAGAGATGGAAGCCGAGGGGAAGGCAGCAAACACGATCAGGCTTCACCTTGCCCTACTCTCGCACCTGTTCGAGATCGCACGGAAGGAATGGCGCATGGCATCCCTGACAAACCCCGTTGAGCTCGTCCGCAAACCCAGGCTCCCCCAGGGTCGTGAAAGGCGCCTGGTGGATGATGAGGAAACCCGCCTGCTGCCCGCCTGCCAGTCGGTCAATCCTGAACTAGCTGGCATCGTGCGCTTTGCCATCGAAACCGCCATGCGCCAAGGCGAGATCATCGGCATGACGTGGAGCATGGTAGATATGAAGCGGCGCGTGGTCCGGCTACCTGATACAAAGAACTGGTTGGCTCGTGATGTGCCGCTATCTTCCGCTGCTGATCAGGTATTGTCCGCCCTGCCCCGCCGTCTGGATGGGAAGGTATGGACTTACACCCAGGAAGGCATGAGGGCATCCTGGCGTCGTGCGCTGACTCATGCCGCCATCACCGGCCTGACCTTCCACGACCTACGCCATGAAGCTACCAGCCGCCTGTTCGAGAAGGGCTTCAACCCCATGGAAGTCTCCACAATCACCGGCCACAAGACTTTGCAGATGTTGAAGCGGTACACTCACTTGAGGGCGGAGGATCTGGCGAAGAGGATGGGGTAACCGATGAAGTCAGAGGACATTGTCGGGAAAGTTACCCATATCGAGACGATTGCTGAGGGATCCCGTATTCGTGAACTGCTTAGACTGAGAAGGGTCCACGGTGAGGGTCGCTGGAAAAAGAAAAAGGGAGGAAAAGTTGAATACAAGATCAAGCATCCTATCCATGACAAATGATCCGGCATTCTGGCTATGCATCTCCAATGCCGATTATGAGGTCTCCCTTGAACCCCGCAAGGTTTATGAGGGAATGCCGGACCCTGAGGCGCAAAAGTTGGGCATGATTCGCATCATTGATGAATCTGGCGAGGATTACTTGTTCCCGGCGGCTCTCTTTCTCCCCATAACGCTTCCGCATGATGTCGCTGTTGCCGTCCATCGCCTGGCTGTATGATATAACCATCACGAACTGGATCTGACCCAACACCTATCAGACACCAGGGCCTGACCGCAATGTTTATGGGCGTTGCAGGAGGTGAACGATGAGCGGTAACGTTATGGGATTGATCGGAGTCACCTTGCTTGCGGTTGTCGGCATTGCTGTTTTGGTTTTTGACCATCGGCGGGGGAAACAGCACAATAAGAAAAAAGGAAAGAAGAAGCTATGAATAAAGTTGAGAAGGCACGGAATGCAGGCAGTCGTCACAGGACATAGGACATGACGGTTACGAAACTGGATCTGACCCGTCGCCTATTGGACACGGTGGGCTTGACCGCCAAAGAATGCTCGGCGCTGGTCGATACACTCTTTGATACGATCCGCTCAACGCTGGCCGCCGGGGAAAACGTGAAGCTGTCCGGCTTCGGGAACTTCACCCTGCACGAGAAACGGGCACGTCCCGGGCGGAATCCGAGGAATGGGGAGCCGTTCGAGATCGCAGCGCGGCGGGTGGTGACGTTTCGGGCTAGCCAACTGGTGAAAGAAAGGTGCGTGTCGAAGTAAGGTGCGCGAGGCAGCGATACCGCCGCAATCCGTCAAAGGTCAACGCCGTTATCGCTCAACAGTAAAGAGAGCGTTTCTATTTTGGTTTGGGCAATGGCGTTTCCGTGAATGGCCGCCTCACCCAGCCACTTTAACCCGAGCGCGTCATTTCGCTCTGTGCCGAGTCCTTTCAGATAGCATTCTGACAGGCTGTTCATGGCAGAGGCATCGCCTTTTGCGGCGGCTTCTTCAAACCAGAGGATCGCCACGGATGGCTGCTTGCAGGACAGAAAATACGCCGCCACATCCACAAGGCACTTCGTATCCCCCGCCTCGGCTTTCATTACAGACTGGATAAACTTTTTCGTCATTTTTACGGGAATGTGCGGCGCAAGGCTGGAAAGATCAAACAGGTGCTTGGTAGCGGCGGCGCCTTGCCGACCGTTACCGACCATGACCGACTGAATTTCTCCAATAGCCGCCCAGCGTCGTATGGTGCGTGCGCATTTCCCCGTCAGCATGGCGGCAGTTTTCGCACCGACCCGTTGATCCGCTTGAATGAACTCGGTCATCTCGCTACACCCTGGGCCATGACCTACGCCTCGAAACCCAGGGCCTGCAGTTTGGCCTTGGCAATACGATGCCCAAGGGCCGCCGCCTTCCCAAGCCACAGGACCCCAAGCGC
>DAHWJO010000271.1:0-2776 GCA_027344105.1 Sulfobacillus sp.
GTGGTGTACTTTGTGCCGTGGATTGTTCCGACGGCTTTCTGGCCGACCTTGGCCATATTCTGAAAGCTTCGGGCGTCCATGCGCAGGTCGCCCTGGATGCGCTACCCTTGAGCCCGGACCTCGCGGATCTGGCGTGGACCGACCCGGAACTCATCCGGGTAGCCGGTGCCGCCTTGTTCGGACCCATGGCCACCGTCCAAGGCGTGACGGCCACCGTGCTCAGTCATCCCCCGCGTGCCGTCTGCTGGGAATGGGACGCCGATGATCCTCCGTTCACCGCCGTCTTCACCGCCCCGTCATGGCCGGCGTATTCCCACACGATGCGCCGGGATGACACGCTCGGCCCTTTCAAAATCGTGCCCGCCGCCTTCCCCCTCAAAACCCGGGTCCAATGGGGACAGCAATTCCTGGTCCCCGCCTCCGTCTTTCCCACGCCCGGCACCGACCGGGGCGACACGTTTGTCCAGTTTCACTGGGGTCCGGCCGACCAGTGGACCGACACCGCCTGGACGGTCCTCCAATCGCTCGGGGTGCCCTTAGCCCCCGCCTGGCAGCCGGAGTTCTTTCAGGCCCTCGCTCAGGCCCATGCCACCACGCAGGACCCGTCCAGTTTACCGACGATTACTTCGCTGCCCTTTTGGGCCGCGCACGCCACGTTTGCCCCGGTGCCGCTGCACTTTACCCATCTCGACCGTCTCGGCGATTTTGTCTCGACGCTGGTCCGCCGATCGGTCCTGGTCATTCCACCCGGCACGGGGCCCAATCCTGCGGTGCCGCTGACGCCGGAGGCGACGCATCCCGACGCCTATTTGCAAGCCTGGGCCCCGGCGTTAGGCCGCCAGCTGGATACCCTGGTGGTGCCCCGTCATCCGGCCGGCGCCCCGCGGCCCGCCGCGTATGACGCCCTCATCCGCTCTCCCTATCCCGCGCAAGCCGATGTCATCCAAGCGGCGGCACTGACGCTGCGCGACACGGGATCCGCGGTCATTGTCGGCGAGCAGGGGGTCGGCAAAACCCTGCTGATGGCCACGGTGCCCTGGGATCTCTGGCACCGCCAGCACCAGCGGGCGGGCTACCGCGTGCTGGTCATCGCCCCGGATCATCTCGTCCCCAAATGGATTCGCGAAATCCGCGAGACGATTCCGGGCGCCACCGCCACCAAAGTGGACGACTGGCACACGGTCTTGCACCAACGGGCTGCCTGGTCCCGCCTGGCCACCCATCCCGAATACTGGGTGCTGGGCCGTGACCGTGCCAAACTGAGTTACCGCACCCACTTTGCCGCGACGTGGTCCGTCCGGCGGGGCGGATGGGTGTGTCCCGACTGCGGCCATCTTCTGGAACATCCGGACACCCACCAAGCCTGGGGCGAGACGATCAAGAAATCCCGGTCCACCCGCGTCTGCCCCTTCTGCCACACGCCCTTGTGGGCCGCGGACTCCACTGTGCGCCGCATGGGACCCATGCAGCTGCTGCGCCGCTACGCCGCGCACCGCTTTGATACGGTGATCGTTGACGAGGTGCATGAGCTCAAAGGCGCGACCGAACAAGGCCAAGTGCTGGCCTGGGCCTCCCGTGTCGGCTGCACGCTGCTGGCAGGCACCGGGACCTTCGCCTCCGGCTATGCTGATGATTTGCACTTGCTCCAATGGCGGCTGCATCCGGCGTCCATGGTCACGGAAGGCCTCGACCACAACCGGCCGCAACTCACGCTCCAGCGCTATGGCCGCGTGCGCACCGTCACCCGCGAGTCCATAGCCGATGCCGATGACGATAAGCAGTATGGACGCCACGCGGCTCCGGTGACCACCACTAAGCGCTTGCCCGGCATTAGCCCGCTATGGTATGCCACCAAGCTGGTCGACCGGGCGGTGTTTCTCACGCTGGAGGATCTGGGTGCCGACGCGCTCCCCGCCTATACGGAAACCGTGCGCTGGGTGGCCATGGATGAGGACCAAGACCGTTGGGTTAAGGCGGCCATTGCGCTCTTGCGCGAGGCCGCTAACACAGCCTTGAAAGCTGGCTCGCGGCGTCTGTTAGGCGCTTTAGTGTCCACCGCCCTCACGCTGCCCGATGAACCCTGGCAGCCCTTGATCTTAGACCATCAGGAGCATCTGTCGTACCAGCCGGCGTTAACCGCAGACCGCGTGTATCCCAAAGAGCAGGCGGTGCTCGATGATGTCCTCGCCGAAATTCAGGCGGGCCGCAAAGTCTGGGTCTATACGCCCTACACCAAAACCCATCCGCAAGCCGACCGCTTAGCCCGCCTCTTCCGCAATCACGGCTTGCGGACTGCGGTGCTCACCGACGCGGTGGCCCGCGACACCCGGGAAACCTGGGTGGCCCAGCAGGTGCGCCAAGGCGTGCAGGTGGTCCTCTCCCATCCCCAATTGGTCGAAACGGGGCTCGATTTACTCGACTTTCCCAGCATCTTCTGGTTTGCCACCGGCTACAATCTCTTCCGCTTGCGCCAAGCCTCCCGCCGCGCCTGGCGCTTAGGCCAGCGCCACCCGTGTCTGGTGCGCTTCTACGCCTATCAGGATACCATGCAGGAACAAGCCCTCATGCTGATGGCGCAAAAGCTCGATGTCGCCAAGGCCTTGGAAGGCCAGCTCTCTCTCGAAGGCTTGCAAACCGGCAGCAATGACACAGGCTCGCTCGACCTGGCCCGGGTGCTGGTGCAAGGCTTAGAGACGACGATCGATGTCTCAGCGGTGTGGAAAACGGCAACCGCGGCAGCCCCGCCGCTTCCGGCACCACCCTGTCAGGACCCTGA
>DAHWJO010000272.1:0-2676 GCA_027344105.1 Sulfobacillus sp.
GGTGGGATTCTTGCGCTACAATATGCACCCGGCCCGGGTGTTTATGGGAGACACGGGCTCCCTGGCCTTGGGGGCGGCTCTCGCGGGCGCGGCGATCGTGTCCCGCACCACTCTCTTGCTGCCCCTGATCGGGCTCTTGTTTGTGGTGGAGACTTTGTCGGTCATTATCCAGGTGTTGAGCTTCCGGCTGACGGGCAAGCGGGTCTTCCGCATGAGCCCTCTGCACCACCACTTTGAGCTGGGCGGGTGGCCGGAAGAGCGGGTCATGGCGGTCTTCTGGCTGATGGCCGCCGTCGGGGCGCTGCTGGCGTGGTGGTGACGAGGAGCACGGGCAACGAGGAGGACACTTGATGAATGACGAAAGACGCCGTATCGACTATCTCTTACTGGCCTCTGTCATAGCGCTGCTTGCAATCGGCACGGTCGTCGTCTTTTCTGCCAGCGCGTCCGTCTCGTTCAAGCAGTTTGGCAATCCCTACTATTACGTCGAGCACCAGCTGGTGTGGGCGGTCATCGGGGTCATCGCCATGATTGCGGCCACCCGCATTGATTACTGGAAGTACAACAAGCTGATCTTCCCCGGATATGTGCTGTCAGTGCTCTTGCTGGTCGCCGTGCTGATTCCCCACGTGGGAATCGACATCAATGGAGCCAGGCGCTGGCTGGGGGTCGGGTCGTTGCAAATCCAGCCGTCAGAGCTGGCGAAACTGGCCATGATCTTTCTGTTTGCGCGGCTGTTCAGCCTGCACCGCCAGGACCTGGAAGATTTCTGGCGGGGGGTAGTGCCCCATATTCTTTTAGCGTCTATTGTGTTTGTGCTGATTTTGGCGGAGCCGGACTTGGGCACGACCATTGCCACAGCCGGCACGTTCTTTGTGATGCTGTTTGTGTCCGGAGTCAAAAAGAGGCACCTGGCGGAGCTGACGGGAGCGGCGGTGCCCATTTTAGCCTGGGCGATGATTGCCGAACCCTACCGCCGGCAGCGGCTCCTGGCGTTCATGGACCCATGGAAGCACCCTCTGGGTGAGGGATTCCACACCATCCAGGCATTGCTGGCGCTGGGCTCGGGCGGTGTGCTGGGGGTGGGGCTGGGATACTCCCGGCAGGCTCTGGGCTACTTGCCCGAATCGTTCACAGACTTTATCTTTGCCATTTTAGGGGAAGAGCTGGGGCTGCTGGGCACGCTGACCGTGGTGCTCCTGTTCCTGATTGTGGCATGGCGCGGATACCGCATTGCCATGCGGGCTCCGGACATGTTTTCCAGCCTGCTGGCGACGGGACTCACCACCATGATTGCCATCCAGGCGGCCATCAACATGGGCGTGGTCAAAGCGACGTTGCCGGTCACGGGAATCACCCTGCCGTTCATCAGCTACGGCGGGTCGTCTCTGGTGCTGAGCATGGCGGGGGTGGGCGTTTTGTTAAATATTAGTAAGCACGCTCTGTAAAGGGAAACATACGCTGAAGAGCGGACTTGATTTTTAGGCCGGCATCGGCTTGTGAAGGGGTGATCCCGCAAAATGCGGATGCTAATCGCTGGAGGCGGCAGTGGCGGCCATATCTATCCCGCTCTGGCTATCGTCCAGGCCGTGGCCAGCCGGGTCGATTCCTTGGATGTGCTCTACATTGGCACGGACCACGGCCTCGAAAAGGATCTGGTTCCCGCCAGCGGCCTCAATTTCGCCACCATCCACGCCAAGGGGCTCCTGGTCCGGGGAATGGCCGGAAAAGCGCAGGGCGCTCTCTCAGCCGTCCGGGGACTGGGAGAGTCTGTGGGCCACATCCGCCGCTTCCGGCCCGATGTGGTGGTGGGCACGGGCGGTTACGTGTCTGGCCCTGTGGGGCTGGCCGCAGTGCTGATGCGCGTGCCTTTGGTGCTGCAGGAGCAAAATGCCTGGCCGGGCCTCACCAACCGCCTGCTGGGCCCCAGGGCTGCCAAGGTGATTGTGCCCTTCTTGGAAGCGGAGCAGTACTTCCGCCATGGCACCTCGTTTGTGGTGGCCAGCAACCCCGTGGCTATCACGGTCACGGAGAGCCGGGAGGAGCTGCGCCGGCAGATGGGGATAGGTCCGGAGCAGGTGGTGCTGATGGCCACAGGCGGCAGCCAGGGGGCCCAGGCCCTGAACAATTTTTTATGGAAGTTTCTGCCCGTGCTTGCCGAGCACCCAAAGTGGGTCCTGCTGTGGGCTACGGGCAAGCGCTACTATGCGCAGGTGATGTCGCAAGCGGGCGAAAAAGCCGGAGGTCTTGACCCTAAACAGGTGAGGATTGTCGAATATTTCTATGAGATACAAAAAGCCTACCGGGTAGCAGATGTGTTTTTCGGGCGCGCCGGGGCTATGACCATAGCCGACTGCATCGCGTTCGGACTGCCGCCGGTGCTGGTGCCCTCGCCCCATGTGGCGGAAGACCACCAGACCAAAAATGCGGCGGTGATAGCGAAAAGGCAGGCGGGGACCGTCATTCCCGAAAAGGACCTGGCCGCCAAGGGGCGGGCAGTCCTCGGGAACATTCTCGGCAATCCGGAACTGCGGGAGCAAATGGCGGAGGCGCTGGTGTCCGTCCGCGACCAGATGGCGGGCGAGAAAATCGCGGCCACGGTAATCGCAGCCGCCCGGCGGCAAGACAGGAGAGGAGGAGGTGAGCGGCCATGAACTCGGAACGCGTGGCAGGGGA
>DAHWJO010000273.1:0-2667 GCA_027344105.1 Sulfobacillus sp.
TAACGCCGTGGTGATCAATACCGCCCGGGGCCCGGTCGTGGATGAGTCGGCGCTGGCCCTGGCTATCCAGGAACACCGCATTGCGGGAGCGGGGCTGGATGTATTCGAACAGGAGCCGCTGTCGCCAGATTCCCCCTTATTGGGATTGCCCGGGGTAGTCCTTTTGCCCCATGTCGGATCGGCTACGGTCGAGACGCGGCGCGCCATGGCACGCCGGGCCTGGACCAATATCCGGTCGCTTGTGGAAGGAAAGGCTCCGGCGGATGCCCTGAATCCGGCAGTATGGCCCGAAAGTCGCCGATGAGGTATGATGATGGCAAAAATCGGAACAGCCTGGGGGAGAGACATTGGGACTAATGGATGGGAAAGTGGCAGTCGTGACAGGGATTGCCAATAAGCGGAGCATCGCCTGGGGAATAGCCCGGGCTTTTGAGCGTGAAGGGGCAGAATTGATCCTGACCTACCAGAACGACCGCTTGAAGGAAAATTTGGACAAGTTAATCGAAGACTTGCAAAGACCAGCCAAGACGGTCTTACTGGATGTAATGAATGATGACCTCATGGCGGAATTCGCCGAGAGTTTGGACAAGCTGGCGCCGGACGGGGTGCACTCTTTGGTGCATTCCATTGCTTATGCCAACCGCGCGGATTTGGAAGGGAGATTTTTGAACACGTCCCGGGAGGGATACACCCTGGCGCAGTCCGTCAGCTCTTATTCGCTGACCGAATTGACCCGCGCCTTATATCCTTCGATGCTGAAAGCCAAAGAGGCCAGCATTGTCGCGATGACTTATCAAGGATCGACGCGGGTTCTGCCGAATTACAATGTGATGGGAGTGGCCAAGGCCGCGCTGGAATCGTCTGTGCGCTATCTCGCCTTCGACCTCGGGCGGGACCATATCCGGGTGAATGCCATATCCGCGGGACCCGTGAAGACTTTGGCCGCAGCAGGGGTGAAGGGTATTACCGCAGCCTTGCACAATACTGAAGACCGGGCGCCGATTCCGGAAAACATTTCCACGGAAGATGTGGGCAATGCCGCCGTTTTTCTGTCGTCAGACTGGGCGAAGCACATTACGGGCCATATTTTGTTTGTGGATAGCGGGTTTCACATTTTGGGGTATTAACTGGAGGGGACTTATCTATGCAGACTATTGGAGTGGTAGGGGCCGGCACAATGGGGTCAGGAATCAGCCAGCTGGCGGCCATGAGTGGTTTTAAAGTGCTCATGCACGATTCACAGCCGGGGGCGGTGCTCCGGGCCAAAGACAGGATTGCGGGCCGCTTGAACCGTTCTGCGGCCCGGGGGCAAATCGTGGCCGGGGCGGCGGAAGATGCGATGGACCGCTTGATGGACGCTCCGCTGGAGGATTTTCATGAGGCGGAGCTGGTTATTGAAGCGGTCGTGGAAGTGATGGATGTCAAAAAGTCTGTCTTCCGGGCACTAGACGCTATTGTCCGTCCCGAAGCCATTCTCGCCACCAACACGTCATCGTTCTCGATCACCGAATTGAGCCGCTCCACCAGACGGCCGTCGCAGTTCCTCGGAATGCATTTTTTCAACCCGGCGCCTGTCATGAAGCTCGTCGAGCTGGTGCGCGGAGAGGACACCAGTGATGAAACAGTCATTTACGTTCAGGAAATATCGCGGATATTGGGGAAAGAAACCGTCGTCGTGCAGAAGGATACGCCGGGATTTGTCGTCAACCGCATATTGATGCCTCTGTTTATCGAAGCGATGCGCATTCTCGAAGAAGGCGTCGCGAGCAAGGAAGACATTGACAAAGCCGTGCAGCTCGGACTGAATCATCCCATGGGGCCTTTGACTCTGGCGGATTTCACAGGTCTGGATGTGGACCTGGAAGTCATGGATTATTTGTATGACGAGTTTCATGACGACCGTTTTGCCGCCCCCCAGGTGTTGCGCCGACTGGTGCGCGCGGGGAGGCTGGGGAAGAAAAACGGTCGCGGCTTTTACCAGTACTAAGCGGATAAAATATTAGCGGCCCCGTTTCATACCCTTGCACAACGCCGTGGAAGTTGTTATACTAGCAGAGCGTGATGCGGAAGTAGCTCAGTGGTAGAGCATTGCCTTGCCAAGGCAAGGGTCGCGGGTTCAAATCCCGTCTTCCGCTCCATTCTGCCGCCTTGATTATAAGGCGACGTAGCCAAGTGGTAAGGCAGAGGTCTGCAAAACCTCTATGCCCCGGTTCGAATCCGGGCGTCGCCTCCAATTTGACGTGGGTGGTTAGCTCAGTTGGTTAGAGCGCTCGCTTGACATGCGAGAGGTTCACAGGTTCGAGTCCTGTACCGCCCACCATAAATTTAAGACACCGCAGCGGTTGCGGTTTTTTTGTTTTTCGCAGATCGTCCCCAAACACCCCACCATCCCCGCTTTTCCCCAGGAACCAGCGTACGCCCCGGTACGGAGGCGGTCAAAGCGATACACAGTAGAGAAAATACCAATGAGGTGGTCCCCAAAATTTTGGGGGAACCGCCGCCAAGTCATGTATGCAGGGTAGGACACCCGGCCCATGAATCGTTGCAAGGCTTCATGGGCCGGGATGCATGTTGGGTCTCAAGTTCTGGAGCCGCCGTTTTCTCACGCTCCCATGCCGCATTTTGGGTGTGAAAAGAGGCCGATCCTGGCTTCCTGACTAAAATGGC
>DAHWJO010000274.1:0-2646 GCA_027344105.1 Sulfobacillus sp.
ATAAAGAGATCCGTGAGGGACAAGGGCACATGGCGGCCGCCGCAGGCGAACCGCCAGGCCATCGTCGGGTGCGCGGTATCGAGATGGCCGAGGACGCCATAGCAGCCCGTGGCCTGTTCATCCGCGTCATCCGTGGAGGAAAAGAAAGCGGGCAGCGTGCCGTGCGAATGCACTTGGAGCACCCGGGGGCGCTCGGCATCATAGGGATCGGTCCGGTCTGCGGTGGTGACGGACGCGGGGGCCGTGGATTGGTCCGGAAAGGTCAGCAGAAAGCGACCGGAGGCGGGGTGCCAATACACGTTGGCGAGGCGTTCATCGGGCAAGGCCGCGCGAAATTGCGTGAGGACTGTCGCCAGCAGCGTCAGCGGCAAGCGGGGAATGCGCCACGTGAGACCTTCCGGGGGCGCAGAGGCCGTCGTGAGGTCGGGGCGGTGTACCGTAAACGTGCCAATAGGCGTCGTCCGGGCTTCGTAGACACCCTGCGCGGTGATGAGACGGCGAATGGCTTCAGAACCCGCGTCAAAAGCGTCCGGGTCCGTATACCAGCCAATCCAAGGCGTGGGTGTGGACATTAGGACACGCCCTTCCGGGCGCCTTTGACGACGGGCACAATGACACCGGTTTTGGCATCGTAGAGCATCTCACAGCGGTCTTTGGAGAGCTCCGGGTACTCGCGTTCGAGCAGGGCCCGCACCTGCTCCAAGGATAACGTCCGATCGGTGATGGGATGCTGGTGGCCCGCATAGGCCACCGTGCGGTCCCGGTCGTATACCGGGGGTTCCGTGGTTGCGGGTTTCCCTTTCTTGTCCGCCGTGGCCGCCTTGGGCGGGGGTTCCGGCGGGAGAAAGGACATTTGTGTGGCATCAGACATGGCAATCACTCCTTAAGGTTAGTCTGTGGGGGCATCCGCCACAGGCTCGGCCTGTGGCACAAACTGGGTGATCCAGTCCGCCCAGGTCCGGTGCAAGGGCACCAGCCATTCGGCGGGGAAGGTGTCGCGATCCGCTAAAGCCGCGCCGAGCGCGCGGTAATCCAGTCCGCTGGCATTGCGGGCTTGCGAGAGATCCCAATTGTTGGGCGTGGCGAAAAACGCATGAGCCAGCGGGAGAAGCTCAGACACCGGGTAAGGGCGGTCGGGCATCGTCCAGCACAGCGTGGTGTTGGCATACACATTGGAGAGCGGATAGGCAAACAGGGGAGTGTCTGATGAGAGAGGGTCAGGGGTATTCACGACGGCTATGGCCTTTTGGATCACCCGCTGTTTGCGCCGCAAAAACAGGAAAAGCAAGCGGGGAAGGGGAATGACGTAGGCGGTGACCGAGGCTTGGCCGTCCGGCAACACCCAGGGCTGGGGCCCGGCGGGCAGGTCAAGAACCAGACAGTCCGTGTCGCCCTGCTGGGCCCAAAACACGGTCTGGGGCGGGAGCAGCGGGCTGGTCACCCAGGGATGGGCGGACGTTGCTTCCGCGTCCGAGAGCAAGTCGATCAATACATCGACGGTCGTGTCGTAGGTCCGTTCGGCCAGACCATCCGTGACATGCACATGCGGGAACGCCCCATCTTCTAACGTAATCACCACGCGCATGTTAGTGCGCCTCCTCTAAAGGAATCTTCTCGAACACGGGCACCAGACTTTGAAGCCAATGAGCACTCAGGAGCAAGGGGGACGTTTGCCAATCGTCGTCGTCACCCTGGGTCCAGGACAGCCCGCCCGGGAGCAGGCGGGCCGTGATCAGAGCACCCCGCTGCCGTTCGCCATCCAGACGGCTTTGGAGGGTATGGTGCCACACGGCATATGCACGGGCATGGTCCCGGCGCTGAGCGCGGGAGAGGCCCGGGGCCTGCAGGTACTCCCGCCACGCCATCCAGCGTGTCTCGTGCCAGGTGATGGTCCATGCGCCGTCGTTTTCGACAACGGTGATGGCGGTGGCCGTGGGAAACCAGGCCGCAATCAGCGTGCGCCAGTGCGCTGGCAGATCGCAAGAGGCGGATCGCCAGGTGAGAGGGAGCGGGGACAGGGCACGGCCTTGCTCGGCCGTCCATTGGAAAGCCAGGAGCACCCAGAACCAGGGAGCCCAATCCATGATTGTGTCTTGCGAGAGATAGCTGAGTTCCATGGTCGAGAGATCTCCTTATCGTGGTGTTAGTAAAACGGCACCGATGCGGGGCCAATGCCGGGAGCGGCCGACAAGATGTCGGTCAGTTCGTAGATTTGCAAGAGCGGGTGCCAGAGGTTCCCCGCGTTAGGCGAGGGCTCCCCCTCTTCCCACTCGTCATAGACCCAATCGACCGGAGAGTAGCCGATCAAGTGGTCGTAAGCGGCCTCGATATCGGCCACGGTGACGGTCTCCCAAGAGAACGTGGCCTCTTGCCAAAAGGCCGCGGCGACCGCCGAAGGACCCAAGATGGGGGGGATCGGGCGGGTCAGCCAGCGGCGGGAGAGAGGGACTGTTGACATCATCGGCTCCTTTCAGGACAGATGGTCCGCACCGCAGCCCGCCCGCCGGGCGGGCTAGGGCTTGCCAAAGTGAGGGGGTCTATGCCACAATGACGCTAAATTCCTCCAAAGAAGGTGAGTCTTATCGCTTCCTCCAAAAATGCTTCGCCGGCGCGTCCGCCGCGCAAGAAACCGGCCTCATCGGCACC
>DAHWJO010000275.1:0-243 GCA_027344105.1 Sulfobacillus sp.
AGGTCGCTCGCCGGGCGCATGCGGTGGGCGCCTGGGTGCATACCGACGCCGCGCAGGCGGCACCTGGCTTCATCACGGAGGACCCGGTCGGCAGGCCGCCCTCCGGGACGCCATGGAAGCCCAACTGCGCGAGGCGACTCCGGCCATCACGGTGTTTGGCGCGGGGGCCGAGCGGCTCCCCAATACCGTGGCCCTGGCCCATCCCGATTGGATGGGATCGACGCTGTTGGCCGCGTGTCCCGC
>DAHWJO010000275.1:253-2576 GCA_027344105.1 Sulfobacillus sp.
TCCGTGCCGGCACCGGGTCGGCCTGCCACCATCCGGACGATGCGGGATCGCCGACGATCCGGGCGATGGGGGTGGCGGCTTCACTCGCGCGCGGACTCGTGCGCTTGAGCTTTGAGCGCGAGACCTTTTCCACCCCCTAATGAAACGTGACACGTGCGGCCTCCTTTTGATAGGGTAAGAACGGTCAAAATAAGGAGGGTGAGCATGAGTCAATCCTATACCGCAGAGTTTAAAACTCAGGTAATTCATGAAGTCCAGGAGACGCAGAATGCCACCCTGGTGGCCCGCCGCCATCAACTGAGCCCCAGTATGGTGCGGCGGTGGAGCCGAGAAGTACGACAAGACACCGGGAAAAGTGCCGGAGGGTTATCGCTCGCAGAAGAAAATGCCCAACTGAAACGTTTGGTGATCGATCGTGATTTGCAAATCGCGGTCCTCCAAGATGCGTTGCGAAAAAAGGGGATCCCGCGGTAACAGAATTGTGCCAATGGGCGGACAGCTGGGTACGCAACGGCAAACCGGTGAGCGGCGTGTGTGCCGCCCTCGGATTATCCCGGGGCACCTATTATGCGTGGCGCCATCGCCTCATCCGCGATGGCGGCGCAAAGGGGGAGCCACCCCGGGGACGGCTCGTGCCCGGATACAGTCTGACCCAGCAGGGACAAAAGGTGCCCGATGGCCAGGTGATGGAGTGGATTATTGAAATTTTGGAAGACGAGAATCCCGCCTATGGCTATGAGAAATTAACGTGGCGTCTGCGACGGCGGTACGGTCTCACCATTAACAAAAAGAAAGTGTACCGCCTCTGTCACGAGATGGAACTCCTGTGGCCGCAACGACAGCGGAAAACCGTCCATCCGCGGCGACTGCCGCGCAATTGGGTGATTACGCGCCCGAATCAGCTGTGGCAGACCGACTTGAAATATGGCTACATCGTCGGGGAAGATCGATTTTTCTATCTGCAAGGGATCATTGATGTCTGCGACCGCAGTATTATTGCGTATCACATCGGATTGACCTGTAAAGCGGCGGATGCCGCCCGGATCCTGGCTCAGGCCGTCGCCGTACGGCAGGCCGAATGGGAGGAACCGCCGGTCATTCGGACGGATAATGGGCCGCAATTCATTGCGGCGAAGTTTGAACAGCAGTGTCACACGTTAAGCTTGGACCATGAACGGATCCCGGTCCATAGTCCGAATTACAATGCCTATATCGAATCGTGGCATGCCCAATTGGAACGGGAATGTTTGGCCCGTCAAGAGTTTATGACCTACGCAGAAGCCTATCGCGTCGTCACCCAGTGGATCCACCACTACAACACGATCCGCATTCATCGTCGGTTAGATTACCGGTCCCCCATGGAAATGCGGGCCCGGGTGGCGGCGGGACTGGCCCGGCGGATTCCCTTGCGCGTCTAGGTATGACGGGCGTCCCGCATGACTCTCAGGAGGACGCGATAGACACCGGTGCAGGGGTACGATGGCGCGGGAAGTGCCCCGACCCATCGATATACATGGGATACATGTAATACAAATGAGGAAACGAGCCGCTTGTTTATGAACCGTTTCACCACCATGGTGCCCTGCCCGTTCCCGTCTCAGCGATGCCCGAGCGTTTTCTTCGCATGGCGCGAAGCGCCTCGGCCTCTCGACTTCCTACCCGCCCATCGACCCGGGGTCACCCCTGTCGTCCGGGCTCCGATGTGCTCTCCCCTTATCACTCCGGTTTCGAGGCGTCTCGCATCGCGAACGTCCGAAACCGGAGTCCCCGCCCAGAGGGCGGTGCTTTTCGTCGACATTCCCCAGGCTCCAACACACGCTCGGCAGAGAAGGGAGGGTTCGGACATTGGATGCCTTGTCCACCAAAAACTTCGCGATAAATCGATTCTCGTGCAGCGCGAAGTTCGTGAAATCCAGAAATCAATGAAATTGTAAGAAAATCGTCGAGAGAGATCGCTTGTGTTCATTTAACGGGGGCTAGATCGGGATGATCTCTTACAACATCTTTGGCAAGAAGGCCCGCAGACACTGCGGGCCTTGCTGACCACCGCGCGTGCCCACGGCTATCCGGGGAGTCGGGCCACCCTCGGACGCTGGATGGTGGCGCGCTACGGACCGGCTCGGACGCGCCGATCACCGAAGACCCTCCGGCGTCCCGCTCCCGACGGTCATCCACACCGGGAATCCTTGCACACGCGACGGCCATGGACCACCCGACAATGGGTTTCCGGACTGATCCGCCGGTGGAATACCCTGCCACGCGGGACAACAGCCCGCTTGAGTGAACGTCTTGCTGCCGATCCCACGTTTCGGACCCTCTGGAC
>DAHWJO010000276.1:0-2571 GCA_027344105.1 Sulfobacillus sp.
GATGTTCTTTCTGAACATGCACGAGCATGAATGATATTGGCTGCATGGGAAGAGATTTTGCAATGGTTGCCAGTATGCCTCACGCAACATATTCGCAGACCTGGCCTATCCGTTTTGGGTTGGTATAACCAACGATTTCGTCTCCCGCCGTCATATTGTAATGGGCCAATTCGCCATCATGATCAAAAATTGCCCCGAATACTGCAAGAGATGGGAACCTTGAATCGTCTAACCGCATGTTACCGCCAGCTAAGCCCCGCACGGGGAAATACTTAGAGTTACACCCTCATCTGACGTCAGGATACCAGTCCAAAAAGCATCAGATTAGGAGTGTGTTTCTTATTTCTTGACACATCCTGTCCCGGTTCATAGAGTTATGTCTGACGCTCCGCAACGGAACGACACCATGGCCGCACAAAGCGTCGGATATATCCGGGTGAGCAGCATCGATCAAAACCCCGACCGCCAATCAAGTGCGGGATCTGCAACGCCGGGTACAGGCGGGCGAAGACAAGCCGCGCTTGGCCGAAACCTTCGGCATTAGCCGAGAGGCCATCTAATAATCCTACAGCGGCAAAGAGGGATCCTCGGGACGCTCTCTGTTGCCGTCATAAATGGGCAAAAGAAGGGATGCCGTATTTTTGGTGGGCAGAGGTCACCGACGGACACAAGCAACGCTCAATATCTGTTGTTATTTTGGGTAGGCCGCGCCCTCTTAGGTCTAAGCTTTAATGCGTTTGGTTTTATGGTCTATTGGTTGGTCGAACGCCAGACCCACCAAGTGCCGGCGTTATTGGTCCTCGGCTTTCTTGCCATGGGGGCCCATTGGTTTAGCGGATTGGGTGGTGTATGGGCCGACCGATACCAGCCAACGTCGTTGCTTAAAGGATTTGCGGGAATTACCGCGTTGGTGTTGGGGACAATGTCTGTCTGGGCACATCAAACGCCTCAGATATCCGTCGTGGTCTTAATGATCATCTATGGCTTGATCGTGAGTGTGCAAAACGCCGCGGCCTCACTCTTCCGCACAGCGCCCCTGCAATGGGTGCCCAAATTCCAATGGCCATCCCTCAATGCACTGAATGGCATTGTAGGTCGCATCGCCGTGATCGCCAGCGGCCTACTCGACCTTCTTATTTTTCATTTCCCGATGCTCATGGTTTGGCGATTGGCTTTTCCCGCAAGCGCAGCCGTTGTCGCAGGATTGGTATGGATTCCATTGACGCGAGCCACCATTGTGACCGAGATGAAACGGTCGGCTAGTGACCATCATCTCGGACCTAAGCTGAATCGGAACGTCCTATCCGAACTCTGGCGGCTTCCAGCGTTTCGTAATGTGACCTTGCTACTGGCATTCGGAAATATTTTTGTCATGCCTTTTTTGCATCTGTTGCCTGCGTGGACCGGGCAAATCTTACGCACCGGAAATCAAGGATATTTTTCCTTTAAGATTAGCGATGCCGTGGGCCTCTTAACGGGCTATGGCGTTGCGTACTGGCTGTCCAAGAAGGCCGTCACGGCGATGAATGGCGTCCGTATCGGGCTTTTACTGCAGTTTCTGATTTTGCCGTTTCCATGGTTGCGAGGCTTGTGGCTCCCGCTCGCCGCGGTGATGTTGATGGGCATCAGCGACGGCGTGCAGGACACGTATATTATCTCGTTGTTGCAACGGTTCGTGCCTAACGACGTGCAGGGGCGGATGTTTGGAATCCTGACCTTAATTGTTGGGGGCATTGCTGGGCCTGTGGGATTGGCTATTTTGATGGGGCTCAGCCTAGAACTGTCCCTGGTGGCCATCTTTATCGTAGCGTCGATCGGGATGGGATTGGTAACGCTGGTCCTGCTTCGGTACACTTTAGTCTCGCTTCGTGAGTCGGCTGTGGAACAATAACGCGGATTGACCAATGCCACCTAACTTGCAGGAGAGAACGGGTATTTTCGCACATCTCCCTTTTCGAGGGAAAGTGCAAAAATACCCCTGGTTACAGTGCCGTGTGCCGACAGCGTACGAAACTCTACGGGGTGCCTGGACAGCTGATGAAGACTTTGAGCAAAATCTGCACGATCTCTGGATGACTGGATTGTCCTGTCGGCGCTCTCCGGCCACGTGTCGCGCTATTTGTAGATGTCGCGTCGGGGGCCCGATGGAGTCCACGAAGGAAACTTCCTGCTGGTGGTCGATGTGGAAGAGGACGGAAAATCCACCAACCCGCAACCAATACGTGCTGCTCTGCGCTGTCATTGGCCGAATATCTCCCGTAGGTGGGACTTCCGCAAATCCTTCCTTCGATCGCGTCCGCGAGACGCCAATGGGTACATCAAATTTGTTGAGGTCATTGAGCGCAGACCGTCTAATAATGCGGGCCTCATACGCCATGGCGCTTGGATTTCGGATCCCAGGATATTTCGGTCACAGTTAACAGGTAATCCGGAAAGTCGTTAACACCGATTCCGGAAAATCGTTAACACCGATTCCGGAAAGTCGTTAACATCCAGTCCGGAAAGTCGTGAACAGTGAAACCGCGATCCTCAGGCTACTATTTTTGTTGTACTCCCTGGGACGGTCGTTGG
>DAHWJO010000277.1:0-2542 GCA_027344105.1 Sulfobacillus sp.
ATGTCTGTACCCACATCCATGACGGCGGACGCGAATCCGTCGCAGTCATCCACACAGCGATATGGTGCCGGAGCACAGCGGACCCGGATGGCCAGTCAATTTCCTGGGTGAAGCGATCATCGCGGCCCGCCGCCACCACCCAATTTTCCGCCAGCCAGCCATCCCCAGGTCGTAATCCCGCATCGCACAGAGCCAGTGGGTCAAAGGCGTTGACCAGGACCCGCAACCCGTCATGATGAGCCATGGCAATCACCGTTTTCAATTTGTGCCTCGTGACTCCATAATCCGGTCCCGCACAATCCAACAGCACTCCTGCTGCACCCATCTTGCGCTATTCGATCAACGCGGCACGCAAATACTCGGCCGTGTGGTCAGTCTGCCCGTGTGTGACCCCAATGTCAGCATAGCCGTAGAATGCCGTGCGTCGGTCCCTGTGGATCAGGTCGGTGGCCGGGCTGTTATCCGGGTCCTGGGACCATTCTTCATGGCTTCCTAAGATGACCACGGGGTACTGCGCCATGGTTTTTGCCAAGTGGTCAAAATGGGATGGCCGATGGGAAATCCATCCGTAGTAAATCAGAAATGGCCGCACCGGCAGCGCCGCTGGCCTTGGTGGCCCAAGGCCCAGTACGATTCCCATGCCCATCCCCCACCAGAAGATGCGCGCGGTCAGCATTCCTCTATTGACCTTACCTCTCCCTGTTGAATCATTTTGGCGGGTCGCAGATTTTCCGCCTTCTGTCGTCCATGTGGCCTTGGACTATCCGCAAACCCTCGCGCCCATTCCTCTTTTGGCCAACATATGCCACTCGACAACCTCATTGAACGCTGGATGGATAGCCGTTCCACAGTCTGCTCGCGCAACGCCTCTTGCTCCACGGACTTTCACGGTCAGACTCAATGCCACGGGATAATCTTCCAGCATTCACTAAGCAGTAGTATACAACGTGATAAACCAAGCCGTTTGGGGTTGGCCGGAGCCGTCGTGGCGTCACCAGCCAGGGATCTCGCTGAAGCAGGGGGAGTGTTTTCGGCTCCGTAACGGGTTCCCCATTTAAAGCGCCATGACGGATACCCTTGTCGCTACCAATCCAACAGTATTTCTGTCATGACTCTCCGCTATGCTTAGTCTATTCCGTGAGAGGAGGACAGCACTATGGGTTCATATTCGTGGAAGCCCGACCAGGACACATCTCCGTCTGTATGGCCCCCAGGGGCGCAAGAGGAATCCACACAGATAGGACAGCGGGTGGACGCATGGCAGCAAGCCGTACAAACCCGGTTCCCAGAATTGCTTAGGCATTTGGTATGGGACCGGGAACGTCTCAACCAGCTGGAAGACGCCGTCAACCAAATCATTGCCGAAGACGGTCTCAGTATAACGGCAGTCGCCTTGTACCGCCGATCTCTCCTGAACCGTTTGACTGGGTTGGGACCGCTGGACCAGCTGCTTACAGACGACCGTGTCACTGAAATCATGGTCAATGGGCCCGACCAGATCTATTGTGAGCGCGATGGCCGCATTGCTCTGGTGAACCAGCAATTTACTGACCAGGATGAAGTCGCTCTGCTCGCCCAGCGCCTGGCCAGCCGGGCTGGAAGAGTGCTCAACACGGAATTTCCCTTATGCGACGCTCAGTTGGCCGACGGGTCGCGCATTCACTGCGTGCTGCCTCCTGTTTCAGAGAAACCCGCCATCACCATTCGCCGTGCACGAGTTCAACCGCTGGCCCTAGCAGATTATCTTCAGGCGGGCGCGTTTTCCGAGGAATTGTGGTTTGAGCTGGCGGGGTTTATTCATGCCCGCCGCAATATTGTGGTGGCGGGCGGTGCGGGTTCGGGAAAGACGTCCCTGCTGAGGCTGCTTGCGACGGAAATAGACCCAACAGAACGTTTGGTGACGATTGAAGACGTTCGGGAACTGAATCTCGACCATCCCAACACGGTCAGCCTGGAAGCGCACCGCACACATGACGTCCACACTCTGCTGGTAAATGCGCTGCGGATGCGCCCGGACCGCATTATCGTAGGCGAGGTTCGGGGCCAAGAGGCTCTCGAGCTTATCGAGGCCATGTCCACAGGCCATCCGGGCAGCCTGTCTACCGTCCATTCGCAGTCAGGAGATATGGCGACCGTTTTGCGTTTGGCCCGCATGTGCTCCCGGAATAATTTGGGAATCCCGTTCGACGAGTTATTGCGCCAAATTCAGGACACTCTGGATATTATCGTCTACGTGCGCCGCACCCCTGACGGGGTGCGGAGAATTGAGTCGGTTCAGCAGCCAACCAGCCACGGCATGAATTTGCTCTGGAAGTTTCAGCCTGAGCCCGTGCCGCAGTTTATCAAAGTGGGGGAGCCGAATGGATAGTCGTGCCCTGTTAAGCGCTGGGCTCACCGGGTTCGCTGTTTTCGTTTGGGTCACGGGTTACCGTCCCAGAATTCTGGCAGCGCTGAGCATCCCGTCACTGTGGCTCCACCCGCATGTGCTGGCCCTGTCACTGCTGATGTCTGCGTGGGGATTTGACAACTTTTTAAACAGCCG
>DAHWJO010000278.1:0-2457 GCA_027344105.1 Sulfobacillus sp.
CACCGCAGATATGCTTACCCAGGCCGTGTTCGGTCGCCCCGACGATGAAGACCGGCCAGAGGCCGTGGTAGCCCACGAGCATGATGACCGGACGGTAGACCTGTTTGACAGCCCGGAGTTGAGCTTTCTGGAACCCCTCTATGCGTCCGAGTACGAATCCTCCTTTGGCGAGGATCCGGCCCTCTCCCTGGAGCGGCGAGAGAGGCGAGATGGGGTGGACGCTCAGTTCCAGGCAGTCGAGGAAGCGTCGGCTATCCGCTCAGTCTCCGGTTGGCTGGACTTTACCATTGCCCACATTGCGGAGTCCCATCCGTCCCTGACGGACATTCTGGTCCGTGCCCCCCAAATCATTGACCAACTGGCGACGATCACAGGAGCCCGTCTCACCGACCTCGCCAAGCGCCTGATCACCCGCGTCAAGGCCGGATGCCGGATCGCCCTCACCCTGCTGCAGGCGCTGCGTGAGAGGCTGCATCCGGAGCGGAACCGCCGGGCCAGGGATCTGATCGACGAGGTTCTATTGCCCCTGGAGGCCCAGGAAATTCCGGAGCCAGAACCATCCGGACCGGAATTGCGGGACCCGCCCGCCCTTCCTGAGGCTGTGGCCACCCTCCCGATTCCGGACGTCCCGGAACACTTGGCCGTACCCGGCCCATGCCTGGATCTGGCGGCGGCCATTCCCACGGAAGACCGGGATCTCGGATGGCTCATCGACACCGAAGATCTTCGGCAAGGCCGCGTACCGCCGCCAAAGCCTCGCTACGTCCCGGTCGATCACGCCCCCGTGGATCCCCCCGGTGTACCGCCGTTGCTGGACGAGCACGCACCCCCTGGCGGGCCGCCCGCCATCGTATTCCATGGCTTCTCTTGCAAACCGGCACCTTGGGACACCTGGCGGAAGTTCACCTCCTTGGCGGGGGTGATTCCACGCCTTCCCGATCCACCACCTGCAGTGTGGACCCAGCGCGCACCGGAATGGCAGATCGGGAGGTGAACCGTGGATCGTCTGTTGACCGCAGCAGAATTGGCCCAGGTTCTGGGGCTGTCCCGCAAGACCGTCGTCAGCCGTGACCCCAGGACGCTCCCGCTGGCGGTGCTTCTGCCGGGTTCGCGAGGCCGCCGCTGGCGGGAAAGCGACGTGCAAGCCTGGCTTTCCGGACTGCCGCAAGCCCTGCCGGCGACCCCCACCGCGCCGCGCCCTCGTGGGCGGCCAAGAAAGGAGGTGTCATGAGGAGCCCCATTCCCTATCTGGGCGGCAAGGGGCGACTGGCGGACAGGATTCTCCCCCTGCTTCCGGCCTCTGATCGTTTCCAGACCTACGTCGAACCCTTTTGCGGTGGGGCCAGCCTGCTGTTTGCCCGCCGTCCCATGGGTATCGAGGTGATCAGCGACCGTAACGGGGACGTGATCCACTTTTTCCACGTGCTGCGTCACCGTGGAGAAGAGCTACGGGAATATCTGCAAAACACGCCTTATGCGCGGGCGGTCTATGACCAGTGGTCCGACCCGCGTTACATCTGCTCTGACGACATTGAGCGCGCGGCCCGAACTTTTTTCCTCGCCCGGGCAACCTTCATGGCCGAGACGCAACGGCCAGAGGATCGGGCTCCCGCGGGCTTCGCGGTGGCGAAGTACCTGGACAACCGCGCCCGGTCGATGCGGAACAAGGTGGACGAGGAATTATTGCTGGCCCGCGACCGGCTGCGGAACGTCATCATCGAGCAGGCCGATGCGCTGGAGATCATCGAACGCTACGACAGCGAGCATGCCGTCCTCTACTGCGACCCGCCCTACATGGCGGAGACCCGGAAGGGGGGAGGCTACGCCCACGAGTACAGCGACGAGGATCACCGGGCGCTCCTGGAGCGTCTGAAGCGAAGCCCGGGTCATGTCGCCATCTCGGGCTACGCGCACCCCCTCTACGCCGCTCTTCTAGAGGCCGACGGCTGGGAGCGCCGGGATTTCGCCTGGCACTGCAACACGGTGCGGAACTCGACAGGCAAGGAGAACCCGGCCCTGGAAGCGCAGCGCACGGAATCTCTCTGGCTGAATCCGCGCCTGGTGGAGTATCACGCCCAGAATGCCACCCGGCAGCAATCGATTTTCGGGCATCTGGAACTGGCCTGAACCCGACCAAAAGCTATACCCGCCACGGCTGGCTATACCCATGCGGAAAGAGCACTTTGGGGGTGATCTGTGGCAAAACCAGCGAAAGAACCAAAGGAACGCCGCGATCTGCGGATGGAGGTCGCCAACCGGCTCCTGGAGCACATCGAGCAGGGCACGGCACCATGGCAAAAGCCCTGGGAAGCCGGACAGATTCTGCCCCCGATCAACGCGGTGACCGGCAAGCCCTATCGGGGCGTGAACTACCAGAATCTGATGACCCTCTCCCCGGATCCTTCGGATTCGCGCTGGTGCACCTACAAGCAAGCCCGGGAACAGGGCTGGCAGGTA
>DAHWJO010000279.1:0-2399 GCA_027344105.1 Sulfobacillus sp.
AGTTTGGTGGGATTCGAGTCGAGGTCGACCATATTGCCAGCCTCTTTGGCGGCCATCGTGCCCACCCCCATCGCCAGCCCCACATCAGCCTGAGCCAGAGCGGGCGCGTCATTGGTGCCGTCCCCCGTCATCGCCACCAATTTGCCCTCGGCTTGTTCCTTCTGGATGAGAGCGAGCTTCCCTTCTGGATTCACCTCGGCCAGCACGTCATCCACGCCCGCTTCCGCGGCGATCACCTCCGCGGTGATCCGGTTGTCGCCCGTCGCCATCACGGTGCGGATACCCATGGCCCGAAATTCTGCAAAGCGCTCCTTCAGTCCCGTCTTGACAATATCTTTCAAACGGATGACGCCAAGGGCCCTGCCGTCCACAGCGACCGCCAGGGGCGTTCCGCCGTCACGCGCCACCCGCTCCGCGTTATTGCGGAGTTCGGCAGGAGGGTTATCCACCATGCCGATGATGGCATCCACAGCCCCCTTGCGCAGGCGCCGCCCATCAGCCAGATCGATCCCGCTCATGCGGGTGTTGGCCGAGAAGGGAACAGCCTCGCCAAGTGGTTCTGCCATCTCCGCACGGTGCAGGATTCTCTGGGCAAGTTCCACCACCGAACGCCCTTCCGGTGTCGTGTCCGCGGTTGAGGCGATCCACGAGACCTCCGCCAGCTCCTCAGGCGACACTCCTGGCACGGGCAGAAACTCGGTGGCCATCCGGTTGCCGATGGTGATGGTTCCCGTCTTATCCAGAATCAGCGTGTCAATGTCCCCGCAGACCTCGACGGCGCGCCCGCTTTTTGCGACCACGTTGATCTTGGCGACACGGTTCATGCCAGCAATACCGATAGCCGACAGCAAGGCGCCAATGGTCGTGGGGATCAGGCACACCAACAGGGCAACCAGCGTTGTGGTATTGACGACATGGGGCCCGTAATAGTGGGCAATAGGCCCCAGCGTCACCACGACCATGACAAAGATGAGAGTCAGCACCCCCAATAGCGCCGACAGTGCGATCTCATTCGGAGTCTTCTGCCGTTCAGCCCCTTCCACCAAGGCAATCATGCGGTCCAAAAACGTCTGGCCCGGGTCGGCGGTAATCTCCACCACCAAGTGGTCAGACAAGAGCACTGTCCCTCCCGTGACACTGTCGCCGGGCGACTTAATGACGGAAGCCGACTCACCGGTAATGGCCGACTCGTCCATGGCGCCAACTCCTTCAGCCACCACGCCATCACCGGGCACGGTATCCCCCGCCTGGATCTGCACCCGCATGCCCCGGCGCAAATCCGCTCCTTCTACCCATTCCCACGACCCGCCGTCTTTCAGGGCCCGGGCCCGCGCGCCTGCACGGCTTTGCCGCAGTGAATCAGCTTGGGCCCGGCCCCGGGACTCGGCGTAGGCTTCGGCGAACGTGGCAAACAGCAGGGTCAGGATGAGGATGACGGTCACTAACCCGTCATACTCGCGGGAAGGTCCTGTCTTCGCCGCAGCGGTCAGCCACAAAGTGATAACGGTCCCCACTTCCACAACAAACATCACGGGGTTATGCACCATGATCCGCGGGTCTAATTTAAGAATCGTGTCGCGGGCCATCTCCCCCATGCCAGATGGGCGCTTTGCCGGGTGGTGCTCCACAGCCGATGTTGCCACCGGAATCCCTCCTCAACCTTCAGGTCAGATTTAAGAAAACAGATGGTGCGCCACCAGCAGGTAATGCTCCGCCAGAGGCCCGAGCGCCATGATTGGAAAGAATGTCAGGGCATTGAGCACGACCACCGCTCCGAGGAGAATTCCCCAGAACAGCGGGGTATCCGTCCGCATCGTGCCCGATGTCTCCGGCACCGCCTTTTTCTGCAGCAGCGATTCACCAACCAGCAGCATCACCACCACGGACGCATAGCGGCCGATAATCACTGTGATGCCAATCGCTACCTCATAGAAGGGCAACGACGCTCCCAGCCCGCCGAAGGCCGACCCATTATTCGCCGCCCCAGACGTAAATCCGTAGAGGATTTCCGAAAGGCCTTGCGGGCCAGGATTGAAGACTCCCGCCATCCCCGCGGACGTCGATACTGCCAGGGCTGACCCCGCCAAAATGAGCAGTGGGTGCAGCAAGAACGCTATCGCCGTCAGCGACACTTCCCTCGCCTCAATTTTCTTGCCAAGAAATTCCGGAGTCCGCCCCACCATCAGTCCCATCAAGAAGATCGTCAAAATGACAAACATGAGCATATTCATAAGCCCAACACCCTTGCCGCCAAAGACCATGTTGAGGAACATGCCCAGAAATAAGGCCAGCCCTGGAATGGGAAGGAAGCTGTCGTTGGCGGCCGAGACGGAGCCCGTCGTGAACGCGTTGGACGCGGTTTCAAAAATCGAGGTGCCGCCCATGCCCTGCTGCAGTTC
>DAHWJO010000027.1:0-27035 GCA_027344105.1 Sulfobacillus sp.
GCAGGTGGCGCTCACCCGTTGCGTCATAGCTGAATGCGAGGAGACGCGCCCGGTCATCGATAATCTGGCCAGGCTCCAACAAGGTTTTCAGCCGCGCAATCAGCCGGGCGACGCTTCTGGGATCGGTAGCGGCAAACCGTCTCGTGAGGGCTGACCTGTCAAGCTGGCCGGACAATGGAGATGGAGTGGTCGTCTTCTGTGTCATGGTGTCCTCCTGGCATCTTTGCCCTCCTATCGTCCACTGGGCCACGAACAGGGAGTCGGCGCAAGCCCGGGGCCTGAATCTGTGGCGGGCCGCTTCACCAAACCAGGGCATGTCCCGGGACAGGCCGTCTCCTGTTGTTGATGAACTCTTGCAGGTCCGCGCTCAGTGGCCGCTGTTCATATTCCGGCTCGTCTTGCTTTTTCGTTTCCGGAATTTCCTCCATCACATACAGTTCATCCACCGCATCAATCCGGTCGATGAACAGCACCCCCTCCAGATGGTCGACCTCATGCTGGATAATGCGTGCATCGAATCCTTCGAATCCCCGCCGGAAAGGGTGCCCAGCCACGTCCCACCCAGACAGCTCGATGTACTCCGCCCGCCGGGTCGGCCCGTAAATGCCAGGCACACTGAGACAGCCGTCATAGTCTTTGACTTCACCCCGCGCGCGGATGATTTTGGGATTGATGATAATCTCGGGCTCGTCAGTTTTGGTGCTCTTCCAGATAAACAGGCGCCGCCGGGACCCTATTTGGGGTCCAGCAATGCCATACGCGGCCACAGTATCCCACGTATCTGTCAGGTCGCGGCATACCGCGGCCACTTCCTGACTAATCGCCTTGACTTTCATCGTGCGCTGACGGAGAAAGTCGTTGCGGCTGGTAATCGTCCAAATTCCCTGTTCCACTATTGTCAACCTCATCATTCAAAGTATGGTGACTCGCATTCGATGATTCCCAAACGTTTGAAGCGCTCGCTGATATACTCGACCGGCGTGTGTTCTACTCCATTATAGCCGGGTTTGGTGTAAACATTGATAGCATCGGGAAACACCTCGCGCAGGATGCGGCGAATCCTTCTCCCCGCTGAATCGGCATCCGTGAAAATGATCACAGTGTGGTGCTTCACGGCCTTGCGGATACGCTCGAGCCTGTCCTGATTGGGAATCCCGAACGTCGGGATAATGGGGATATCAGGGGGCAGAACTGCACGCAGCCGTGAGCGGTCATTTTTCCCCTCCACGATAATCGCAAATGTTTCTTCAAGCATCGTGTCGCAACCTGGCTCTACAATCCTACCCCTGCACCCTTTATCAGGGCACAGTGTCGGCAGCGTCCCCCCTGACCAGGATTCTAGCTCCTTTGTGGGCAAATTTCTTCCGAGGAAGAACGCGATGAGGAGGACGGTGGAGATGGGGCCTTCCGGCCGCACAACTCCTCAGGAGGCTCCGGCCTCCCTTTCCGCAAGCCGCCTGCCCTGCGCAGTCTGTGATGTCATCTGCCGGTGTGCCCAGAAGTTGATCACGATGCCACCTCTATTATTTCTGTCGTTGTAGAAGTGCCGATTACCAATTCCCTGTTCTTCCTGGCTTAGGGAAGGCGGCCTTCCGCGACTGGCCCAGCCGTACGGTGCAAGCGCTAGGCGCCCGCAACCCCGTCACCCCTTTGCCGGCACAGTCGTCTTGCTTCGTATTTTACCATTGCCCGTTAGGGTTGCCACCTCACTCCTGCTGATTTTCCCGTTTCTTCCACGCCACAGGGCGCTCTGCTATACTTTTGGGGGAATTACCAAGGAGGGCTCAGAATTGAAACAGGCAACCTTTAGAAGCGATGCGCGCGACTTTGCGGCTCTGGGGCAGGGCACCTGGAAGATGGGAGTGGACCCAGACCAGGCTTCCAAAGAAATTTCTGTTCTCCAAGAAGGTCTCTCCAAAGGACTGCTTGTGATTGACACCGCGGCGATGTACGCCGATGGGGGAGCCGAGCGCATCGTGGCGCGCGCTGTCCAAGGGCAGCGCGAGAAAGTCTTTATCGTCACCAAGGTCTGGCCAACCCGTGCTGATTATAGGGGGGTGCTCCAATCTCTTGAGGAGTCGCTCGGGCGTTTGGAGACAGACTATGTGGACCTGTTCCTGCTGCATTGGCCGAGTGCCCGCTTCCCCTTGGCGGACACCATGCGGGCCATGGCCGAGGCTCAGCGCAAGGGATTGGTGCGCGGGGTGGGGGTCAGCAATTTTTCTGTGGAATTGATGGCGGAAGCATCTGACGCTCTGGGTGATGTCCCCCTCGTCGCCAATCAGGTGGAGTACAGCCTGGCCGCCCGTGATCCAGAAACCCGGATCATTCCTTATTGCCAAGCCCATCATGTAACCGTGATGGCCTATTCTCCTATCAAAAACATCAACCAGTTGCCTCCAACCCACAAAGGGTCCGCCCTATTGCGGGAACTGGCTGAGCGCCATGCCACCACCCCCCAGAGCATTGCTCTGGCGTGGACAATTCGGCAGGCCCCGGTAATCGCCATTCCCAAGTCCTCCAGCGTGCCTCACCTGCTTTCCAATATTGAGGCTCTGCACGTGACTTTGACGAGCTCCGAGCTCACCGCTTTAGACCGCGCATTCCCTCCCAGCGGAAAAGATATGGCCGTGGAGCGCCTGTAAGCCAGATGTCAGTCAACGCATCGTCCGGACCGCACCTCGGGCGTGGGCAAGAACACCGGGTCCACAGGTATTCTTGCCCACACCGCCCCTGCGGCGCAGTCAACCTTGCGGCTCTTGCGCGTCATTCCACCAGGTCAGGAAGAGATCCATCGAGCTCCGGCGCACGCGCAATTCCTGTGACCACTGGTTCAACCGCTCAATTCCTTCTGGTGTTATCTTGTAGAACCGCTTAGGAGCTCCCTGCTCCTCCGTGACCCAGGAAGACGTCACAGCGCCCTGGTTTTCCAGTTCTCGCAACAGACGGTATATGCCCCCGCTGTCAATAACCCAAACCGGGGGCAATTCATCCTGCAACCTTTTTAAGATCGCCCCGCCGTGGCTGGGCTGCTGAAAAATAAACAGCAAGATGAACGCTTCCAAATGCTTGCCTGTCTGATATCTTCGACCTGGTTCCATGGCGTTAGGCATACAAAATCCCTCTCATTCTTGCATTCTTCTACGCACCCGCGGCCCAGCATCTCCTCATCCAAAGCCGACACCTAATGCGGGATTATCCACCAATCAAAACGCCGCTTCGCCCAAAAGGTCACGGCCCACAATCAGGGTATGAATTTCATAGGTGCCTTCGTACGTGTCCACTGTCTCTAAGTTGGTCATGTGCCTGATGGCGTGGTAATCCGTGCTGATGCCGTTGCCTCCGAGGATTTCGCGCGCCATGCGGGCAATTTCCAGCGCCGCCCGGGCATTGTGGCGTTTGGCCATGGACACTTGAGCGTAACGCATTGTCCCCCCTAGATAGAGCTGTCCCAACTGCCGGGCCATCAGCTGCATGTTGAGCAGCCGGGTCTCCATTTCCACAATGTGAGACTGAACCAGCTGCTTAGCCGCAATGGGGCGGCCGAAGGCTGTCCTGGTCTTCGCATATAGCGAGGCCTCCACCAGCGCGTCCATGGCAGCCCCTACCGTGCCCCACACGATGCCATACCTGGCCTGGGTCAGGCAATTAAGGGGAGCGCCCAGTCCATGGGCTTCGGGCAGCTGGAACGATTTGGGCACCCTGACCCGGTCCAAATACAATTCCGAGGTGGCCGACATCCGCATTGACGCTTTGGTGTGGATGGCGCTCGCGTGAAATCCCGGCAACTGGGTCGGCACCAGAAAGCCCCGAACAATTCCGGCATCGTCTTTCGCCCATACCACCGCTACCTGGGCCAGGTGTCCATTGGTGATCCAGCGCTTGGCCCCGGAAATGACGTAGGAGTCTCCCTCTTCCGAAGCCCTAGTAATCATCGCCGCAGGATCTGAGCCCGCATCAGGTTCCGTGAGGCCGAAGCAGCCGATGATCTCACCCTTCGCCATACGGGGAAGGTATTCCTGTTTCTGTTCCTCGGAGCCATAGCGGTAGATGGCATGCATGGCAAGCCCGCTCTGTACTGACGCAAACGAGCGCAGGCCAGAATCGCCGCGTTCCAATTCCTGCATCATCAGCCCATACGCCAGCGGCGAGAGTCCGCTGCCTCCGTAGACTTCAGGAAGAGTTGGGCCAAACACGCCCAGCTCCGCCAGCATCGGGATGAGGTGGGCGGGAAATTCCCCCTGCTGCCACCATTCCCCGGCATGAGGAATCACCTCCCGGTCGACAAAACGGCGGACGGCATTTTTCACGTCGGTTTCTTCTTCGGTCCACAAATCTTGCAGTTGGTAGAAATCTTCCAATTTCTCCGTGGTGTTTTGAATGTCCATAGCTCCGGTCCTTTCGCAAAGACTCAATGGGGCGGCAGGAGGGCCGTTGGCGCCGTCCCTCCTGCCGGCAATCCAGGGAAAAGCGCCTCCCCTGGACAATGGCCAAACATGCATGCAGACCGCACCGTCAAGACCTGCAACTTGCGCTGCGGCGAGATCTAGCGGGCCTCCTCGGCAGTCATAACCTCTTCAAGCACGCCCAGCGCCTCATCGAGCATGTCCAACGGGGTGTTCAAGGGCGCTAGGAACCGGATGTTGTTGCCGTAGATTCCCGCTTTCAGCATGATCACGCCATGTTTCATGGCCGTATGGAGAATACGGTCTGTCAACTCGGAGGCTGGCTCCTTCGTCTTGCGGTCTTTTACCAGTTCAATGGCCACCATGGCGCCCAGTCCGCGCACTTCTCCAATGACAGGGTGCCGGGTCTGCATCTCCCGCAGGCGGGCCTGCAGGTGCTCTCCCTGGCGGACCGCCTGGTCCAAAAGGTGCTCTTCTTCAAACACATCGAGTACGGCATTGGCTGCGGCCGTAGCCAGCGGATTGCCGACATAAGTGCCCCCAATCTGCGAGTCACCCGGACCGTTCATCACCTCCGGCTTTCCCATCACTCCGGAGAGCGGCACGCCATCGGCAATAGATTTAGCCATCGTCAGCAAATCCGGGGTGATTCCTGAGTGTTCGGTTGCAAAGAATTTGCCCGTGCGGCCAAATCCCGTCTGCACCTCGTCGACGATCAGGAGGATTCCGTGTTTTTCAGTGAACGCCCGCAGCCACGGGAGAAAGTTTTTTGGTGGCACCACGAATCCGCCTTCTCCTTGCACCGGCTCCACAATGACAGCCGCGACATCTTCAGGAGCCACCTGCAGCATCAAAGCCTCTTCGATGGATTCATAGCACGATTCATCACACTCGTGTCCTTCAACACCTTTGCCGTTGGGACAGCGGTACGGGTACGGAAACGGCACCCGGTATACCTCTGGGGCAAAAGGGCCCATGCCCGCTTTGTAAGGGTGGACCTTGCTCGTCAGCGTCATAGCCATCAGGGTCCGGCCGTGAAACGCCCGCTCGAAAGCTATAATGCCCTTGCGCTTGGTATAGGCGCGGGCAATTTTTACGGCATTTTCCACAGCCTCCGCTCCCGAATTGAAAAACACCGCGGTTGCTGGCCCTCCCCCCGGGAAGCGGGCGTCCAGACGCTCTGCCAGGCGGACGTAGCTCTCATAGGGCACCACGGTAAAGTCCGTGTGTAGAAACCTGTCCACCTGTTCATGGAGCGCCTTCCGGACCTTGTCGTGAGTATGGCCCACATTGAGCACGCCCACCCCGCCGGTAAGGTCGATAAAGGTGTTGCCGTCAATGTCCGTGAGCAAACTGCCGTGAGCGCGGTCAATGACCAGGGACGCATACACGGACGTGGCCCTGGGGGTGGCTTTGGGAATGCGGTCCAGCACGGCCTGGGATTTAGGGCCCGGCACCTCTGTCCTCAACGCAATATACTTCGTTACTGTCGCCATAAGTCCTCCTTAAATGTCAGTATGACCTGGTTCGCCTGTTCAGTCGTCAATCTGGGCGCGCTGCAATTTGCCGCTGTAATCCACATACACCGCTTTCCATTCGCTGAAAAAGTCGAGAGCGGCTGTTCCCGCTTCCCGGTGGCCGTTGCCGGTGCCGCGGGTCCCACCAAACGGCAGGTGAATTTCCGCGCCAATCGTGCCCGCATTGATGTAGACAATGCCTGTCAGCAGATCGCGGATGGCCCGAAATGCTGCATTCACGTTGCTCGTGAAAATGGAAGAACTGAGTCCGTAGGTGACCCGGTTGTTCACCTCGACAGCTTCCTCCAGCGATTTCACTTTAATCATAGACAGAACCGGACCAAAGATCTCCTCTTGGGCGATTCTCATCTCCATGCTCACGTCGGTGAAGAGAGTTGGCAGATAGAAGTTGCCCGAACTGAGACGGGCATCGGTGGCCACCTCGCCCCCGATCTCCAGGTGAGCCCCCTCGTCTTTGCCAATCTGCACGTATTTATGTACCTTTTCGATGGCCTGGCGGTTGATCAGTGGCCCCACATCCGTGCTGGAATCCAAACCGGCTCCGAGCTTCAGTGCCCCGATCCGCGCTTTCAGCCGCTCAGTCAGCTCGTCATAGATGCCTGCTTGCACAATCAAGCGTGAGCAGGCGGTGCAGCGCTGTCCTGTCGTCCCGAAAGCACTCCAGATAATGCCGTCTACTGCCAGCTCCAAGTCCGCGTCATCCATGACGATGATCGCATTCTTCCCTCCGAGCTCCAAAGATACGCGCTTGAGGCTGCCCCCAGCCACCTCCGCCACATGGCGGCCGGTTTCATTGGATCCCGTAAAGGAAATGAGAGCCACGTCAGGGTGGCTGATCAGGGTTTCACCGACTTCCTGGCCCGATCCGAAGACCAGGTTGACAACTCCCTTGGGCACACCGGCCTCTTCCAGTATCTTCACCAGCTGATAGGCCAGGTGGGGTGTCTCTGAAGCCGGCTTGAACACCACAGTATTGCCCGCCACCAGAGCCGGGAATATCTTCCAGGTGGGAATCGCCATGGGGAAATTCCACGGGGTGATGATGCCCGCGACGCCAATAGGGTCGCGTGTCGCCATGGCAAATTTGTCAGGAAGTTCGGAAGGCGTGGTATATCCAAAACTTCTCCGCCCTTCGCCGGCCATGTAGAAGGCCATATCAATGCCTTCTTGCACGTCCCCCTGCGCCTCGAGCGTGACCTTGCCCATTTCCCGGGTCATTTCCCGAGCCAATTCGACTTTTCTGTCCATTAAGAGCTGACCAACGCGGAAAAGAATTTCTCCGCGCTTCGGCGCCGGCACCAGCCTCCAGGTTTTGAATGCCTGCTTGGCGGCCGCAATAGCCTGGACAGTGTCCTCACGGCCGGAACGAGGCACTTCCAACAGCACTTCCCCAGTGGCAGGATCGTAGTCCTGCTGAAATTCTCCGCCTACCGGCGCTACCCACTGCCCGTCAATAAAGTTCAGTAAACGCATGCAGTTCCCCCTGTCCACCAGCATAATTTTAAAAAATCACTCTACGGTCAGGAATAAGATTTCATCCCCTCCCAGTATACTGAAAATCGGCGCAAGTTGGGGAAGTTTTCCCCTGTTGGTCGTGTCCCCGGCCATATTGCCATGTGAATTGTCCTTTGATATAGTCTTATTTAACTTAAGTAAACTCACGGGGTGGTCGGTTGTGGTTCATCACTTATCTTCGGAACGCGTAGAAAGCCTGGCCCGCAATGGCCAAGCTCTGGTGGTCGATGTCCGCGAAGCCGGCGAATACCGCGCGGGGCACATCCCGCGGTCCCGCCATATTCCCTTAAGCCAGTTGCTGCACCGGCTGAAAGAAGTGAGCAAGTCGCACACGGTCGTTGTCGTCTGCCAGAGCGGCAGCCGCTCAGCGCGGGCCTGTGAGCTTCTAGGACAAGCGGGCTATGGGAAGGTGTTCAATTTGTCAGGCGGGATGGCCGCGTGGAAGGGGCCTCTAGACCGCTGAACCGCCTGGCAGACAAAACAGGCAGCCCGGCGTCACTATGGGGGCTGCCTGTTTTGTCTCTTTATTAGGTCAGGCGAGCGAAAAATAGTTCTCAACATCTTTGCTGGTGGCCGCCGCAGGGGCCAGGCGGATTACGCTGGCGCCCGTCGCAAAAAACTCCGTATTGTAGGCGGGGACCTCCGCTTGTCCCGTCGCTTCGTATGGGAAGAAGGTGCCGTCGATAGTCACCCCGCTGTCGTACATTCCGGAGCGGGAGAAAATGATTTCGGTTTCTTCAACGGAATAGTCCACCTTCACCCCTACCAGGCCATCGACGGCGTGATCCTGCGTCGCATCCTGGCGCATCTTCCGCAGGGCCAGCTCGCGGCTTTCCATGAGCTTCTGGCTGACCTGGGTGAATTCCTGGTTATACCAGCTTTGGCCGATTCCGTATTTGGTCGAAAATCCCACGGGCATGCAGTGCCAGTGATACCCGAGAGCTATCCCAACCGGAAGCCAGCCGCGTTCCAGAAGTTTATAGGTCTCCTCCCCCGACAGGGGGCTGACCAGAGGGTGGTCGGCGGGCCGGATGTGTGGAAAGCGCACGGCCGTGCCCAGAATGGTAAAGGACACCACGGTGCCCTCCCGCTTGAACCGGTAGCGCGCATTGAGAACGGCATGCGCCCCGGCTGCGCTGGCCTCTTGGGACAGCCGGCCGATGGCATCGTCCTTCGCGCGGTAATAAGCTCTCACCAAGTTCGAGGCATCCAAGCTGCTGTCGAGAAAAATATGTCCCTGGCTGTCAGTGGCGGCGTGAAAATAGCAGGCGCCGCTGACTTGCGCCACCGGTTCCAGGCGCAGGTGCTCGGTCAAGTAAAAATCTGGAGCTGAATAGGTACTCATCCATGGCAATTTCTTGCTGACCGTGTTAGCCAGCCGGTCTTTGGCCTTGCGGGGCAGATCGCCCCTTTCCAGGGCATCCTGGTCAGCCTGAACATCGGCCATCGTCTGGCTTTCATAAGTAATGGACGACGCAGCAACTCCGGATGTCTCAGGCGGTTTCGGGGGACGGCGAAATAATGGCATAGTCTCTCCTTTCTCTCCCTAGGCTGAAACCCTAAGCGTCACTGTCGGTCATCGGCAACACCAGACTTGGCGATTTGACCGTGGTGTCCTGAAACTTGACCACGGCAGTGCCCACTGCAAAAAATTCGATAATATGCGAGTCCCAACTGTGGTTGTTCTCGTCAAGGTGCACGCCGACTATCCCTTGCGCCTGCAAGTCAGCCGCCTCCAGCTGCATGCGCTCCATGGCCCGCTCACGGGCATCATAAAGGCCTTGGGTATAAGGCAGCAGCTCCCGGTTTTGACCCATCTGACGGATGCTGGCGAGGGTGCCCTGATGAGCCACATGATACACGCACGAGCCCATGACCAGGCTCACCGGCCGGTATCCCGCCTGCATCAGCAGGTAAAAGTCCTGGCCGGACAAGTCTGAGGTGAAAGGCTTGTTCTTGACCGTCCTGTGGCTGGACCCGTCTTTAGAGCGGACCGCCGTGCCCACCGCGACGAACTCAGCCACATGCTGCCCCCACTCCTTGTGGCTGACTTGGAGGCGCACCCCGATGATTCCGTCCGCCTTCAGCGCATCGGCTTCCTCCTCCATGCGGCTCATAGCCAGCTCGCGGGCATTGTACATCGCCTGCGACAGCACAGTCATCTCCTGATTCTTTGTCCAGTTCGCCTGCTGGTAGCCAATATGGTAGATGGACGACCCCATCACCAGTCCCAGCGGGGTGAATCCCGCCTCTTCCACAAGAACAAACTCATTGACACTCAAATCGCTTGTAAAGACAAAGCGCCCGCTATCCTGCTGCAGGCGCTTCAATGCGTCCTGTGGCAGGTCCGAAAATTCGGCCATTTTTTGTGTTTGACCCCCTATACGGGACATTCCCGTATCCGGGTCTTCCCCCTCTCGCCAATCGTATTTGTCTCAGTATACCAAATGCGGCGGCGCGATTCGGGCCCATCCGTGTGGTATACTAACGGCGAAAATAATTAAAAGAGGCGGCGCGACGATGTCTGATCCTATTGAAACCGTGGAAGGCTGGTACGCACTGCATGATTTCCGCCAGATTGACCGGCCCGCCTGGGCAAATCTCACGGCCAATGAGCGGGATGCCGCTATATCTCGGCTGCAGGCGCTCGCGGAAGACTGGCAGGAGACTGAAGACAATCATGAAGGCAGCACCGGGATTTACCAGATTATCGGCCACAAGGCCGACCTGCTATTTGTCAATATGCGCCCCGCCATGGATGACTTGGCCCACATTGAGCTGGCTGTGGACCAGTCAGCGGCTGGGCAAGTGCTGCGCAGGCCGTACTCCTACTTCTCTGTGGTAGAACTGAGCAAGTACCTTGTGAAGAGCAGCCAGCCCTTCACAGAATTGCCAGGAGTTAAGGAACGGTTATTCCCCATTTTGCCCAAAACCCACTACATCTGCTTTTATCCCATGAACAAGCGGCGCGAAGGGAACGACAACTGGTATTCGCTGAGCCGGGAGCAGCGCCGGGAGATTATGAAGGGGCACGGGAGTATCGGGCACCGCTATGCCGACCGGGTGACCCAAATCATTACGGGCTCGCAAGGACTCGATGATTGGGAGTGGGGAGTCACGCTGTATTCCGATGACACTCTGGACTTTAAAAAATTGATCTACGAAATGCGGTTTGACGAGGCCAGCGCCCGATTTGCTGAGTTTGGTCCGTTTATGATTGGGCGCCGCTTAGCGCCAAGCCAGTTGGGGCAGATCCTTGGCTGAACCGGGCGGGCTTCTGTTCCAGCCCGCCCACCCAAAAGTCCCGGGCTCCGCAAGACCGCCCGTAAGGCTTTATTACCAGCACCGCGTTAACAGCCAATTTTCTCAAAAATGGTTGAGCTTGCTGGGCCGACTATGCTAGCATGTAAACATCTTTCGCAGGAGTGTGCCACGCAATGACCAACGGACTGATTGCTCGCTACCATAATTGGCTGGGACTTCCCGCTCTGACCCCGGTAACCTTGGGAGAGGGAGATACTCCCCTCGTGCACTGGGCAGACTGGGACACGCACCGCATATGGCTCAAACTGGAAGGCTGCAATCCCACCGGATCTTTTAAGGATCGGGGCATGACCGTGGCTGTAAGCCACGCCAAGCACGAGGGCGCCAGCGCTGTGATCTGCGCCTCCACAGGCAATACAGCCGCCTCCGCCGCGGCTTATGCGGGTCGGGGCGGACTGAAGGCATTTGTTGTCATCCCCAACGGGCAGGTCGCCCTGCCGAAAATGATCCAGGCCAGCGCCTACGGCGCGATCATTTTGGCTATCGAGGGAAACTTCGACCAAGCTCTTACGGCCGTGCGGAACGTAGCGGAAACCGAAGACTGGATTGCTCTCGTCAATTCTGTCAATCCGTGGCGCTTGCGGGGCCAGGAGACCGGGGCTTACGAAATTTTGGATGACTTGGGACATGCGCCTGCGGGGTTTGTTCTGCCCGTGGGCAATGCTGGCAATATTTCCGCGTATTTCCATGGCTTCCGGCGGCGCGGGCAAGGCCTTCCCCAAATGTTCGGCATTCAGGCCCAAGGATCCGATCCACTGGTCCAAGGACATGACATGGATGACGTGTCCACCATAGCGTCCGCTATCCGCATTGGAAAGCCCGCGAGCGCCCATCTAGCGCGGGAAGCGGTGGCGGCGACACGAGGCCAGTTCCGGTCTGTTCCTGACGCGGATATCTTGCACGCCCAGCGCGAGCTGGCGCACGGCGGCGTCTTCGTGGAGCCCGCTTCCGCTGCGGCGTACGCCGGCCTGAAGATGCTGTACCAGGAGGGCCGCCTGCCTGATGGCGATATTGTGGGAATACTGACCGGCAATGGACTGAAAGATTCCGCGACTGCGGGGCTTTGGGCCAAGGTGGAACCGCAAGTGGTCCCGGGTGCATCTCTGCTTGATGCCATTTCTGATCTGATGACCCACTAGGAGAGTGAGAGCTTGCTTGAAGTGCGGGTGCCTGCAACAAGTGCCAACCTGGGGTCGGGCCTGGACAGTTTAGGCATGGCACTGTCTTTGGAGCTGAAGGTGACATACCGCCCGGCGGCCTCGCTGCGCGTGGAAACGTTTGGCGAAGGTGCGAACGAGTTGCCGCATGACCAGAGCAATTTAATTTGGTCATCGGCCAGCCGGCTGTACTGGGAATCCACGGGCTCGCAAATGCCCGCGGGCCTTGTGGAAGTCTTTAGCGAAATCCCGGTCAGCCGGGGCCTCGGTTCGAGTGCGGCCGCGGTAGTGGCGGGTTTGCTGCTGGCTAGCGCGTTGCTGCCAGAACCTTTAAACCGCGAGCGCTTGCTCCAGTGGGCCACGTCCATTGAGGGGCACCCGGATAATGTGGCTGCCGCTCTTTACGGGGGCTTTGTCTTAGCCTACAGGGACCGCCAGGGTCTCATCCGTGTCAGTCAGTACGATCCTCCGCCGCTGACGAGCCTTTTGGCTATTCCCTCATACCCCGTCCCCACGAAAGACTCCCGGGCTATCCTGCCGCCCCAAGTTTCCCGGGAGGATGCCATTTTTAATGCGCAGCGGGTGGGCCTCTGGATTCACGCGCTGGCGAGCCGGGACTGGACCGTGCTGCGCGATGCGGCGGAGGACCGCTTGCATCAACCTTACCGCACGGTTCTCGTAGAAGGGCTGGCTGACCTTATTCGGGTCAGCTATGAGGGCGGCGCATACGCCGCCACACTCTCCGGATCCGGCCCGACGATCATGGCGCTGATGGACCCGGACCGCGCCAGCACTGTCGAAGCCGCATGGCGGGAGATGGCGCTGAGGCATCACTGGCCGCTGAGCATTGTGCGCGCCCACCCAGTCAGTCAGCCTGCCGCGATTCAGGAGATTACCAATCACCCCAACACTGCAGGCGGCCGGTGACGGGTTCTCCCGCTACAGGCACCGCCTCCCATCCCATGGTCACCCACTGGCGGTAATGGACTGGGTCTTGCAAATCCCTCAATGCTTGGCCCCACGCTGGAATGTCCGCCGCCACCGCCACCCCTGCCCGCACAGGTGCCGGCAGCGCAGCGGCCGCCGCTGGCCCGCTGACCACAGGCCTCCCGTAACCGAGTGCTTCCAATATTTTATTCTGTGTTCCCGTGCCCAATTCTACCGGACTAATGCTGATCCCAGTTTTCCTGTAGAGCGCCAGCAAATCCTGGGCGAATCCGTAGGAAATAATTTGCGGTCCGCGCATACTGCCGCTGCCCTGGCCTGCTATGTGCAGGCGATATTGCTCCTTAGCCAGCGCAGGCCATACCTGGCGCAGAAAACGCTGCAGTCCCTGCCGGTTTGGCAGGTAGGCTAAATTTCCCACAAAGAGGAGTTCGCGGGGATTGCCTGGGGGCAGCAACACTTTCTCGCGCACGGCGTTGGCCACCTCCCAGGCCTTGACTCCCCGATTTCTGAGCCATTGGGCATCCTGCCACCCGCTCACCCACACTTCATCAAATTCCCGGGACCATTCGGCTTCGCTGTTGCCAATTCCGGCCAGCGCAATCTGACGCACAAATCCTGTCCGGAATTGCTTCAGGCGCTGCCGGAACAATCCCAGGCTATCCGTCAGATCGATAATGCGGCGCCGGCTCTGAACCAGTTTCGCTAAGGGCGCCGTGCGCAGCTGAAAAGCGATAACAAGGTCATAGCGGGCAGCGGGAATGCTGCGCGGCGTAAATGCATTGCGCGCCCAGTAGACCGACCGCGTCCTCCACAGAGCGGCGAACCGGCTGGCGGAGGACGCCGCTGGATCAACTTGCCACAATTCAACGTCGCCTGCGGCACCAGCGCCGCGCATAAGATTTTCCAAGCGGAGGCGCTCGCCCTGGCTGGGACCGTTGGGGCTGACCGCGGAGATCACCAGGATCCGCATTACTTCTGCCCTGCCCACAGCAGGACCTTCTCCGTCTCTGCCAGCTGCTGCTGCAAAGAGTAATGGCGGGCAATCAGCTGCTGGCATTGAGGTCCAAGGCGCTGGCGGCCGCCCAGCGCCGAGCGCACTGCTTGCAGCAGTGCCTGGCCGTCACCAGGGGGGAACAGCAAAGAGGGGTCCACCCCTCCCACCAACTCCGGCAAACCGCCCACCGGAGTCGACACCACAGGCACTCCTTGGGCCATGGCATCCAGCACCGTATAGGGCAGACCTTCTTTAAAGGACGGCTGCACCAAAACATCGATAGTGTCAAAGAAATCCAGCGTGTTCTCCACCCATCCCTTCCACGTGATATGCGGGTAGCGTGCAGCCGCATGGGCGACAACAGTCTGCAACGGCCCGTCGCCCGCGATAATCCACTCCCACTGTGCGGCCGAGCGCGCCGCCTCAATGAGCACGTTCAGGCCCTTTTCAGCCGAAAATCTCCCGATGAATCCAACCCGGGGCCGTTTCCAGGACCGGCCGTGCCGAGGCTGCCCCACCGCTACGCCATTCGGGATAAGCACAGCGCGCGTCCTGGGAGCAGCCCCGCGCACAAAAGCCAGGTCTGGTGCGGTCATCACAATGACGGCAGCGCTTCGCCTGCTGCCCCAACTTTCGAGAACTCGGTAGAGCCGCCGGGTCAGGTCCGGAAGCGTCGGGTCGGTGAACACCAGCCCGTGCGCCGTGTATACGACCGGAATGTTTAGAATTTTCCCCGCCGCTCTGACCAAAATGCCTGCCTTGGAACTGTGCGCGTGCAGCAGTCCAGGGCGAATGGGGGCTATTGCGCGAATGAGGTCCCTCAGGGCTTGGATATCCCGGGGGGACAAACTCCGCCCCATTGACGCGACATACTTCACAGCCGCCGCGGTTTGCAGGCGGTCTCCCAGCCAGGATCCACCCCCATGGAGCACATAGGTTTCATGGCCCCGGCCCGCGAGGTATTCGGTCAGTTCGGCCACGTGGCGCTGCGCCCCGCCGGCTTCTCCCCCCGTTATCACTTCCACAATGCGCATGGTCTTCCCCGCCTTCTTTATTTCACGCCGCCCCCACGGGGCGGGTTTGTCAGGGGCAGCATGCGGAGAATGGTCGCCACATTGCGGCCGAGCCGGACGGCTACCTTGTTCATGATGGTTTCGGAGGCCCCAGACATGGTAGGCGCATCATAGCATTGCAGCGCCACGGCATTTTGGAAGCTTTCATCCATAGATGGCCTCCCATCGGAGTTACCGGCGGCAGCCGCCGTCATGGCGAGATTGCTTGCCAGGCTCTGAAACCATTGACCGTAGCGCTGCCAGCCCTGCTCCCCCAGTGCGCCGCCCGGAGACTCCTGAATCATTGCGGCTTCGAGAGACACCAGCCCCTCGTGGAGCCGGCGCACCGCCATGAGCAATTGGGCCGCTTGCTGCCAGTCCACTGATGATGACTCGGAACCAGCCCGGGCGCGCTCGATCGATGCAGTGGCCATGGTCCGGGCCAGACGTATCTGCTGCCGGTAAAACAGCGTGGAGGCGGCCGACAGCGACCGCGCCGGCGCATTGCCGATGATGAACTCCCAGTACCTCACTTCCGCGTCAATCAGGTCCGCCACGGCCCGAGCCGGTGATTTTTTCTCGCCTGCTGGCCACAGGGCAAAAGCCGTCATCGCCAAGGCGCTGCCGATCAGCGTGTCGAGCAGGCGGTCCTGCAGCGCCACTGCCTCAGGAACATGTTCAAAAAATGAAAGCAAGACCACAACCTCTGCCGTCATGAAGACAGTGAATACGGCATAATTTACATTTAGTATAGTGTATATGGCTGCACCGAAGACGACTACCAGCACAATTCTGAACCATCCGGCGGGGTCAGGGACGGCAATCAGCGCGCTGGCCAGCACCACTCCGATAACAGTGCCGCCCATGCGGGCCGCACCGCGCACCACCGTGGTAAAAAAATCCGGCTTGAGGATCACCAAAGCCGTCAGCGGAACCCAGTAGCCCCGGGGCAGCGCCATGACACGGTAGAGAGCCACTGCAACCGCCAACGTGACCGCCAGGCGCAAAGTGTGCTGGAACGCTGCAGAGCGGAGGGTTAGGTTAGCCCACGCTGTCTGGCCCATATTCAGGACCAGCGACTCCACTGACGGGCGCTGCCCCGGCATGGGTGCCGCCCCCCCAGACCGGGGAAGATGCGCCAGCCGCTCACCGATATGTCCCAGCTCGTCCATAATCTTGCTCCCGTGCTGCCTGACACTCTGCCACAGCGCGGGGCGGTCTTTGGCGCATTATTCGACCTGGGCACGCAGGCTCCGCCACTCTTTGTCCGCGCCGGCCATGTCCGCCGTAGACAAAATGGCCGAGCCGCGGGCATCGAGGGCGCTGGCAATGGCGGAAAAAATTTCTTCCCACAGAACTCTGTCCTCTGCAGTGTCCGCCGCACCCCGCCTCGGGCCGAACGGCTCAGCAGCACCAGTGCCGACAGCTCGCCCCGGATACGCTCCACGCTCTCCAGCAAGAGGTATGACTGCTCCCATGATGGTCAGCGGTGAAAGGAATCTCTCGGTCTCGCCTCCGCGAGAGAGAGTGCCTGCCCTGCTTGCAGGTCAGCGGTCCGCGACCGCCGGCGGGCAAACTCCGCCATTGCCGCATACGCTCTCTGCGCTCCTTGCACCTCGGCATTGCCGCGGGCCAGCTTGCCAAATCCGAGCATCAGCGCGGTCTGCAGCAGCCCTCCCAAAGCGACCAGCAGCATCCGGTCCCGAGAGGCTGACACTGAGGACGGAAATGCGGTAAAAATCACGAGTACGACTGTTGTCAGCAACCCGAGTTGTGCTGCCTGAGGGCTGACGGCTATCATCAGTCCGGCCAGAAATGCGCTCAGAAAGACCACCGCCGCGACCCCGCCGATAAATGCCGCCGCCCCCATCCATGCCGCGGCCGCCAGCATTGTTCCCAAACGTTGCCGAGTAGTCCCTGTGAGGCCCGCCATCCCCGACACCAGAGCCCCGACCGCAACAATCACACTAAGCGCCACCTGGTCCATGGCGAGCCCGGCACCCAGTGGAAGAGCAATTCCCAGGGCGCTGCGCAGTCCCGCCCGCACACGGACTTGGGTCCGGTCATTAGCCATCACATCATGCATAATGCGGGTGACATTTTTTGTCAGCATGCAGTTACCGGCTTCCCTCGCTATCGCCGTCTGTGAGGCCCGGCATTTCCCACTCTAGAGTCTCCCCCAAAATTCTACCATAAGGGCCATGGTCCTTATGGCAGCCAGATTGGCAGCCGCACCCTGTCATTTCCTGTGATAATTCCGGAAGAACTCACAAAATTAATTAGCATATCTCACAAAAATCATTAAAAAGACCCTTGGAAGGCGGGGACTGTCCATGTTATGCTAAGAATGAAATCATTCTCATGGAAATTTATTCGAATGGTTGCATTGTAATTCCTATTCGCGTATATTCATTGTAAAGAATGATCCATGGTTCACAAGCTTTTGGCTGAGAATCCCTGAATATCTTCCAATGAGGCTTCTCGCTGCCCCAGATGTGATTCTTTTGGTGCTTAACTGAATAATGTTTCATTTTATTGATTACTTATTATCCGGTGCACTTTTCAGGAAAGAAGGCGGATTCACGATGAAAAACTCCCTGGCGGCCGTTCGCTATATAGGCATCGAACACGATGCCTGCGCTATTTATGCGGCAATTTCTAAAAAACCTCATGGCGGGGGCTCAGAGCACAGCGCGCTTTGGCGGGTCGGAGTGGAGTCTCTACGCCAAATGGACCACCGGGCGGGGTGGATCGATGGGCGCAGTGACGGCACTGGCCTTCTTGTGGATATTCCGCGCGACCTGTGGGCTCAGCGGCTCCTCGAGCATGGTGTGCGCCACTCCGCTTTTGATTCACGGTTTTGGATTTTTCAGGTCGTGACCCCAGTGTCCCACCGCCGGGAAAGCATACAGACACTAAATCAGAGCCTGGCCGGAACCCCCTTTCACCGTCTGATGTCCCACCGGGAGCTGACCGATAATGGTCAGGCCCTGGATTCCCATGCTCTGTGGCACGCCGGGGATCCCGGCAGCACGGCGGACATCTACCAGACCTTGGAGGTGCTCGAAACGGCTTTTCCGGGATCGGTTGCATCCTTCAGCAATACCCACATCGTGCTCAAGGTCACTCAGGGGCCTGATGCCCTGGAACGTATTTTGGGAGAGCAGGCCGCGGCAGATTTTCAGCCCCGGGTGGTGATTGGCCACAACCGCTTCTCGACCAACACGGCTACTGATCTATCCCGTGTGCAGCCGTTTTTAGGTCTGGCCCACAACGGCGAAATTGACACCGTGGACCGGCTCCAGCGTGAAATGGCGGCATACGGCGTCGTCCCCATTTCCCAAGGCAGCGACTCGCAGAATCTTGACCGATTGATTTCAGCCTTGGTATGGCGCGACCATCTGGGCCACGCCGAGGCGGTGCGGGTAGCCATCAGCCCGTCTCCTGCAGTCATTGCCTCCCTGTCGGAAGCCGACCAAATTCTGTGGAAAAAAATACACGCCGTGTGGGGACCGTATGCTCAGGGCCCCGCCGCTATCGTGCACCGCATGGGCAACTCCATTGTAGGAGCTGTGGATGCTTTGGGACTCCGCCCCCTATGGATTTTGGAGACCTCTGAGGCATACATTCTGTCCTCCGAGCCCGGCATTACATCCCCCGACCAGTGGGTCGCTGAGCCGAAGGTGATCGGGCCGGGACAAATGGTCGCGTTTGAGTGGGAGGCCGACGGCAATGTCCGCCGCATTGAGCAGTCCGCTGTAATGGGCCGGCTCGCCAAGCGGGTAAGCTGCGCCGTCCCGGCACCGTGGAAACGCTCCGGCACGGCCCCCAGCACGGGTTACCCACTCTGGCTTTACCGCGCTAACGGCTGGCACAAGGATGACGAGCAGCTCATTCACTCCTTTTCCCAAAATCACCGGGAGCCCATCGGTTCGTTGGGTTTTGACGGACCGTTGGCGCCGTTTTCGGAAAGCCTCGTCAACATCAGCGACTTTCTCCAGGAAACAGTGGCGGTAGTCACCAATCCTGCTCTCGACCGCGAGCGGGAATCGGAGCACTTTTCTCTGCAGACGTTTCTGGGCGCCCGCCCCTCGTGGGATGGAGTCGCTGGGGCGATTGCGGAACCGGTGCTGCTGGACTCCCCCTGGCTGAGCGATGCGGACGTCACCGACCTCATCAGCCACTTCGGCGCCTATTCTACGACTTTGCCTCTCATAATGTCTCCCGAGGCTGACGAGCTCAGCGCCAGTCTGGCGCTCGCCGCACAAGCCGCTGCGGCGGTCCGCAACGGGTGCCAGCTGCTGGTATTGGACGACCAGGATGCCACGGATGCGCGGAGCATTGGACTTGACCCATCTCTGGCCACCGCCGCCGTGGACCGTGCGCTGATTGATGCCGGAGTTCGCCGGCAAACTGGAATCATCGTGCGCTCTGCCATGCTCCGCAATCTGCACGACGGTGCCGTGCTGCTGGGATTGGGCGCCAACGCCATTGACCCTTACCTCATCTGGAGTTTGACCTCCCCCGAATCCTTTACCGGCACCCGGACGGTGATGGACCAGGGCCTGGAGAAAATCATCTCGACGATGGGCATCCATGAACTTGCGGGATACGGCCGCGTATTCTCTGCTATTGGGTTGCCCGACGCTATCGCGGACATCTTGGACATCCGCTCCTTTGCGGCCGGCCCCTATGAATCGTGGGCAGCGCACCGCGTGGCTCAGCAGGCGCAGCGGATGGCCCTGCGTGGTGAAAAATCCCGTCTGATGCCCATTCCCCGCGCGACAAATTATGCGTTTAAAGCCGTCAAAAAGCTGACCGCAGGCAGTATGGACATCGCAGAGTACGAACAAGAAATGCATCACAACGAAACCAAGCACCCTATCGCCTTGCGGCAAACCTTGTCCTTCAATACCGACCAGGCGTTGCATGCGGAGATTCCGGTCACGCTGCAGGTCGGCGAGCACTCTCTGCCTTTCGTCATTTCATCGATGTCTTTCGGGTCCCAAGGCGAAACCGCCTTCCGTGCGTATGCCGAGGCCGGAAAGCAGCTGAACATGCTGTCGATGAACGGTGAGGGCGGGGAAATTCCCGACATGATTGGACAGTACTATCACTGGCGGGGACACCAGGTGGCTTCGGGACGTTTTGGAATCAACACCACCTTGCTAAACGGCGCCCGCTATGCCGAAATCAAAATCGGCCAAGGAGCGAAACCCGGTGAAGGGGGCCACTTGCCGGGCAAAAAAGTTTCCGTAAAGGTCGCCGAGGCGCGCAGCGCGGTGCCGGGCGTGGACCTGATTTCTCCGAGCAACAACCATGACCTGTACTCTATCGAAGACCTCAAAGAGTTGATTGACGAACTCAAGGAGGCTAATCCGGAACTGCTGGTGGTGGTGAAAGTGCCTATTGTTCCCAACATTGGTACGATTGCGGTAGGCATTGTCAAAGCCGGGGCTGACGTCATCAACCTCTCCGGATTTGATGGCGGCACCGGTGCGGCCCGCGTGCACGCCCTGCGCCATGTGGGTCTGCCGGCGGACATTGGTGTTCCTCTCACCCACACCGCCCTGACTTTGGCCGGACTGCGTGACCGGGTGGAGTTGTGGGCCGATGGTGGCATGCGGAGTGCGCAAGATGTCGTGCGTCTGGTGCTCCTCGGAGCAAACCGGGTCGGATTCGGCACACTCAGCATGATGGCATTGGGATGCACAGTGTGCCGCGGATGCCAGTTGGATACTTGCCATGTTGGCATCACGACCCAGATTGAGTCAGTGGAAGAGGCGGAAATGCGGGGACTGAAACGGTTTGTCCCCCAGGACTTGGATGCGGCCGTGGCTGGTCTCGTCTCCCTGTTCAGCCAGCTCGGCGAAGGGGTGCGCATGCACCTGCGCTCGCTCGGATTCACGTCCCTGCAAGAAGCCGTAGGTCAGTCGCAATTTCTCCAGCAGACGTCTTTCCAGTCCCTGCTCGGTTATGAAACCTTTCTCGGCGAACTGAGCGATTTGGTTCAGCAGGACGAGTATGCGGCGCAGGGCAGCCAAGTCGTGGGATTTTCAGCGAAACCCAGCAGCAGGCCGGTGCGGCTGCGCAACAGCCGCTCCATCGGCACTAATGTCTCAGGACAGCGAATCCGGTACAAAGACATTAAGACACCAGTTCTGAATCCGGTCGAAAGGGTTGCCGGCCAGGGCTTCGGGGCGTTTCTCAGTCACGGCGTTCACCTGATCGCCCACGGCGGCGCCCAGGACGGTGTGGGCAAAGGGGCTTCAGGCGGGCTGATAGCCGTGGTGAAAGCTCCCAACCGGGAAGGGGCCTTCTACGGGGGTCACGTGGGTAAAAGCATGGCCTATGGAGCACAAGGGGGCCTGTTCATTGTTCAGGGCGGTGCCGATGCCCGGGCAGGCATTCGCTTGGCTGGCGCCGATCTGGTTATTCTTGGAGACGGCCTCCCGACGCCCAAGACTGCCCCCACCCTATGGGACAGCGCCGCCATCAAAGGCTTTGGATTCGAATACATGACGCGCGGCCGCGGACTTATTCTCGGCGATCCTGGCCCGTGGCTTGCTTCAGGAATGACGGGCGGAGTGATCTACTTGAGGCATAGCCCTGAAGAAGGGCTAACCACGGATTTGCTGGTCAGCCGGCTGGCTGAATCGGCGAAAGTGGTGATTAGCCCCCTGAACGCGGCGGATGTGTCTGCTGTTCGGGATCTCTTGTCCCCTGCTCTCCAAGTGCTTAAAGCCACCAACCAGGCCGACTCAGCGGAGAGGGTGCAGGCCGTGTGGGATGACCCCATCGGTGCGCTGGTCAAAATTGTCCCGTCTTCAGAGCAAGTGGACCCTAGTCTGTCGACGGAATGAATCATGGCAATCCTTATCCTTGTAGAAGCCCGAAGGCCGCTGAGAGTCTCAGCGGCCTTCGGGATGAATTTTCAAGCAGAGCTCATCAATCACTTCGGGATTTTCCAGGCCTGTGATGTCCCCGGTCACGCCACCCGACAATAAGATCTCCTTCAGCAGGCGCCTCACTATTTTCCCGCTGCGAGTTTTGGGCATCGCGTCCACCACAAAGACCTGGGCCGGCTTTGCTATCGCCCCGATATTCTCAGACACCTGGTCGGCCACGCGGATTCCCCACTCCCCGTCTATGCCGCTTCCGGGCCGCACTGTAATGAACGCGACGGGCACCTGGCCTTTCAGCGCGTCGTCAATGCCAATGACTGCGGACTCTGCGATCCCCTCGAGATTGAGAATGGCACTTTCCATTTCCATTGTAGACAGCCTGTGCGCGGCCACATTGATGACATCATCCACGCGGCCCAAAATCCACAGATGGCCATCCTCATCTTGGACAGCGCTGTCAAAAGTCGTGTAGCTTCCGGGAAATTCTGCAAAGTATTGGTGGCGGAAGCGATCTGGATCCTGCCAGATGGTGCGGGCCAGGGCCGGGAATGGCGCGGTCAGGGTCAGAACCCCCGTCTCATTGGCTGCGACGGGCCTTCCGGATGGGTCGACGATTTGGAATGCGTGCCCCGGGAGCGCAGTACCGCACGAACCCGGCTTCATCGGCGTGACGCCGGCTACAGAGGATACCCAGGCGCTTCCCGTCTCGCTTTGTCCATACGTATTGTTGATATCGACACGGCCTGTCCCAATATGCTGCTGCACCCAATACCACGTGGCCGGGTCCAAGGGTTCCCCGACCAGCCCGATCAATTTCAATGCTGACAGATCATAGGCCGCGGGCAATTCCGGGCCGAAACGGGCCAGCATCCTCAACCATGTCGGCGCCGTAAATATTTTGGTCACGTGATGTTGCGCCATTATCTTGTAAAACGCTGACGGGTCAGGGTAGTCCATCGCGCCCTCATACACCAGTGCCGTCACCCCGTTGGCCAATCCCCCCACCAGCTCGAAAATGGGAAAGGTGAGCCATCCCGTGTCCGCTGTGCACCAGTACACATCATCTTTACCCAAATCTAGGGAATACCGGACATTGTGATAGGTGCCTACGAGAAATCCCATCGCAGAGTGCACCAGCCCTTTGGGGCGGGACGTCGTGCCGGAGGTATAGATAATGAAACCCGGCTCGTTGGCCTCCACCGGCACAGGATCGGCCATCGGGCCACTGGGGGAAAACACTTCATCCCAGTAAATGTCCCGGGGCTGTTTCATGGGCACATCTGCTCTGGTTCTGCGCACCACGACCACATGCTCAATACTGGGGAGCCGGTCAATAACTTTGTCCAGAGCGGTCTTCAAAGCCACCACCCGGCCGCGGCGGTATGTGCCGTCGGCAGTCACGACCACCCGCGGCTGTGTGTCCACAAGCCGGTCAAATAGGGCCTCCGGTGAAAATCCTGAAAAGACAATATTATAGATGGCGCCAATTCGGTAACATGCATGCACCGCCGCAAATGTCTCCAAAAGATTCGGCAGGAAGATGGCGACCACATCGCCCTTGCGGATCCCCATCTCCTGCAGGCTGTATGCAAAGCGCGCGGTTTCCCCCAAAAGCTGCTGGTACGTCCACTGCCGCTCTTCCCCCGTCTCACTCCGCCAGATCAGCGCGGTTTTACCGCCATCTGCGGCGGCAAATCGGTCAATGCAGTTTACACTGACATTAGCTGTGCCGCCGGTGAAGAAACGGAAGTCCGGAAGGCCTCCCTCCATATCTGCAGTCCAAGGCGTCATCCACTGAAGATCCTGGGCAACCGACGCCCAGTACTCACCAAGATGCTGAATGGAAGACTGGTACAGTTGCTGGTACTCTCCTGGTGTGCGGACAGGAATCCGCGCAGAGGGCTGGTATTGGGGCGGAATCAAAGGCACCTCGCCCAATGCAAACCTCGTACTCATAGCATTCACCCCCACAGATTTTTATTTATGCCAATTCTATCATTATAACCATTATTCGCGCGCTTCCCAAAACAACTTCTCCTCCGTAGTGGGAATACTCTGCCATTAATGCAGCCTGTGGTTGCGCATCCTGGCACTGAGCCCAAGATATGGAGCTGCCTAGCCGGGTGGGCAGGCCGAGCAATTGATTAACATCCGGGATTATGGCATCATTAGTATATATCTCATATAATCGGGCGGTATAGCCGCATACAGGAGGAAGGCCTTGTGCAGAGGATTGTGATTGTCGGAGGCGGCTATGCAGGCTTGGGGGCTATCGGCGCCCTTAGGGAACTTAACGACGCGGAACTGATTTTGATCGAGCCGGGAGAAGGACACCAGCTGATTCCGGAGCTGCCAGAGGCCCTGGCCAAACACGGCGACGTGGACCACCACGTCATGCCCTACGACCAGTTGCTGAAGGATTCTCCGCTGACCCGCGTGAACGACTCCGTGACAGGTCTGGATACTGCCGCCAAAACGGTCATTCTCTCGGGCGGCGACCCTATCAGCTACGACTGGCTGGTTTTATGCCCCGGTTCGGAACCCTCTTTACCCCCTATTCCCGGTCTGCGCGAGGTGGCCCACACGCTCCGCGATGGGCAGGACGCGCGCGGCATCAAAGATGCTCTGCGCTATGCCAAGGACCAGAGGGTGGCCGTCATCGGCGGCGGCCTGACAGGTGTGGAGGTTGCCGGGATGCTTGCCATCGACCACGACGTGATCCTGGTCGAGGCCTTCGAACGGCTGCTGCCCGCCCTCGGCATAGGCTTGTCGGCGTATGCCTACAAACGTCTCAGGGCCGCTGGCGTAACCGTCGTGATGGGCCAGAAGCTGATGCAGGTCAACAGCTCCCGCATCGAACTGGAACGGGACCATTATGGATATGATATCCTCATCTGGGCTGGCGGCATTACCCCGCCCGCATGGATACGGCACAGCGGGCTGCCGCTGGATTCCCGGGGATATCCCGTGGCTGACGGCTTTGGGGAGGTGTTGCCGCAGGTGTTTGTGGCAGGCGATTTGTGGCATGTGGTGGTAGATGGAGAGGACATCCCTGCTACTGCGCAGCTGGCCGCCCTGGCCGGCGATTTTGTTGGAGAAACCGTGATGAGCCGCATCACTAAAGGTCATCCCGGGGCTGATTTCCGCCCCCGCCTGCGAGGCATGCTGATCTCTCTTGACGAAGGGCAGGGTGTGGGCTGGGTGCTGCACGGAGGGATTCCGGTCCGCGGTTTCAGCGCCCGGACATTGAAGAATTTCTCGTTTCAGCAATACCGCCTGAAACTGGCGAAAATATTTGACCGTCCCTGGCCCTAAACGGGTATGGGCAAACTGCTTCTCAAGGAGATTAGACAACGATGAAATATCTAGCCTTTATATTGGGCATCCTCGGAGGAATTTCTGGTATTCTGGCGGGGTTGTTTGAGCATATTCCGGGAGTTTACACAGCCCTGTTCAACCACTATAGCCGTTTCGGCGTGTCCGCCTCGCACCTCACCGTGGCTATGGGGGCACTATGCCTCATTGCCGGCGTGCTGTTTCTGTACAAGCCTCTCACCGCCTCTTGGATTGGCTTGTTTGCCACGGTTTTCGGCGCGGCGGGTTCCCTGACACTCTGGCTGATTCCAGGCAGCTTCATCTTCATGGCGACCGTCATCGGTTTTTTTGACATCAGTCCCAAAAGACACGAGCAGGAAGCGCATTAGCGCGCGGCAGGCAACAGGCTAAATGCCCGGGAGAACCACTGCGCCAGAATCTGGTGCACTCCGAGCTGGTCCGCAGCGTTATTGATAGCCTGCTGCTCCTTCTCCATTTCCTTGACCGGCGCCGTAGCCTGCCGGTGCTGGAGAGCTGCTGCCACCTGGGCGCCCAGCGCCCCCTCGCGGCGGTACAGCGCCACCCATGGCTTGATTTCCTGGTACAAAGCCGGGGTCAGAGTGTGCTGCATAACCGCCCCGTTGTGGGCCCATGCGGTGAACTCTCTGTCCAGAGCCGTGTTGTCGAGGTTCTTACCATGGCCGTAGCTGCTCCAGAAGCTCTTCACATTGGCGGGGAGTCTGTCCGAAGCATCCGGGCTGAGAAAGCTGACGGAATTGGCTCCAGCGAAACTGCCAAGAGCGGCCGCACCTCCTTGCCCCCCTACAGTTTCCAGAGCTTTCTGCCACGCCGCTGCGGGGTGATAGGCGGAAGCATTGCGCAGATATGCCGCTCCGGTGGCTAAAGCAATTTCGGATGCATACGGCTGCAGCATGGGATTGAATAGGTAACCCCGCAGCGCCTGGGGCAGCCGGGCACCCCTGCCCTCAACCGGGCCTAAGAAGAGCTGCGGATGATGGGCGATGACGTATGTGTAATCATTGACCGGGTAATTGTCCCAGACGATAAGGGGGTGGCCCAGGTCGCGCCGCACCGATTCGGCCTCCTGGGCCGTAATGGAGGCGGAGAGCACGAAGGGTCCCGTCCAGATAACCGGGATGCCAGCATCCAGATTATCCCGCAAGGATTTCCAGTACGGAGTTTGCTGCACTCCCCAATAAGTCGTCGGCGTGAAAAACAGATGGATCTGGTGTCCTTCGGCCGCTTCCGCGGCCTCAACGCTGTTGACCAATGAACATTGAGCCAAGCCGAGGCTGCCGTGGTAGGCGGCCGCGTCGGGCCCGTTGAGCGACGTGGGAATATCGTCAAAGCTCAGCATCACGTTATGGATGCCCACGGACCAAAGCTCATTGATCTTGGCGACAAGCAGGGCCCGGTCGGCAGCGCTGGAGTATTGTATTGAAAGTCCAGGACTGACCGAACAGATGAATTCTATCCGGTCCCTGTGCGCGGCAGCCACCAGGCTTCCGAGCTTGCGAAGGTGGCTGGCCGGATAGGGCACATTCCACTCAGCTCGCAGGTACGGGACATTTTTCGGCGCATACACGAAGGTATTCAGTCCCTGCCTCTCCATAAAGCGGAAAATGTTCTGAGTAGCAGAAAATGACCACCGCGGCCCGTAAAAACCCTCGACAACTCCGGCCAAAAGTCGCGACGGCAAGATGCGGGGAAAGGACCGAGCCGCTGCTGGGTCCGGGCGCGCCGAAGCTTGCCCCTGTGGGCGCGGCGCGCCGGAATGGAAACGTCCCTGGCCCGAGTCGCGAAACACTGCGGCCACACCGACCACCAGACACAAGACCCCAATTCCCATGCCGACCCACA
>DAHWJO010000280.1:0-2391 GCA_027344105.1 Sulfobacillus sp.
GGCCGTCGTGGCGAGTTTCCCTTGAGCGTCCCCCTCCCCTCAGAACCGGACATGCAGAATTACCGCATCCGGCTCCCCGCTTACCGTGCCACGGTGTCGCGCGGTCGCAGTTTGGGCACAGGCGCCATAAACCACCCCTGCGCCAAGTACCACGCCCACCCTTGCGGGCTGCGCTGGCTGCGACGACGGAGCACTTGGTACCAAGCATAGAGCACCTGTTGACGGAGCGTGTTGAGTCCGGGCTGGCAGCCCGGGTACCCAAAGTACTGATAGAAGCCGCGTAAAGCGGCGTTCAAGTACCGTTGGTGCACCAGAATGCCGTCATGCCAGCGGGCTTTCAGCGTCTGTTTCACTTTCTGGAGGAATTTCCGGCGGCTTTTCTTCGTCGGGCGCCGTTGGAGCTGCCACCGGCCTTGCCGGGTGCGGGCTCCAAAGTGGGTCATGCCGAGGAAGTCAAAAGTCACCCGGGGCTCGTGACGCGCCTCCGTGGCTATCCATGCGCGATGGCCGAAGGGCAGGCGCCGCGTTTTCTCGGGCGCCAGCTCGAGGCCAAATTGATGCATGCGCATGGGCAGTTGCGCCGCAAAGCGTTGCGCATCCTGCGGCTGCTCAAAGCAGACGAGGAAGCGAGTAGGCCCGGGGATTCGCACCCCGAGCCTCTCCCAGAACCGGACGTGAACCTCTCGGCTCATCCGGCTCCCCTACCTCGCCGCAGGCCGTAACCCGCGTTGCCAGTGTGTAAACAGTTGCGGTTCGCGTCGTGCCACTCCGCCCAGCCAGTGTTCGGCCCGACGGATGTGATGTTCCAGCTTCTTGTATTTCCGCGTGGCCCATCGGACCAGCACTCGGTTGACATGTCGCAGAAGGGGATACAGGGCCGAGGGATAAAACCGGCCATAGTACTGCATCCAGCCTCGCAGCACGGGATTGTACTGGCGCGCAAGGTCCTTGATAGCTCGCGACACCTGAAGGTGGAGCCGCCAATCATGAACGGTTTGCCGCATGGCCTTGAGGGCCGCATTGCTCACCGCTGGAGTGAAGTTAATAAAGTACTTGCCATGGCGATTCTTAGACCGCCGGGGACGAAATGTGTACCCGAGAAAGTCGAAACGGGTCTCCGAGTACGTTCCCCGCCGATCATCGTCTTGACAGTAGACAATCCGGGTCTTTGTGGGATGCAGCTCCAATCCACATTCCGCCAAGCGCCGGGCGAGGTCCTCTTTGAGCGCCGCGGCTGCGGCGTACGACCGACAGTGTACCACGGCATCGTCAGCGTACCGCTCAAAGGGCTGGTCGGCGTGCTGCCGACTCATCCAGACGTCAAAGGCGTAATGGAGAAAGAGATTAGCGAGCACTGGACTAATCACGGACCCCTGTGGAGTGCCGCATGTGCGCGGTTCCTGCGAGCCGTCGGCTCGCTGTAGGGGTGCAACCAGCCATCGCTCGATATACAGGAGCACCCACGGATTGTCGGTGTGCTTGCGTACCGCCTTCATTAACAAGTCATGCGGAATGTTATCAAAGAGCCCTTTAATATCGAACTCCAGCACCCAGTCGTATCGCCAACACCGTGTCCGGGTTTGCGCTAAGGCATCATGGGCGGACCGCCCGGGGCGATACCCGTAAGAATCCGGATGAAAGATGGGCTCCACCAGCGGTTCAAAGGTGAGCTTCACGACCATCTGCGCAATCCGGTCGGCCACGGTAGGCACTCCCAGAATGCGGACGCCGCCGGATTTCTTCGGAATTTCCACCGCCTTGACGGGCGGGGGAAAGTAGCTCCCCGAGGACATCCGGTTCCAGATTTTGTACAGGTTGTTCTTCAGGTCCTCCTCAAACATCCGCAGACTTTCCCCATCGACGCCAGCGGCGCCGTGATTGGCTTTGACGCGTTCGTATGCGTTATACACCAGCCATTTGGGAATGGCATACGGTTTGGGCTTATCCATGTGTTCCTCCCTTTCGGTTGACACCGAACAGTGTCCTGAGATAATGGTCCCCCTTGGCTCCCCGGCCATTACGCCGATTCATCGCTACTACGAGGGCCTCTGCCCCTTGCTGTGCATTGGTACTTAGGGTCTTGTGGGGCCTCCACTTGACCGGTTTCCTTGGCATCACAGCGAAGGTTCCCGCGTTCCGCGTCCGAGCCTGTGCTAGGTTCCTGCCCCCTTCATGCCGGCCACCGTGGAGCCAGTAAACAGGTGTCCGCTCCACTTAGGCGGCGTGCAATAATTAATTTTCTTTGTGCAAAGGAAAATACGCGTTCGGTGTGGAATTATCTTCTATTAGATCGTTGGGAGATGATTCCGTGTATACCCAAGACAGTGAAGACCGATTGCGCCAAAAATTTCAGCAGATTTTCCCGTTTCTGGATGAGAAGTTACGCCGCTT
>DAHWJO010000281.1:0-2391 GCA_027344105.1 Sulfobacillus sp.
TCTGGATTTCGCTGGCGGCATCGGGGTGCAAAATTTAGGACACCGGCCGGACTTTGTCCTGCAGGCCATACGCCAGCAATTGGACCGATATCTTCACACCTCGGTCAATGTCTTGCCTTATGAGCCATATATCGCCTTAGCTGAACGCCTTGCCGCTATCACTCCGGGATCTTGGGCGAAGAAAGTGCTTTTTATCAATTCGGGAGCTGAAGCTGTTGAGAATGCTGTAAAAATCGCGCGCAGCTATACCGGCAGACCTGCCATTGTGGCTTTCACCTACGGCTTTCACGGCCGGACCCTGCTGACCATGACTCTCACCGGCAAAGCGAAGCCTTACCGCGCCGGGTTTGGTCCCATGGCTCCAGAAATCTACCACATTCCCTACCCGTACCCCTATCGCGACCCGGCCGGCGGCCAGCCCGGCTATGGACGGATTGCCGCTGAGCGCCTGCTGGAACTCTTCCGCACGGAAATTCCAGCTGAGCAGGTGGCGGGAGTCATCGTCGAGCCGGTGGCGGGGGAGGGCGGCTTTATTGTGCCCCCTGCAGACTTTTTGCCACGGCTGCGCGAGATTACCGCACAGCACGGAATCCTGTTAATCGCCGATGAAATTCAATCGGGATTCGGACGGACAGGAAAACTGTTTGCATGCGAACACACGGGCGTTGAACCGGATTTAATGACGGTGGCAAAATCCTTGGCGGCTGGGCTTCCCCTGTCCGCAGTGGTTGGGCGCGCGGAGATTATGGATGCGCCCCCCGTGGGAGGGTTGGGGGGCACCTACGGCGGGAATCCCTTGGCTCTCGCCGCCGCATTGGCCGTTGTGGAGGAATTTGAGCAAAACCCCCGGTGGCTTGAACGCGCCGAACTTATGGGACAAAGGGTTCAAGCGCGATTCCAATCCTTCCATGACCGCTATGATATTGTCGGAGAGGCGCGGGGGTTGGGACCCATGGCGGCTTTGGAATTGGTCGAGTCGCAAGAGTCGCGAGTGCCGTCGGCACTGGCGGCAGAGCATTTTGCCACCTATGCTTATAAACATGGACTGATTGTCATGCGGGCGGGAATGGACAATCACGTCATCCGTACGCTTATGCCCCTTTCGACAAGTGACGGCGAGCTGGACCAGGGCTTGCAGATTATGGATGAGGCTTTGACTTACGCCTCGCGCCAGGTTCAAGCCGCCATGCCTCAGAGTTAAACGGCCCATTGGCAGCGAGTGCGGGCTTCTCTTCTCGTTCGGCGGCCTTCTTATCGAAAGAGGCCGCCCGGGGAGGACAGGAGCCTACCTAAAGAAAGGGTACCACCCTTTGTGCACACCCTGGTGACCATTTTGCCTTGCATCCTTCCCGAGGACTTGATCTTGATCCATCCCGTTTCAGCGGATCCATCTTTCAGCGATTATGGTAAGGGAGGCGTTCTCATGAAACGAACTGAGCCAACACCTCGCCGCAGACCTGTGGGACGGTTGAATAAAAACACCCTGACCACGGGTGACATTACTGCCGTGTCCCTGGCGAATACGGCGCCAGCGATGAGTTTTTTCTTTTCTTTTGCCACTATCGCAGCAGCCGCCGGCGTGGCCAGCCCTTTAGCCATTGTTGTCGCGGCCATCGTCATCCTCTTGAAGATCAATAGCCTGGTGGAATTTACGCGGGTCACCCCTAGCACGGGATCCTATATTTCGTACATTGGAAAGACATTCGGAGCTATCCCTGGAGTGATGGCCGCGTGGGCCCTGGGATTCGGCTTTATTGTTGCGGTAGGCTTTGTGATCGCTGTCTTAGGTGGGTGGACGGCTCTGATTTTAAGCCAGTTTCTGCATGTTGTCGTCCCCTGGGAGATTATTTCGGTTGTTCTGGTCCTGTTTGTCGCATTCCTAGTCTACCGCGGGGTGAAGATCTCCACCAGGTGGGCGGTGGCGATGTTTGCCTTTGAGCTGCTGCTGATCCTTGTGAGTATGATCGCGATTGTAGCCACTCACCTGCACGACCTGTCCTTCAGCAGTTTTAATCCGGCTCACATCAAAAATGGGCTAGCGGGAATTGGGTTGGCCTTTCCGTTAGCGGTCTTCTTGTTTATTGGTGTCGGCAATCCCGGAGCTATGGTGGAAGAAACCAAAAATCCGCGCCGCGCAGTGCCTATCGCGATTTACACGGCTACGGTCTTTGTGACTGTGGTGTATCTCTTGATGGCATGGACCACATCGATTGCTTTTCATGACCATGCTGCCCTCATTGCCAATCAGTCGGTGCCGTTTGTCGCCGCCGCGACTAAGGCGCTGGGCCCCTTCGCCATTCTCGTCTATCTAGCCGGACTCACCAGCACATTCGCCTCGCTGATCGGGGCGACAAATGCGCAGGCGCGGATGATTTTTAGTGCGGGCCGCGA
>DAHWJO010000282.1:0-2389 GCA_027344105.1 Sulfobacillus sp.
GCCCTGGTTAATATCGGCGTGCCCAAGCATAGCGTCATCAAGTATGAAGAAGCTGTCAAGGCTGACAAGTATGTGGTGATTGTCCACGGATCGCCAGAAGATGTGCAGCGCGCAAAGTCCCTGATCGATCAGGCCAAAGCCACTGAGAGCGCGATTTACTCTGCAAGCTAAATGCCTCTAGCCGTATTGGGTGGTAGTATCCACTGACCAGCCAGCCTGCCCGGAATTTCGGACAGGCTGGCTGGGTTTTGGCGTTGTGCGGAATTTTTGTCCCCGCTAAAGGAGTTACTCTGCCTGGACGGCTCCGAGAGACATCCGGGCCATGTGAAATACCTCCGCAAACATGGGGCGGGTCAGTTTGCCCGTCTGGGTGTTTTGCTGGCTGGGGTGATAAGACGCCAGAAGGGTTAGCCGCCCCGGATAGGGAGAGTCTAGTTCGAAGTGAGCTCCATGCGAGAACAGGAAAGGGCGAACATCCACCCCCAAGCCTTTTAAATATTTTCGGACGGAACCGAAGGCGAACCTCCCCAACGCCAGAATCACGCGGGGCTGAAGGCAATTGAGCTCCTCAGCAAGGTAGCCGGCACAGGCTTCGGCCTCCTGTCCTGTGGGCTTGTTCTGGGGCGGTGCGCAGCGCACCGCTGCGGTAATGTAGGCGTCATGGAGTACGAGACCGTCAGTTCGGGACAGACTTTGGGGCTGGCTGGCAAAACCGCTCTCATGCATCGCGGCCATGAGCCAGTCAGCGGAGGCATCCCCCGTAAACATGCGTCCGGTGCGGTTCCCTCCGTGAGCTGCGGGCGCCAGTCCCACCACGACCAGGCGCGCGTGGTGGGAGCCGAATCCCGGCAGCGGTTTCCCCCAATAAGGCTCCGCAAGAAATCTCCGGACTTTCTTCGCGGCGGTCTCTTCTCTCCAGGCTACCAGCCTGGGACACCTGCGGCATGCAATGATCTCATGGTGAAGCGCGGTCAATGAGTCGCACACGGATCAAACCTTCTTCCAGACATTTAACATCACTTTATCATATTGCCGCTGGCGGCAGCCGCGGAGTTTTGGAAAAGGCAGGAGGCCTGTGGCATAATGCCTTTATGGACTCCTTATGGGATACACACGTGCATCTTGATGCCATGTTTTCTCCAGTGCAGGCCGCACGGCGCGCGGACCAGCAAGGGGTAAGAACTTGGGTGTTGGTGGCCTCCTCCCCCGATGCTTACCATCAACAGTCCCGCCTGCTGGCGCAGGGAATTCTGTCCCCTATCCGCTATGTGCGCACTGTGGGACTCCACCCAGAAATTGCGCATGCCGACGGGGCTCTGCAGGCCTTGCGGGACATCATGGAGAGGGGGAGCGTGGCAGCGATCGGGGAAATCGGTTTGCCCGCATACAGTTTTCTGACCAGGGAGGCCTTCAACCGCAACTGGGAGTGGCTGTATATCCAATTAAGCTGGGCGGAAGCGCGGCAACTGCCGGTCATTGTGCATGCGGTGCACGCGGGGTGTGAGCCGATGCTGAGAATCCTGGAAGAATTTCCAGGGATCCGGCAGGTCGTTTTTCACTGGCTCAAGGCTCCGGCGGAGGCGGTGCAGGAAGCGGCGTCCCGCCGGTATTACGTTGGCATCACACCGGATATTCTCTGGCGTGGCCGCGACCAGACGCTCTTCACCCAAGTGCCCCCTAACCTGGTTCTACTCGAAACAGACGCTCCCTTTCCGCACCGTCCCCACAATTTTCGCGGCGAGCCCCATGAGATAGCGGAGTTAGTCCGGTTTCTCGATGCATTTGCCCCCCAGCCCGGAGGTTGGGGGGAGCTGTCGGTTCTAAATGCTCAGCGGTTTTTTGGCTGGGCCGGCCAGTAGGAGTTCAAGCGGAGGAGGCGTTTTATGGCCGGATGCGGCTGGGAGATATCCGACCCTCTCTATCAATCCTATCATGACCAGGAGTGGGGCGTGCCGGTGACGGATGACCGGCGCCTATTTGAATTTATCGTGCTTGAGGGAGCCCAGGCCGGGCTGAGCTGGCTGACCGTGCTGCGCAAGCGGCAAGGATACCGCGAGGCGTTCTGCGGGTTCGACTCCTCTTGCGTGGCCCGATTTGATGAAGATGATATTGGCCGGCTTGCTGTGAATCCGGCAATCATCCGGAACGGCGCTAAGATCCGGTCGGCCGTGGATAATGCCAGAGCCTTTGAAGAAATCCAAGCGGAATGGGGTTCTTTTGCGCGCTATCTGTGGAATTTTGCAGAAAATCGTCCAGAAATTCACCACTACGCAACCCGTGCCGAGGTTCCTAGCACCTCAGCCCTGTCCGATAGGCTGTCCCGTGATTTGAAACAGCGTGGATTTCATTTTGTCGGGAGTACAATCTGTTATGCCTTCTGCCAAGCTAC
>DAHWJO010000283.1:0-2340 GCA_027344105.1 Sulfobacillus sp.
GGTTATCTATACTGGTGCTTGTTTCCCATTGGAGCGCATCGTTTCTATCTGGAACAGGCCTGGGCCTGGGTCTTTCCGCTAATCAGCGCCGCAATTATCGGGCTGGCCTTTCTGGGTTTAATCTGGGAGGCCATTGGCCTTACCATTGTGCTCTGCGCCACTGCGCTCTGGGACCTCAGCCGCATTGACCTGTGGATCAGCGCTTACAACAAGGCCCTGCGCAAGGCGAGCTGGTTCGCCAAACAGACGCCAGCCGCTCCCGCCAACTACCAGGGACGCGCAGACACCGGTGAGAAACCAGCGCAATGGCAGCGCGAGTTACGAGACTATACCCAGACCAAGGAGAGCGAGCGGGCCGGCCACCCTGCCGCCAATGCCCCCGCCAAAAAGGGTTTTGCGCCTGGACAGCGCCGCCTCTCGTTCGCGGAACAAGAGCGCCTGCTCGCCGAAATGGCCAAAGCCCCCAAAAGCGGGCCGGATCAGAAGTCAGCGGATTCCATCGAAAAATAGACGGAAACCGTTCAGTACAGACTATTCCTCCTTCTCAAACATGGCCAGATAGCGCCCTTTGGGGAGTGGAAGCTGTCTGGCTACCGCCAGAAAATCGGCGAGATGCAGGGGCGAGCTAAGTCCCACCAGCGTCACCCCGATACCCGGCGTCGAGCGCACAAACTGGATGGCGCGCTGCGCGGCATCAGCCAGCTCCGGCATCCCTTCCTGTAGAGAAGGCACTTCTTCCCGCGCCAGCAGTCCTTTGCCCAGGGGGTGACTCGCCATAATGGTCAGCTTGAGCTGAAAAGCCGCCTGAATGGTCGAGCCGATATTACCCTGCCCGGTCACCTGGCTGAAACGGGTGTAGGCCTCCGGCATCAGCGCATTGAAGGGAAGTTGCACCACCCGCAGATGGTGGCGATTGCCTTGCCCTGCGGCCTTCTCAGCCAATCCGATCAGGCTGGTCAGCGACTGGAACAGCGTATTATCGGTCTCTACCCGGCAGGCATTAAAGGTGGAAATGCCATAGCAGCGAATTTTGTTGGCCTGCACCGCGGCTTCGAGCATGGTGAACACGTCGATCAGTTTCTGATACATGCGTTCCTTGCCAATCACCGGGATATGCACTTCCGGCTGATCAATCAGGAAGACATCCAACGTCTCTAAACCCGTCTGCTCGCGCAGGGCATCCAGTTGCCAGGCGATATACTCGGGGCTCAGGCAATGGACGCCCTGGGCGAGGTCATCTTCCTTGCCCAACCCCTTGGCCACCACTTCTTCACGGAAAAAGGCCAGCGGTTCCCTGGGGCGGCCGTTGGCAAAGGTCAAAAAGCCGCCCTTGCCGACGACAAAGAATTCCTCACGCCGAATGCCTGCCGCCATGGCCTTGGCAATACCCACCCCCACCGCCCGTCCGGCCCGTCCGAAACGATAGTTGGCACCAGTGTCGACGACATTGATACCCGATTGCAAGGCCTGCGCCACAATGGCCGCCACCGCGACATCCGTCACATCGTCCACGCCGCCGGGGAAGGTGCCGACCCCCAGCGAAGACAGCTTGATGCGGGTATTTAAAAAGTCACTGAAGTGTTCGTCCGCGAGGGTCTCGGCGAAGCGTGCCACATAGGTCTTGGTACCGGCACTGTTGGCGGCTCCGGGAATCAGTCCGTTTTCCGCAGCATTCACGCAGCGTTACTCCTGTTGACAAAGAGAGGGTGATGTTGCAGCAAAAAATCCAAGCGCTCATGCAGATCGGCGCGCACCGGGCCGGATCGGGGTGCATCTTCCAGCGACAGGAACTGCTGACCATAGTCCGGCACATCCTCATCGTCCAGCTCCCATTCGACGGCCTTGAGCAGCACCCGCCCGGCCGCAGGCAATTCCGCGGGTAACGAACGTCCGCTCAAAATAGCCCAAAGCCCCGTCCAGCAGCGCGCCAGGGCAACGGGATGATAACCACCCCCGCCCAGCACCAGCAGACGCGGACTTTCCGCGACAATCTGGCGTACGACCTGCCAGAACAGGCCGTTGGAGATCCGGAACTTGCTCAAGGGGTCGGGGGCGAGGATATCGGTGCCCGCCTGCAAAACGACGACATCTGGATCGAAGTGCTGCAAAACGCGAGGCCACAACACCGCAAAAGCCAGAGCATACTCACTGTCATTCACTTCTTTGGGCAAAGGCAGATTAACCGCCAAGCCCGGCCAATCGCTGAGCTTCCCGCCCTGAGAGGGGTAAGCGTAGTCCGTATCCATGTGCAGGGAGACCGTCAGCGTGTCCGGGTCCTCCACAAAGGCCGCCTCCACCCCATCACCGTGGTGGGCATCCATGTCCCAGTACAACACCCGC
>DAHWJO010000284.1:0-2313 GCA_027344105.1 Sulfobacillus sp.
GGACTCACCAGCACATTCGCCTCGCTGATCGGGGCGACAAATGCGCAGGCGCGGATGATTTTTAGTGCGGGCCGCGAAGGACTGCTGCCATCTGTGTTGGGCCGTGTCAGCCGACACGGGACCCCGGCTGTCGCGATCTTTGTGTACTTGGGCGTCTCGCTCGCCATGACCCTCATTTGGGTCAGCCATGGGTCGCCGCTTGCCATTGCTGGCGTCATTGCCACGCTGGGCACGATTCCCATAGCACTGGTGTATCTGGTGCTCAATATTGCCTTGCCGGTCTATTATTTGCGTGAGGCCCGCGCGCAATTTTCGTGGGTGCGCCACCTAATTATTCCGGTCGGTGGCACAATTGCCCTCATTTTGCCTTTGTGGGGACTGATTGAGCCGGGTCAGCCGGCACCGTTCAATGAATTCCCGTGGATTGTCCTAGGGATGCTAGTCCTGGCGTTTGTCTACGGAGTCATCCGCCGGAGGCAAATTCCCGACCTGGCTGACCGCGTGGGAAGCATTATTGCAGACGAGTGACACAGGAACAACAAGAAAGCCTTGGCCTGTGGCGGGGACTGGGTGTCATGGGCGGCGGGGCTGGTTGGAAATTGAAATGGAAGCAGTTATCAATCGCTTAGCGATTCGCTGCTGAGTGCGTGCAGGTGGTGCCATGACCACGTTAGCTCCAACTGTGACAGAAGCTCATTGGTTAGCGGTCTTTGCAGACAGGTTTCCAGACGGCTGATGCGGCTGCGCAGCGTATTGCGGTGAATGCCCAGGCTCCGTGCGGCACCGGTTAGGGAGCCCCGGTAGGCTATGAGCTGCTGCAGTGTCGTACGCAGCGCAGCATCATCAATCTTCTGCCATGTCAGGCGAAAGAATTCCTCCATGACCGGCGCCGGCAGAGACTGCAGAGCGCGGTAAAAGAGAAGGTCCTGAGCGGGAGTGACATGGCCTGTAGGGGCAAATTCGCACAGGTGGCGCAAGGAGTCGAATGTCCGGGCGGTATCTTGGAGAATCAGCGGTTCTGACAGCACCCCCCGTGTCCATGAAAATTTCCGGCGCCACTCGGCCAGTGCGCTTTCCAGCTCCGACAAGTTGGGACGCGGGGGTTTAAGCGCGACGGCCCAGAACCGGCCAGAGGCAGTGACAACGGGATTAAAGGATTTGAGTGCGGTGCTGAGCCATTGATGATGCTGATCCTCCTGGAGAGGATCAAAGTCCTCCTGCGGCTCTTCTTTTGACAGGACGAGAAGGGAGTACGGCGTGTCGGGATGCAGTCCCAGTAGATCCGCACGCTTCACCGAGAGGCCTGCCGTGGGCGCCGTGCCTTCTAGCAGGGCATCAAACAACGATGACCGGAGGCGCCGCTCCGTATCGCTTTTACCTGATTTTTCATCAGCCGCATGGCGGCCAGCAACGCGGCATGCTCGAGGGCCTGGTAGCGGTACGGATCGCTTCGGATCTGAGCAGGGAAAGAGAGGTAGTAGACGACGTCGTCGGCGCTCAGAACGGGGACTCTCGCGGCCGGCGGATCAAATTGTCCGGCGCTAATCAAACAGTGACCCGCTGAATCTTCAAGCACGAGGGGCGTTTGCAAAGCGGATGACACCTCACGCAGAAAATCGCTAAGGAGCCCTCAACTTTTAACCTATTATTTACCAGTTTCTGGTCTGGATATCGCGGCGTGGATCCGCTATACTATACTGCCCTTCTTTCTGGGCGATCCTGGTCTGCGCCGCCGGGGCACTCTCACCCGTTAACATAGACACATCCGTCGCACTGGACGCTGACATGGTTTTTTGTTACACTTCGTTGGGAAAATCTGAGGAACGGAGGGAATCCCATGCCAATGTTTGAGTGGATTCAGGGGGAACAGGAGCATTATCGTCGTCTCTTTCGGATCTTAGCGGACCATTGGGACGAGAAGGCCACCCGCCTGCTGGGCGCGGCTATGGCCTGGTCGTTGGGGGAGGGGAGTCATACGGCGATTCATGCGATGACGGGTCTGGCCATGGATACGCTCCAGCTAGGCGTGGCCCAGCTCCAGGGCGACGCGGCCTTGCCGGCCGACCGCATCCGCCGCCCGGGCGGCGGGCGTAAACCCATTACGGACATTTATCCCGATCTGGTCCCCGCATTGCTCAAACTGGTCGGCGAGGATACCCAGGGCGATCCGGAGTCCCCTTTGCTCTGGACCACCAAGAGCTTGAGCCATTGAGCCGACGAGCTCACCCAGCAAGGCCTGCCGGTGAGTACGACAACGGTCTCCCGTCTGTTGGCCGAGGAGGGCTACTCCATGCAAGCGAACCGTAAACGGTT
>DAHWJO010000285.1:0-2308 GCA_027344105.1 Sulfobacillus sp.
TCCTCGCCCGCATGCATGGCGTCCATCTGTTCCAGGCGATAGGCCAGCAAGATGGGGAAAGCGGTTTCATCCAACTGGGACCCTTTCCAGTAGGGTTGTCCATCCAACCAGAAATTCTGCGGCCACGAACCGTCGTTCTGCTGCGTCGCCATCAAGAAAAACAAGGATTGGCGCGCGGACGCAATATCACCCAAAGCTAAAAAGGCTTGGGAAGCTTCCACCATGTCCCGTGGCCACACCAGGTGGTATCCTCCCATGTTTCCGTCGCCGGCGGCATTGCCCCAAGGAATAGAGAGAGAGGCGGTAATCCCTCCAGGAAAATGTTTCCCATGGTGGGTTTTCAGGACGAAAGCAGAGACACGCTGCAAGTGCGCGTGAGGATGGTCATGAGGGACCAATCCGGGCAGCCTGTCCATGTAGGCGGACCAACTGGCTATGTAATCCTGCTCGATATTATAGTAATTGTGCAACAGAGCCAGTTCCGCGGTGAACTGGGCTTCTTCCCGACTTGCCCCGAACGCTATCGCCAGGGTCTGATTGTCTGTCTTCAAATCCATTTCCGCACAGAGAGCAACATTGCCGTCCATGGCCTGAGTATATTCGATCAGTTCACGGGTGCCGTGCAACTGGCTCCAGCCGTCGGACATCCCGACAAATCCCACGCTCCGCCGCAAGAATGGCACATTGCTGCTCATGCATAATGCGGCATCGTCCCGCCAGGCCAGAAGCGCCTGCCGTCCGCGGAGGTCAATCAGGGCCGCGTTGTTATGGCCTCCTTGATTTTTGATGTGGGGCGCCAGTAAAAAAAATACGCGGTAATCACTCCGGTTCCCTTTCAACGCCTCAAACCGCACATGGGAAAGCAGAGCATCTCCTCCCGGCCAGGTGACAATCCGTTTCGTAATGCGGAAGCGGCCGGAGGGTTCCGTGTTGGTCAGCCGATATGCGGGCGCATTGGGATGAATATACGCGACTTCATGGATAAGATCGCGTTTTTCTTCCCAAAATTCCCCATCCCGGGAGATGATGAGAAGCTGAGCATCACGAGTATTGGCCACATCCATTCTGGGAAAATAAATTTCATTAAGAATTCCGTGCGACAGCGTAAACCACACCCGTGACAAGTCTTCGAATGCTGTTCCCACGCCGTGTTTGGCGCTGCTGGTCCATGTGGCGTCTAAGCCTGGTCGTCCCGGAGCATCGGTCATTGAACATTCCTCCTTCGGTATCGCTGCCGGTAATGAAATCGGCACTCCCCTGCATTTTGGGAGGAGACATCGTTTCCTTGATGGATTTCCTTCCCATCATCTCACAAAAATTCTGTGATGAACTCTGTCGGGCTCAGTTGCCATAAATTTCGTCGGAGGAGTGCTGGTGTGTGACGGCTTTTTCAGCCGCGTGAACCGGAAGGCCTGATACCTGCCAGGAACCGCGTCCGGAAATCTTGCCGGGATGACCTCCCGCGATGTTGGTGTCCCAGTGCGGGGGTTACCTCACTTGACTGACGACGGACACTAGTCTTTACTTGAAAGGGCTAAACTCCATTCTCCGCAGTTCGTGCACACCCGGATGGACATTGGGGAAGCACCGAAAGGCGTGGTATAGTGTTGGCGTGCGAGGATCACCACAGAACGGCACAACTCTGTCCTCATGGGACCGGGGAGTTGCCGCAATGGCGCAAACAATGAACATAAAACTGCACAAAACGTAGGGAAGCGCCGTCCCGTCAGAAAATATTAACGGGGCTCGGACGGAGCCTTCGGGAAGCGGATGGACAACACTCCACCGCCATGAACCGAGAAGCCCCCGACTTTAGCCGGGGGGAGTCGTCACTAAAGGAGGACTGTCTAATGGCGGAAAATGATGTGAAGGATCTGGGCGGTTCGGCAGCCGTAGCGATTTATGACACGCATGAGCTGGCGGACAACGCGGTCAAGGAGTTGCAACAGGCAGGTTTTGACATGAAGAAGCTATCCATCATCGGCAAGGGCTACCACTCCGAGGAGCAGCCGGTAGGATATTACACCACAGAGAAAAAGATGAAAGTCTGGGGTGGCATCGGGGCGACTTGGGGGGCCATCTGGGGAGGTTTCTGGGGACTGCTGTTCGGTGCCGGATTCTTTCTCGTGCCGGGAGTGGGCCCAATTCTGGCAGCAGGTCCATTGGTGGCGATTCTCGTCGGAGCTTTGGAAGGCGGCGTGGTCGTCGGTGGACTAAGCGCGTTAGGTGCCGCCCTGGTTAATATCGGCGTGCCCAAGCATAGCGTCATCAAGTATGAAGAAGCTGTCAAGGCTGACAAGTATGTGGT
>DAHWJO010000286.1:0-2300 GCA_027344105.1 Sulfobacillus sp.
TCCTCCGGCCACGGCAGCTGGAGCCTTGCCCCAGGCTCCAAGCTGGCGTGGATAAACGTAATAGGCGTCCACGTAGCGCCCGCCCCTTTATGTTCCCCTAATGAGCCAGCAATGAGACGAATGAGAGTGTCGCCACGTTCAGACACCACAATGGGAATGTGTTCCGATTCGAGACTCTGGTAGCGCGGCGGGGTCCACTTAAGCCGCTGGGGTAAATTGACCCAAAGTTGTATGCCGTGAAACAAACCGCCTTTTTCCACAAACTTTTCCGGAGGCATTTCGTCGTGGAGAATGCCGGCCCCTGCCGTCATCCACTGCGTGGACCCATCTGTGATGAGCCCGCCCCCACCCTGGGAGTCATGATGAGCCATTGCCCCGTCGATGATGTACGTCACAGTTTCGAATCCCCGGTGCGGGTGCCACGGAGCCCCTTTGGCTTCACCCGGCGCATAGTCAACCGCGCCCAAATGATCCAGCAACAGAAATGGGTCGGCCTGCCGGAATCCGAGCGTTTGGGAGGGCCAGGGGCGGCGGACAGGGAATCCCGCCCCTTCAAGTAGAGAGGGAGCCGTCGACACCAGCTCGACGGAACGGTCTCTAACATTTTGCCGAGGTTCCCTGATGCGGGGTAAATCAGTCCATATTTCCGGGGTGACTGCTGGCATATGTGAATTCCTCCTTTTTCCTGTGTCGCGTCGTGCCGCAGTTCTCACGGTAGCCGGCCACACCCGCTATCGCATCTTTGATGAAAATGGCTGAGAAAATTTTCCACTTCCCAATCCTTAAGAACTAGGCTTGCCCCGAAGGCCCTTTTCTAACCAGAACTGCTACTTCTATTTATATATGCTCTCTCACTTCCTTTTTGTCAACTGCTTACTTATAATAAGTTTATAGCTCGAGGAGGCCCTTATGGAAAACAGTGAGTTGTGTCCAAAATTTGAAGCAGCCGTCTCCTTGCTGAGCAAGCGCTGGGTCGGCCTTATTTGGGAAGTGCTGCTGGCGGGCCCTTGCCGGTTCTCACAAATTCAGACCCGGGTCCCCGCGATGAGCGACCGCATGCTGGCATTGCGGTTGAAGGAGATGGAACGCGCCGGCATTGTGTCGCGCAGCGTCATGGCTACCGCGCCCGTGCAGGTGGTGTATCAGCTCACGCCCAAGGGCCAGGATTTTGAGACAGTCCTCACCGCCATCCACCGCTGGGCCGACCAGTGGCCCCTTCTCACGGCCCCTGAAGGCACCGATCCGTGTCCATTGACTCCCGACTCCAAGACCACGAATGACAGCATCTAAGGCAATAGGGCCCTGCTGACGGGTTGTGTATGGCAAGACGGCAATAACTGTTCCGCCTTTTGCTGGAAGTCTGATCTGTTATCGAAATCCCGCAGTATACTTTGGCATTTGTCCCAAATTCTAGAATCGCCTGGGTCGGCACTGCTTTGGACTCAGAAAAGAATCGGGCATTGGCTGCAATGGTGTCAGGAGACAGGCCAAGGTCATTATTTTAATGGCTTTTGGACGGAACAAGGCCCATTCCGTCAAGTGCGCGTTGTGGGGGAAGTTTCGACTCGCGTTCCAGCCAGTTTTCTGCAGATGCATCCGACCGTCACGTTTGTTGGGGACACTGAGAAACTATTGAATTGAGGAGCGAAACATTTTTCCAGTTATCGCGGAGTTAGTGAAACTGGGACAAGCGCAAATGCGGTGAGTCGAGGCGCGACTGAAGCACGGGGGGACGGCGGCGACCACCCTGAATAGCCGGATAGACAAAGGACGGGGTTTGGCCATCCCACCAGCCTTTGCCATAGCGGTGCGTCACCCCACTAGTGCGGGTATCGTGGCGGAAGATAGGCCAGACCCCATGAGGCCCCGTCTCTGCGCACCTTCTCACCCACCGGCCTGTGGAATGTGCAGAGCTCTATCCCGTCTACCGCCACTGTGGCGTGACCGAGCGTCGGTGATCTTGGGGTTTGTGTAGCAATGGAACGAAAACTGCAATAGGATTTACGATTTACCGAGTAGGTCGGAAAGTGAGGGGACGGAGACGCCCTTGCGCAACCGATTCCGGCACATCAAAGGAGTAATGTCCGAGCATGGTAATGTGGTCATGTCCTAAGGGCGACAATCTCGCCATGTCAGCCTCGTTGATGGCCACCCCGCTTTCTCCCAACGCCTCCAATGCCACGCCCATATAGCGGGTGTTCCACAAGATAATCGCATTCACCACGAGTCCCAGCGCATGGAGTTGGTCTTCTTGGCCCTCGCGGTACGCTTGATGCAATTCGCCCCGTTTGCCGTAGAAC
>DAHWJO010000287.1:0-2298 GCA_027344105.1 Sulfobacillus sp.
TCCTCGCCCGCATGCATGGCGTCCATCTGTTCCAGGCGATAGGCCAGCAAGATGGGGAAAGCGGTTTCATCCAACTGAGACCCTTTCCAGTAGGGCTGTCCGTCCAGCCAGAAATTTTGCGGCCACGAACCGTCGGCCTGCTGCGTCGCCATCAGGAAGAACAAAGACTGGCGGGCGGATGCGATATCCCCCAAAGCTAAAAAGGCTTGGGCGGCTTCCACCATGTCCCGTGGCCACACGAGGTGATATCCACCCATGTTTCCGTCGCCAGCGGCATTGCCCCAGGGAATGGAGAGCGAGGCGATAATCCCCCCGGGGAAGAGCTTGCCATGGTGGGTTTTCAGGACGAAAGCGGAGACACGCTGCAAGTGCGCGTGAGGATGGTCGTGCGGGACCAATCCGGGCAGTCTGTCCATGTAGGCGGACCAGCTGGCGACATAGTCCTGCTCGATATTATAGTAATTGTGCAAAAGCGCCAGTTCTGCGGTGAACTGGGCTTCCTCGCGGGTCGCCCCGAAAGCTACCGCCAGGGTCTGCTCGTCCGCTCTCACATCCAGTTCAGCGCAGAGCGCAACGTTGCCGTCTAAGGCCTGGCTGTATTCGACTAGCTCGCGGTTGCCATGCAACTGCGTCCAGCCGTCGGACGCTCCGACAAAGCCCACGCTGCGGCGCAAAAATGGGACGTTGCTGCTGATGCATAAAGCGGCATCGTCCCGCCACGCCATGAGCGCTTGCCGTCCGCGCAGGTCAATCAGGGCCGCGTTGTTATGGCCCCCCTGATTCTTGATGTGGGGCGCCAGTAAAAAAAATACCCGGTAATCGCTCCGGTTTCCTTTCAGCACCTCAAAATGCACATGGGAGAGCAGAGCATCTCCTTCCGGCCAGGTGACAATCCGTTTCGTAATGCGGAAGCGGCCGGAGGGCTCGGTGTTGGTCAGCCGGTATGCGGGTGCATTAGGATGTATATAGGCGACTTCATGGATGAGGTCGCGTTTTTCTTCCCAAAATGCCCCGTCCCGGGAGACGATGAGGAGCTGTGCGTCACGGGTATTGGCCACATCCATTCGGGGAAAGTAAATTTCATTAAGAATTCCGTGGGACAGCGTAAACCACACCCGTGATGTGTCTTCGAGTGCTGTGCCCACGCCGTGCTTGGCGCTGCTGGTCCATGTGGCGTCTAAGCCCGGTCGTCCCGGAGCATCGGCCATTGAATATTCCCCCTCGGTATCAGTCGTGCGATGAGAGCCTGCCCATCTTTATTAGGCGGCAAGCGTTTCATCATGGGAATTCCCTTCCCATCATCTCACAAAACTGTCGTGGTGGACTCCGTCCGACTAAGTTGCCATAAATTGCGTCGGAGGGTGCTGGTGTGTGACGGCTCTTCCAGCCGCGTGAACTGGAAGGCCTGATACCCGCCAAGAACCGCGTCCGGAAATCTTGCCGGGATGACCTCCCGCGATGTTGGTGTCCCAGTGCGGGGGTTGCCTCACTTGACTGACGACGGACACTAGTCTTTACTTGAAATGGCTAAACTCCATTCTCCGCAGTTCGTGCACACCTGGATGGACATTGGGGAAGCGCCGAAAGGCGTGGTATAGTGTTGGCGTGTGGGGATCACCCAGAACGGCACAAACCCCGTCCTCATGGGGCCGGGAATCTGCCGCAATGGCGCAAACAATGAACATAAAGCCGCACAAAACGTAGGCGGAAAGCACCGTAGAAAACATTAATTGGGCTCGGACGGAGCCTTTGGAGAGTGGATGGAGAACACTCCACCGCCATGAACCGGGAAGCCCCCGGCTTTAGCCGGGGGGAGTCGTCACTAAAGGAGGACTGTCTAATGGCGGAAAATGATGTGAAGGATCTGGGCGCTTCGGCAGCCGTAGCGATTTATGACACGCATGAGCTGGCCGACAACGCGGTCAAGGAGTTGCAACAGGCAGGTTTTGACATGAAGAAGCTGTCCATCATCGGCAAGGGCTACCACTCCGAGGAGCAACCGGTAGGATACTACACCACAGAGAAAAAGATGAAAGTCTGGGGTGGCATCGGGGCGACTTGGGGGGCCATATGGGGAGGTTTCTGGGGACTCCTGTTTGGCGCCGGATTCTTTCTCGTGCCGGGAGTGGGCCCAATTCTGGCAGCAGGTCCATTGGTAGCGATTCTCGTCGGAGCTTTGGAAGGCGGCGTGGTCGTCGGTGGACTGAGCGCGCTAGGTGCAGCCCTGGTTAATATCGGCGTGCCCAAGCATAGCGTCATCAAGTATGAAGAAGCTGTCAAGGCTGACAAGTATGTGGT
>DAHWJO010000288.1:0-2170 GCA_027344105.1 Sulfobacillus sp.
TCACGGGAGTGGTCCGGATCCACCGGGCCATATCAAAGATGAGACGCTGGTCCACGGGACCTTGCAAGCTGTGCCGCTGACCGCGGTGAGGGTCATATCCCCGCTCAATGGCCTTGAGCCAGTAACTCAGGTCAGGATACAGAACAAACGCTGTCCGGTGGCAGCTTCTCAGGTCCGCTTTCAGGCGTTCGAATTCCGCTATTCCCCCGCCCGTATCGTCGCCGCTGCCATGGACCGCCAAAATCGGTGAGTCAGGGGCGAAGCGGTGCCGGCCGTGGTGATCCCGCAGATCTGACCAATAGCGCCCCGACTGGCCAGCCAGGCGTTCACTGTCTTGATATTGGCCTTGTCCAACGCGGCTGAGGTCGGCTTGAATCCTCTGTGCCGCCCGGAAGTGGGACGGGTTCTCGGCCGTGATGTGGGCGACGCTCTCTAAAGATATCTGCCAGGCCGGGCGGGTGTGGCCGAACAGGCTGACGAAACCGAGCGGACCCCCGTACTGCTCGGCCAGGCGGGGCAGAAGGTAGGCTCCGAGGCCGTGTCCCACGGCAAACACATGGCCATTGCTGGCGGGATCGGCACAAAGGCGCTTCAACGCCGAGACAGCATCATCCAAAAATTCATCTTGAACAGTTAACGGAGGCGCCATGGCGGAACCAGGACCGTCTAAACTGCCCAGGTACGCGTCCTTATCTCTGTGGTCCACGGTACTCTGGTCATAGCGGAGAACCATGACGCCATTGGATGCGAGTCCCCATGCCAAGTCACGGAAGATGTTGCCCATGCCGTTGCGGTCACGGTGCGTGTTAACCAGTACCGCTCCGGGAAAAGGGCCGTCCCACACGGGACAGGTCAGCGTCCCGCCGACCAGCCAGGGCTCATGGCCGATGATCACATCGCGTTCGGTGAAGTAGCCGGGGTTGACATAAGGCGGAACGCGCGCATGCGTTAGAGCGGTATTGCGTGTGAGAATGTGCCCAAAAAACCCGCGAATGCGGCCAACGTGGTCCAGAGCCACTTCCAGCATCACCTCGCGCACACTTTGGGCGAAGGCGCAGCGGACCCGCACTAGATGATCCGTGCCAGAGAGATCCGTCGTGCTGCTAAGCACCCGTTCAAATGCACCGGCCTTTTTGGTCAGGACATCCCAGGAGAGTTGGAGGAGCGGGGCCGGCATGGCCGCTCTAAGGTCAGGAGAAAAATCCCGGACCACGGCCTCGGCGTTTCTCTGGTTCAGCAGTCGGATCCAGTAGGTGATTCGCTCGACATCGGGGTTTGTGGACATATATTGCCTCCTCACCAAGGCTTGCCGAAAAACAATCGACCTTTAACCCTCCATAAAGTATAACAGCGGCAACGGATTTAACACCGGCGCCTATCCGGTATTCTTTGCGCAAAAAAATGCGGCTCCCCACTGTTCACCGCAGCGGGGAGCCGCATACTCACTTAAATTTTAGGCCTCAAGGCTCTTGTTGATAGGCACCGTCTGGATTTTAACAGGAATCACTGTTTTAGGCTGCAGTGGAATCCTCACCGTCAAGAGCCCGCTGTTCAGTTCGGCACCAATTTGATCGGCCTGCGCGCCATCTGGCAACTCTACCCGGTAGCGGAAAGGCAACTGGCGAATTTCCCGGCGCAGGTACATGTCAGTGTCCTGCCCTTCTTTCGCGTCCGCTTTGATTTCCAGCACACCATTTTCAATCGACAGGCTCATCTGGTCTTCCGTGTAACCCGGCACCGCCAATACCACCTCAAACTGACCGTCCTTCTTCACAATATTGGTCAGAGGCGCATAAGCTACCCGCTCGAGCGGACGAAACAATTCATCAAACATCATTTCAATCACCCCTATGTTTATCTTTGTCTTTCGTTGACTTTAGTTTACGGTCTTTTCCCTGCTTTGTCAAGCGCTACTGCAACAGTTGCTTAAAAACTTTTCTCTCAGTAATTAGGCGGGACTTCCAGACTCTTCAGCTGCCACACTGCTCGCTGCGAGCGGCTGCTGAATCGCCACAGCTATTTTTCTCTTTGCCTGCAAGGGAATCCGCACTGCCAGTACCCCGTTCGTCAGTTGCGCTTCGATATGCTCCGTCTCGGCACCCTCCGGCAATTCCACCCGGTAGCGGAAAGACTGCTGCCGAATTTCCCGGCGGAGGTACTGCTGGTGATT
>DAHWJO010000289.1:0-2141 GCA_027344105.1 Sulfobacillus sp.
GCATTGCCGGACAGAATGGTGGCCTCCGTGGCCAAGGCTTGGGCTGCCCGGCCGTCATCCAGTTCGATGCCGTAGCGATGCGGAGTCGTGAAGGCGTTTAAGGCGTCTCCCGGGCCGCAGAATGGGTCACAGACTGTCCACGGCTTGGCGGGATCGGAGGGACGGCACGCCTGTGCAAGCGTGTGCGCAATGGCAGGCGGCGTGGGATAGTAGCCGAGTTGGGCTTGGCCGGCAAAACGCATAGCATCACATCCTTTGGTCTCATGAATGGGATCAAAAAAAGCCCGTCCGGGAGGACGGGCTAGCATTGTGTCTCAATCATACCAACACTCCAGAAAGTCTTCGAGAATGTGCCGCACTTTCTCGGGATATTCCGCCGCGAAAGCAGCGGGTGGTTCGGTTAAGACGGGGGCAAAGGCTTGCAGCTGTTGCGTCATGGTCAGGAAAGCATTCCGGGTAAACAATTGACTCAGGGCTAACAGCCATTGTCTGCGAAACTCTTGGGCGTCGATGACGTGCAACAAGGCATGGTCATTCAGCGGCAGGGCTTGGTGCTGATAGAGCGCGGTGGTGTGAGCAGGATTGAGGGGATCAAAGTAGGCGATCCCTTCCTCGATGTCTAAAGAATTGACGTGGTACTCCGCGTTGGTGTAGGTGATATAGACGAGACACTTGGTCATCGGGGAATCTCCTCGCTTTCGACTGGGGAAATAAAAAAAGCCCGTCCTCCTGGACGGGCTAGGCACCGCACCGCGCGATACGATGTCAGGAAGGAGTTATGATGGTGACGACAAAGCGGCAATTTGCTCTAGCGAGAGTTTGGTGGCCTCCGCAATTTGCTGCGGCGTGAATCCCATTTTCAGCATTTGCCGCGCGATGGTTTGCGTGGCGGACAGAGCGGCTTTTTCCGCGGCATCTTGTTCAATTTCCCGCACCAACGGATTCATTTTTAACGCCTCCTTGAGTTGCTGTGTTTGCTGTGCCGAAAGCTGCGGGGCGCTCAGGCCTAATAGCAAGGCCGTCACCCACGTCTGCTCTTGGGAATCGGGAATCGTTTGGATCAAGCGGACAATACGGTCAAAGACGGGTGCTTTCTGATGCTTATCATACCGCAGATGCCAGGCAAATGCCAAGCGTACGCGGTCTTCCGGCGTCCAGTGGCCCGTGGCTAAATGATCGGTGACGAGGGCCAGGACCGCCTCACCGTCAATCCGATTGAGATAGAGATTGTCCACCGTGTAGCGCATGCTCCCGCTGTCTAAGGACTCGGGGGCCGTGATGACCGGCCCGATATTGAGCACGAGGGTGTGGATGGGCCGACGGTAGCGTTGGGTGAGCAGGGCGTCATACACTAAAAAGCGATACAACGTCGGTTCTTTTTGGGCTTGAAATTCAATGTGGACGATAGACCGATCCGTAGATTCCCACACAAAATCGGTCGTGCCCTGATACACTTCCACCAATTCCGTCGGCAAGGCACGGGTGAGATGCAGGCCTGGCCACCCCAATGCGCTAAAGGCGTCCTCGGGAAATGCGCCAAAGAGATATTTTGACAAGACATCTTTTGCATGAGACACGGGGGTCGCTCCTTTGGTTAGGTTTGACGTCTTCGTGAACATTATACCGAATTGTCGACTCCTGCCGTCGTTTGCGTGCCGTCCCACTGATGATGCTGGCTCCACCACCGGGAGCTGATCGTCGACACTTCCCAGTCCGTCTGCGGCGTCCACCGAGCATGTCCGGCCAGCCAATGGCCCGTTCGAATGGCGGTCAGCCAACGGGGCGCGGGTTCCCATGTTAACGTGTCAAATGGGCGGGCCAAAAGCGTGTTGTGCGGATGGGCCAGCATCCAGTCGATGCTTTGGGGCGTATCCAGCACCAGCCGGTCACGTCGCCATAGGACGTGGAGGCCGGCCAGCGCGGTATCGTGTGTCGGATAGGCGTACAGAAGCGGATCGCTGTCTGCTTGGGTGATCCCGGCGATCCAACTCGCACTGTCGGGATGCGGGGCCATAAACCAGAGGCGGGCCGCGCTTTCGGTCCAGCACAGCTGAGGCGGGCCGTAGAAGACCGAGGGCGGCGGAGCGGGGGCTGTCGTGATCATGAGGCCACCTCCTGACGGGGAGCCAATTGCCGCACTG
>DAHWJO010000028.1:0-27002 GCA_027344105.1 Sulfobacillus sp.
CTAACCAAAAAGTCGGCATCGCATATAAGAAATAGAGCAAGGCCGTGAGCGCATGATCGACTGGATGGTCGCGATGGACCGCTTGATAGGTTCCCACAACAATGGCGAGCACATGGGAAATCGCAATCGCTGTCACCACTAAAATTAGGGTACGTGGTAAATTGACCGCAATCAAACTCGCTACACTCTGGTGATACGAGTACGCATATCCAAAGTTGCCGCGAACCAATTGCCCTAGCCACACAGCATATTGCACCCATAAGGGTTTATTCAGTCCTAGTGACCGATTGATTTGGGCGATGAGCGCCGGAGTCGCCTTATTGCCCAACATGACCACCGCAGGGCCGCCGGGAACCACATGAATTAATGTGAAGCTTGCGATGGACAGGAGAATGAGTGTAGGAATGGCCTGAAGCAACCGGCTGAAGGCGTATTTCATCATAACGGCTTCCTCCCCTGGTCAGTCGAACTGAGTCGCGTATCCAGCGCCGCTCGCAATCCATCTCCAATGAAACTTATCGAAAGAATAGTCCACAAGACAGCAAACCCTGGAGGGTAAACGAGCCACCAAGCATGTTGCGGTAAATAAGCCATCGAATCCGCCAGCATGGCACCCCAATTCGGAATCGGCGGCGGCAGGCCCATGCCTAGAAAACTTAAACTTGCGATGACCAACACTGCATCGGCCACCATAAAGGTCGTGGCCACGATGACGGTTCCCAAGATATTCGGAAAGAGATGCTTAAGTGCAATATGAATAGGTCCCGCACCGATGGCCACAGCAGATTCTACAAATAGCCGCCCCTTTAAACTCAGCACTTCAGCCCGCACCAATCGGCTGACGCCGTGCCACGAAGTAAATGCTATCAACAAAATCAGAAGACTGGGGCTCGGGGTCACCAAAGAATCCAGAAAGATCAGCAAAAAGAGGCCCGGAATCGCCCTTAATAAGTCCACCACGCGCATCATTAACGCGTCAACCCACCCGCCGACATAGCCCGCCACTATCCCATAAATAATCCCAATCATCATGGCTGACAGAGCAGCGGCAAACCCGACTTCCAAAGAGGTCTGCCCTCCGAGCATCAAACGCGCTAACATATTGCGACCCAAGTTATTCGTGCCGAGAGGGAAACGCCCCGAAGGTGGTTTTAAAATTGTTGTCAGATGCAAAGCGTAGGGATTGGCATCGTAAAGTAAAGGCCCTAGGAAAGAAAAGCCCGTGAGCAAGATGATACCGACCACTCCCCACCGAGCCAGAGGATGGTGCCAAAAAATCCTCTGGAACCGGGAAGCGCCTTGTTTACTCAAGAGTTCCGCAGATTCTCGTGCTGCTGCATCGCTTATTGTCGTCTCGGTATCGAGCACCTGACCACGCACCTCCTTCGCGAATCCCCTGACACATAAGCCTTAGTGACTAATCCACCAATATTGGGGCGAAATCGCATCCGTAAAGTTGTTAGTGGATGAGACGACCCCGTGCACGGTCTTTTGCACTTCGCCCAGTCCTTCAGGCACCGGCATCCACAAATTGGGCAAGTGTTGCGCCGCAAATACTTGATACGCATCCAACGCCTGCTGCGACACACTCGGTGTAGGCTGAGGGGCATGGGTATCCGCAATCAAGGCGTTCATTTTCGGATTCGAGTAACCATAGAAGTTTCCGCCCCCATTAGCGGAGTACATCGCACCACCCGTGGGGTAACTTCCCCCGAAGCTCAACCCTAAACCTGTCTGCACCTGCCACTTTGTGGGCTGATGGTGATATTGCAGCATTGTAGCGAATGGCAGAGGGCTTAATGCGACATGAATCCCTTCTTTGGCCCAATCTTGCTGCATAATTTGGACCATGGCTAAAGTCGTGCTGCTGCCTGAATCATACTCCATATTAAAAGACAGTTGTTGGCCCTTGCTATTGGTCATGATGCCGTGCACCAAGTGCCAGCCATTTTTCTCCAGCAACTTCTGGCCCTGTTGGATATTATAGGGATAAAGCGGTTTCGTCAGTTGGGGTGCCAAAAACGTATTAGGATGCAAGGGAATCGGACCTGTTCCGGGGACCCCCATTCCGTTGTACAAGGCTTGAATAATCGCCCGTTGATCAATCCCCATTTGCATGGCTTGACGGACAGGCAATGAACGCAACACGCTCCCGACCTGAGGATTCTTAAAGTTCAAGATCGTCCGGTCAATATTATAGCCATACGCCGTATGGAGCGTATCGTTGGTCAGCTGGCTGCGTACGCCGTACATGGACAAAGGCAGGTAACCCACTTGAACGGTACCAGTTTTTAAGCCGTTGACTTCCGACGTTTCCGATGTCTGGTAGGCGAGCACGAATTTATTAATATAGGGTTTATGTCCATCATAGTGACTATTGGGAGTAAAGGTCCATGAAACGTTTTGATCTACACCCGTCAAACGGAAGGGCCCGTCAATGACTTTGAAGAAACTCACGTTATTCCCGTTGCTCGCCAAATAACTCAATTCTTGGTTCACATTATTTGGATAGCGATTCCATGCCTGTTCCGGCAGCGGCATAAAGTCTGCCAACCCATTATATTCAAACCACATCTGGTTCACCGGATTGGTGAGGGTAATCTGAAACTCATGGGATCCGAGAACCTTAAAGCTTTTGATCATCTGGGGCACCCCGCCGGACCCGGCCCCCACAAAGGGCCACGGTGCTGGAGCATTGGGCGAACTGGCCGCTTGGATAAGATGCCAGGTAAACTGGACATCTTGTGCCGTCACGGGAGTTCCATCCGACCAATCCCACTTGGGATTCATTTTAACGGTATAGACCGTGCCCGTTTTGTTCCAGGTAATGGCGCTCGCAATGCTCCGCGCGTAATCAACCGTGCCATTGGGAGCGATATGGAAAAGCCCTTTATACATGAGGCTTGCCGCCCACGCATCATAGAGGCTGTTATACGCCACAGGCCTCAGAGGAAGATACCAGTTTATGGCGACAAGAGGTCCTAGAGCCTGAATAATCGTGCCGCCATGCGCGGGCTTATTCGCCGTCGCTGCAGGAGGCGTGGTTGTCGCAGATGTTCCGCATCCTGTCAAAGAAACCAGAGCGAGAGTTATCGCTGATGCCACGGTAACCGGTGTGGTTAATCGACGTAGTACTTTCATGATGATCCTCCTTATATAGAAAACAGCAATCCTTGTCTCACCTCAGGCCATGTGCCCTTATCACGTTGGATATTTTCGGAGACGTTCTACTGTTTCAGGGCCACATCAACACGATCAATCAACAGCGGGGGAATATTTCCTGGCGCAGCTTGCATCATCCCTTGAGTGACCCACTGAGCTTCCTGCCCCACCTCCAGCAACTGGCCACGCAGCGCTTCAAAGGCATTCACACTAATGACCGCGTTCTTCACGCGACCAACCACGACCCCATTTTCGACCCAGTACAAATCGCTGGCATTACCCGCAATATCCCCACGCATTGGATTCGTCGGTCTTCCCCCAATCCATCCGTTCAAGACGAGGAGGTGAGGGAATCTGTTCAGTAGCTGAGAGAACGAAGCCGCTCCGGGCAGGACCATCAAGTTAGCCGGCAAAGATTGGATTGGCGCATTGAATGCAGTGCGATAGCCCATGCCGATGGGTTCATGACCTAACCGACGCGAGGCATCCCGGTCCAATACAAAATGTTTGAGTATCCCCTCCGCAATTAAAGGATGGCGACTTGTAGCCGTTCCTTCATCATCAAATGGCCCTGTTTGAGGCCCGTCTGGTACTGCCGCATCGCTAAATAAACTGAGCATAGAGGACAATATCTGCTGATCCTGCTGATCTTTCCATGGAGAGTTGCCTGCCACGAGGGCTGGACCGGACAACCGCGCCAGAACAGGTCCGAATAATCCCATCGCGACCGGAGGTAAAAACACGATGGGGTACTGTCCACTTTCAATAGTTCTCCGAGATTTTCCCCATTGGAAGCGCTCTCGCAGATCGTTTATGAGTGAGGCGGTGTCAGGAATCCCGTCTCCCTTTATCCGTACGCCAGACACCCCGTGAAAGTCGGTGCCGTCCACCTGCCGCCCTCCCGCAGTCACTTCCCAATATCCATGCAACCATGCGGCTTGCCCTCCGAGGGAAGTCACAAAATGCGTCGTTCTTTCGTAATAGGAGACCGTTACCGAGGGCCGAAAATCCGGGGATAATTCTTGAAGATTCTCATAAATATGCCGGAGAGTGACTTCCATCTTCGGAAGCATGTGTGGATCCCAGTGGGATTTTGACATATACACGCGGCCCCCGGGAACCTCGGACACGTCCATTGATGTCTCCGGGCCGCTCAGAGCGGCTAATCGGGCTTCTCTCAGCAAATTGTCCCATGCATCGGTCCGCGAAGCCGCCAACCCAAGCCGTCCATTGCAAACCACCCGCACAGCACGCAGGTGCTCGGATCCATGGCGCACGACAGGAGATTGACCGCCGTGCATGGTCATCGACCACGATTGACGGGAAAATTCTCCCGCATCGCCAAGGTCCGTTCCCGCCCATTTAATTTGATCGATCGTCCCAGGTTGTATACCAAACTCTATCATTGACGGCGCCCCCCCACTAAACACCGTTCAATACGAAGCGATGGAGCATGGTGACTAACAGGAAGCGGCATCTGCCCCGCCTTGCCGCATCCACCCCCCGATTCGTAACGGGTAAAGTCATTCCCTACCGCAGTAATTTGCGCTAGCGTGCTAAAGACATTGCCCGTCAAGACCGCGTTGCGTAGAGGCCGCGTCACTTGACCATTTTCAATCAGGTACGCCTCGGCCGCCAAAAAAGTGAAGAGCTCACCATTGGTTTGACCACCTAAGCTACCCTTGGCATAGATGCCCTTGCCAATGCCCTGAAACAAATCGTCCAATGCAGCGGTCCCCGGTGCAATCACGGTATTACGCATGCGCACAATCGGTGGAAAGCGATAATGCAGAGCCCGTGCATTCCCCGTCGGAGTTTCGCCTAACCGTGCGGCTGTTTCACGAGAATGCAAACGCCCGACCAACACGCCATCTTTAATGAGGTCGACATCTTCTGCTGCCACCCCTTCATCATCAATCGGCAGATAACCCCGGCTGCCTAGATCTCGACCCGTATCATAGATGTGAAGATTTTCCGGGCCGAACTGGCGACCCAGGTACATTTCACCCAACAGGCCGGGGTCTCCCACTTGCCCATCCGCCTCACTCAAGTGACCGAACGCTTCGTGAGCAAATACCCCCGCCAATTGCGGGTCAACCACGACGGTATATTCTCCCCCCACAATTTCTGGCGCATCCAATAGGGACGCGGCCGTTATTGCCGCATCGTGCACAGCATCATCGAGTTGCCGCACGACACCAAAATCATTGGACGATCCAAAGGACACCCCGCGCTGCGCCACTCCTTGACGGTCGCGGGCCACGACGATGATATTACCGCCTAAATCAAGTTTTTCTTGCTCGATTGCCGTACCGTGATTATTGGCAAACCACAAATGCCGATATCGGTCAAAATAACGTGTGGTCACCGATTTGATCGTGGGATGGGCACTGTGAGCGATGTCCGCGTAATGCCGTAACAGGGCACCCTTACCGTCTAACGGTACCGTGAGAGGATTTTCTTTAACATCTAGTCGCTGTATCAACTGAATGGGCGCTGTAGGGGTCATGTGAAACGGAGGGGCCTGGTGATGACCCCATGTGGCCAATAAAATGGCTTCATCCACATGGATAGCCAGGTTCTCCCATCCATCGAAGTGCACAAAGCCATAAACACCTTTGACTAACACCCTAACATTCCCGCCAATGTCCGATACATGGCTCTGGCGAATTATCCGGTCATCGAGAGTATCAATCTGCGTGGTTTCATTAAGTTCCAGCCGAATTTCCAGATCATCCGCAGAAGTTTGCATTGCCAACGTCTTCAGGGTGGACAGAACACCGTCTTCCAGCGCGTGGTCTATCAAAACAGATCCCACCTCCATTTCTAAATTCTCTGTGATTATTTTTACGGATAATCATATCATGCCATTCGTCGGATTCATGAGTGACTCCTTCACAATTGCTTTCTTATCGAATCTTAGAACGGCCCCCCCCGTTAGAAACAGTTTCAGGCATCATTTCCGTTGTTGATGATGTTGCTGACAAGATTTAATGATCAGGCGTAGACGAGCGCATTGTCCGCTCTCTGCGGTGACAAACGACCACGGTTGTTGGGTGGGGAATGGGCTCCACGGACAAACCCATGCGGTGATTGTGTGGCCCCTGCGAACGCCGTCAGAACAAAACCATGTAATAGGGATCAAGGCCCGATGGTCCGACGAGTCGTAGGGAACGGTTGCCAGCGAATCGTCTGCGGATCCTGTCCGAGCCAAACAGCTTGAGCTCAGCAACCTCTATCCGAGAGTGCACCGCCACCCGCCGAGTCCAACCCACCCTGCCCTAATATCAGAAAACCGCCGAAACCGAGCCCAATAGGACCGCGGAAAATTCCAACATTGACCCACCCTCCTGACCTGCATGGCCGAGAGGGAGGTGACCCCCTTCACCTCTCTTTTCGTTCTCCTCGGCCTGTCACAAAATCTGATTATGCAGCCTGTCGTGGTCAGCATAACCGCAATGAGTGGAGAACTGCAGCAGTGAAACCAGACACCGAAGCGCTCGCGCGGTTGTCATGCCGATGCGAGTTTTGCACGGTCTAACAATGGTGGACACGACCAGATGTGAACTGATATGTTGGTCGAAACGCCGGCCAAATATGACGCGAACCCGTGGGGGGAAGCTTTATGGAAATGATGTCAAGCACCGACATTAACAAGCACATCCGCTACCTTCATGACCGGCTGAGGGTCCCCTATGGTCTCGGTGCGCTTCTTTCGGATGCGCGTATGGTGGCCGTCCGCGCAGCACCATCAATAAATTCTCAGTCAGAAGGTACGGCCGCCTTGCCGGGAAAACCGCGTCAAAAGAGCCCCGCTGCCTCAATGGGTGGGTTAAGGGGCTGCGTTGCGCCCATCTTGCGACACACTATTATCCCCCTCGGGGGGCACGGTAACGGGGGAATATGATCCATTGGAACTGCGGGGGCGCGGACTGCGGGCTGGACAGAGGACTACCGACGTATATCGGGTGCGGTGCGCACGGAATCGGTGACGCTCGTTGAGGATTTTTTCCGGATTCGTAATTTACCTTTTAATGGAGTGGAGACCCGTGAATTTCCAGCAAGCAGTGACCCGACCAATGCTTATCAAGGGATGGGAAGAGTGGGCGTCGGAGGTGGATCTTAGGGGCTAGGGAGTGAGGGTGACAACACCGATGGCAGTTGTGATCTTGAGCGCGATGGTAGTGCTCTGGGTGGTATTCCTGGCATATGGAGCCGAAGGATGGGCGTATATCCGCCACTGTATTTGGCGCGTGTTGATTCAGCCTGCGCGACCCGTTGTGAAGTTTCCGGTGGGATGGCGGCGAGCACTGCTGCGCCGCATTCGCCCGTCAGGCCGCAAAGCGGCATCAGTGAGTGAACGCGAAGGCTTCTGACGCCTATGGGTGCCGGCCTGCAATCTGATTGGCACAGCATCCTAAATGCTCACGGCATTAGGAATGGTGCTGGCGCACACACATGGACATGGGCACTCTTGCTGGAAAAGGCGGAGGAGACAAGGTCAAGATCCGTATATTCTGGTGGTGAAAGATCCAGATGGAGTGCCGGATTATAGTGCGGCGGTCGTATAGTTTTACGGTTTATCAAGAGATCCGAATCGGTTAGCAGCATCTCGTGCGCTTACTGTGCAGAGAAGGAAGGCCACGCGTACCGACCAGGACTTAGCCCTGGCGCGAGTCGTACAGGCATTGCTGGCACGCGGGTCTTACTGCCAGCGGTTATGCGAATAGCTATTCGCGTCATCGATTCAGGGGGCGGCATACACTGGATGCGCCCAGTCCGCGGACAAAGACACGCTGGATGGCCATTGCCCAGTTGTATGCGCCGTGTTAACTGGCCTGCGATGATGCAGGATCCTTGGCTGTCCCAACAGTATCCGTTCGGCCCACCTAGGAGTGATCCTTCGGCCCATTCACTAATCAGTACCCAGAGCAATAATGAAACAAAGTTTATGGTTTAGTCGCTGATGCTTGCCGGGACTTTGAATGGCGAGGGTAAGTAGGATGGTTACTTTTCCATGCCTCGTGGCACAAGATCGGGGACGGAACGAGCAAACTAAAGGGGATTTTCAAATAGGGTACCAATCACAAGGACTGGGGTGAAAGAAGAGTGGATGGAGATATCGCTACACCGAATGTGGTGGCGCTCAAGGCTGCTATAGACGCCTATAAAGAGGAAGGCAGCAAGGCTACCCCGGAGATTTTTGAGGTAAGGACAGCGCTGAGTGCTGGCATGAAAAGTCAGGCAATAGTCCGTTCGTTTTCGTTTGCGATGGATGAGCCGAAAAAATTGGGCGGACGGGATAGGGGTCCCCAGCCTGCTGAAGTGGTTCTGGCAGCGCTAGGAGCCTGTATGGAAATTCTCTATTCGCTATATGCCTCCCTACAAGGCATTTCTCTGGAAGACGTGAGTATCGTGCTACACGGTCACCACGATGCGCGAGCCATGCTGAATCTGACGGATGGTTCCCCGGGTTTAGATGATGTGCGGTTTGACACTGTGATTCGCAGTACGGCGAGTGAAGAGGATATTCGCAAATTGCGCGATCTGGTTGAGCATCGGTCACCCATTCTTGACACGTTGCGTCGTCCTGTATCGGTTACCGGGACGTTGAGCTTGAATGGCCAGCCATTAGTCTAGAACGTGGCGCGTGGGATTGCCATTCTGAGCGAAGTCAGGACGATTGGCAGAAAACAATTTTTGCTCACGCAAGGCCGAGAGGCGTTAAAAATGCCAACCTCTGCACAACTGAATCACCATCGCCCGAACGGTTCCCGCCAGAACCTATGTTGCACAGGATAAGACCGATTGCACCGTATCATCATCGGGTCCAGGGCCAGCACAAGGGGCCCTGTGTCCCCCTGTTCCGTGAGTGACGGTTAGACGCACTCTGGAGGATCGACTGCGGGCTGGGTCGCATGACGACCGACGACCTCTGTAGCATCACCGGCACAGGCTAGTGAACCGATATAGATTACTGCGGTCAACCCGATGGCCAAACCATGGACGTTGCGGTGGTTGGAGGATGATTTTGCGAAGGTCCGGCCCCAGTGAAATCCCACCGTCTTCGTGCGGTGTTCACTGATGGGAGGTCCTGGAAGAGAGGATGTGGATGATGTCGCCGACTCGTTGGCAACCCAGTGCGACCCAAGCTGAAATGTGGAAAAACGCAGACGGTCGGAGACCCTATCGGTGGGTGATGATCGCCATCTGGTTCCTGATGATGACCCTCAACAGTGTGAGCCTGACGGCCTATCCGCTGGCCTTGCCGCACATTGCGCACGAATTTGCGGTGTCCCCGGATACGTTTGGCTATTATGCGGGCATCTTATCGTATTCTCTCGGGCTCTTTATTGTGTATTTTACCGACATTAAAGGCTGGATGAGCGTGCGCGTGCGCTTGGCGATTATTTTAGCCCAAGCGGTCATGATCATTCCGTCTTTCCTGCTCCCCTTGGCGTCTTCTTATACGACCGTCATTGTGTTGCGGTTTGTCCAGGGACTGTGGTTCATCGAACTGGGCCTGGCGACGGTGCAATTGAAAGGCTGGTTTCGCCAGTCGCAGATTGCCCTGGCACTCGCTGCCCCCTTATCGGCGCTCGTCGTTGGGTCGGCCATGGGCGGGTTACTGGAAAAGGTGCTGGTGCAGGCGAGCAGCTGGCAAACCGGCGATTATGTGACGGCCGGAGCTACGGCGGTGGCCACGCTCATTTTCTTTGTGTTCTATCGCGATGCCGAAGGGTATCGGGATTTTTTGGTGCTGAGTGCCCGGAGTTATCATGCCGCACGTAAGGACGCACGGTGCCCGTCGAGCTGGCGGCTGCGACTGTCCTACATGATTGGCCTGTCGCAACTCGCGACCACCATGGCCTTCGCCTCGATTCCTTTCTTGGTGCCGGCTTTGGGCAGTGCGCATCATTATGCCAGCGGGCGCATTGCCGATACCGTCATGCTCTACGGCATGCTGGCCGCCGTCGGGGTGTGGGCCGGAGCCTGGCTCGGAGATGTCTGGACGCGGACCACGTCGACAGCCCAGGCGACCTTTCGGGCCCGCAACCGTACGCGGACGATCTCCCAGATTGCGGCGTTTATCGGGTTTGCGCTCCTCTTATTCGGGGGCGCCCACTACGTCCTCTATTCCGTAGGGGCTGTTCTGGCGGCCTTGATTTTATTCAATATCCCGAATTACTGGGCGGAAATGGGCGAAGTGACCCCACCCGCGGTGGCAGGCAATTTTATTTTCTTTTCGGGAGCCATTGCCTCCAGCGGTTTTTTTCTGGGACCTCTGATCAGTATTGTGCTGATTGTCGAGGCGCATAGTGTCGAGACCGCGTTTGTGCTGTTTCTTTTCATCATTGCCCTGTCTGAGGGCGTCAATTTGTGGCAAAATACGGTCCGGTTGCCGATTGACCAATATCGCCTGCCGGAGTCGTCGGAGAGAACAGAGTAAAGTCCAGGGCCTCCGGCACACATTCATGGCAGAAGGGGGATAACGAACATGTTGATGGACCATTATGCTGTCATCGTCATTGGGGGAGGAGGCGGAGGATATCCCGCGGCCTTCCGATTAGCGGCGAGTGGCAAAACCGTGCTCATGATTGACCACCACGGCACGATGGGCGGAAATTGCCTCTATGATGGCTGCGTCCCGTCGAAGGCCGTGCGCGAAGCGAGCATCATGCAGCACCAAATTGCTGGAGCGCAGTTTTTTGGAGTATCCGCGTCTCTTCAGCCCACCCAATGGAGCGCGATCCGCGCCTACAAAGATCAGGTGCAAAGTGCCCGGTACACCCAGCACGCGGAAACCATCCGCAGCACAGCCGGCATTACGGTGCTGCGGGGAGAAGGACAACTGGTCGATGCCCACCGAGTGAAGGTGATCTATCAGGAAGACGGAAGCCCCAGGGAGCAGACCGTCACCGGCCAGGACCTCGTGATCGCGACCGGATCGATTACGGAGTCGGCCCCCATCACGGGATTAGAACATGCCTGGACCAGTCATGACCTCTTCGCGTGGCAGGACGCTATTACCGCGCTCCCTCACGACATCGTCATCTTGGGAGGCGGCTATATCGGAGTCGAAGCGGCCTCCATGTTGAGTGACCTGGGCGTGCAGGTCACCCTCATTGAACGAGAACACACGCTGCTGTCTTCGATGGACCAGGAAATTGTGAGCATGCTGACCGAACGGTTGGCGCAGCGGGTGAAGATCGTCCTCGACACGTCCGTCGACACCATTGTCCCTCAGGACGGCCGCTTCGTGGTCCAGGGCAGGGGACCGAGCGGTGCGCCCGTGACGTGGACGACAGACCGGGTTTTAGCCGCGCTGGGACGGATTCCCTGCCTGCCGCCTGCTTTGGGGCTGGACCACGCCGGGGTGGAGTCCACGCCTCAGGGAATTATTGTCAACGGGCGCATGCAGACGAACGTGCCGCATGTATATGCCCCGGGCGACGTGAATGGGCAGTCGATGCTGCTGCATGCGGCGGAGCGCATGAGTCATATGGTGGCTCAGATGATTTCAGCAGGATCGACGGCGGAACCGTTCCGACCGGAAGAAATGCCCCTGACGGTGTTTTCGCGGCCAGCCACCATGTCGGTGGGACTCACCATGGCGGTAGCCCGGCAGCAAGGATTGGCCGTCTACGAGGAACAGCGGGCCATGCAGGCCGAAGACTGGGCCCTGATTCGGGGGGAACCCGAAGGATTTTACAAATTTGTTGTCTCGAAAGCGACCGGCCGGATCGTCGGCGCTCATGCCATCGGCATTGATGCCGTAGCCCTGTCCAGTGTGTCGCATATGATCGTGCGCTTGGGGCTCACGCCCCAAGATGTCAGTGTAATGGCCTTTCCGCATCCCACACAATTTGAGATTGTGAATGCTCTGGCATGGAATAACACCTAACACAACCCTTGCGGTATGCACTTGTGCAAGGACCCAAAGTCCGGGGGAATCCGCAATAGCCACAGCTCCATTTCGGCTAAGAGCCCCCCGGTGCCAGGTTTGGGGTGGGCACCCGGGGGGGCCATAGACGGGCTTTGATCTAGTGCGGAGCCCTGCGATCTGTTGATGTGTTCACCGTGCACCGGGAATACCGCAAAGTGAAAGAAGCGCCGCCACGTTGGTGAGGTCGCGGCATGCGGCAGCGGCATCAGTGCTCACCATTGACCATACGTTGCCCCCTGACTTGTGGTTCTCGCTTAGCTACCGTATTTAACGACGCTGCTGGGGGTGCCTTTAACCACATCGCCCGTTTCGCCCACGGCATCCACGTTGAATTCATAGGAGCCGCCCGCCGTTAACCCAGAAACTTCATAGGAGGATGCGGCAGCTGGGGCTGCGCCAAATTGCACTGCGGCACTGAAGTCAGGGGTCTGATTAGCCACCGGAATCGCCCAGATTTGATACCCGGCCGCAGTTCCTGTCGCTGGAGCTTTCCACGTCACAAGCACCCCGCTGCTCGATGCGAACGCGGTGATGTTTTGAGGCCCAGACAACACCAGGGGCTGTGCAAACCCCGCCGTTTCACTCAAGTTATTGCTGCACAAGGCCCCTTCTTGGCTATTCACGGCGTCAGGAGACTTGGCATAAGCCAAAATTTCGTATGGCCCCGGCATCGCCGGGATAAAAGTAAACGATGGACTCGCAGTGAATCCCGCACTGTCCTGATGCCAGGCTCCACTCGGATCCTTATACCAGAACTGGTACTGGGGACTGTAGATTCCCGTAGACTCAGCTGTTACCACGGCCGGCTGGCCTTTAACCAAAGAATTGGTGCTGGTTTTCACTGTCACCTTCGAGCCGACAAACATCCCGTCGGACAATGGGTGAATCGCCGCCGAATAGCGGCCAGCGGCGAGATTCGCTGCGCTCAAGACATACGCCGCGATTAAGTAATTGCCGCTCTGGATATTGGCGAATGTAAAGGTATCAGCCGGTGAGTAGTTTTGAGCAGACTTCCATTGCCCGTTGGGACCTTCCACCCAGAAACTGTATCTGGGATCCGTGATCCCGGTGGATGTGGCCGTATAGGTGACGTTCGCTCCATCCTGCTGCGCCACTCGCGCAGGGGATGCGGTCAGTGTAATGGTCGGCACAGTTTGGGCGAATGCGCTTGCGACCGGAAACGATGCGGCCAATAACGTGGCAAAGAGCGCCGCGACAGCGCCTCCCACTTTCAGGTGCGTGGAATTCTCAACCAAGATGATGCACTCCTCCCTCCCGATGCTGTCAAGCCGATGGGAATTCGCCGTCATCTATGTGCATGCTTATGAATGGGCCACAAGCCTGCCCAGCACCGTACGCGTCCGGAGGCGTAATTCGTCTTTTCCCGCGAACGCGACCATACTACCATGATTTTCTATAGCCTACAAGCCAGCAGAGACGGGGAGGCCGTCCTCATCTCCATCCCTGATTGACTGAAAAATTTATATTGCATCTGACCCTTGCTATCTGGGCAGTCCGGTCAGAAAGTCCCTCGCCACGCTTCCCCTTGACCCCACGACAAGATTGATGTCCTCGTGCCCCCTGCGGACAGATCGGTTGCCGTAAGACCAGAATTTCCCTCTGCGTATGGGCGTGCTAGTGCGATGTCGTGTTAGGTTCTGGATTGGGGGGAGAAATCCCCCGCTAACTTCCCCTGCCAGCCGCTGCCCTTCACAACCGCAAATAGGCTGCGTAGGGAATCTTGCATCAGGCTCCATCCCGCGCCAGAGATCAAAACAGACCCCCTGCCACCGCGCCGGGATTCACATGATGCCATCTCGGTCCGCCACTGGCACTGCGGTAAAGTGCCAAGAAGCGTAGAGAAACTCCCATCTTCCACGGTGCCAGGCACTTTTCTCTGACCGGTCTTGTCACCAAGTGTTGCATGAAATTCTGACACGCCCTCAAGGCAGGTCATGCCACGGCAATTTCCTTCTACCACTATCGAACCGCAATGATCATTTTCGCGGTATAGTGAAAGAAGGTAGCATATCCACTGTATAAGACTCTCAGAGCCAATCAGGAAATGACGCCCCGGCAGCATTTCCTGACTGGCTCAGATCACAGTAAAGGAGTGGCAATGGAATGAATGCATACCCCGCTTCCCCCAGCATCGATTCTGTCTTGAATGAGTTTCTGGAGGACCAGAAACGGCGGCTGAAACCCCGCACTTTCTTGCAGTATGACACTGTTGTCGACCTTCTGCGGTGGTCTTTGGAACGGTCCACCATCCCTGCGGATCCCAAGTTGGCGAAAGCCGTTGAGACAGCGCGACAGAAGGGCCAGGAGGATGCCGTCTGCTCTTTGTGCGGTCCCGATGAAATCGCATCTGGCATGTCAGAATTTCTAGGATGGTTTATGATCCGCCATGTCGCTGCCAGTCCTTCTTTAATGCGGCAAGCGAAGACCGTCACCAGCAAACTCACCCAGTGGCTCGCCGAACACCGCTATCTGGATGCCAGCAGTCAAGAACTGTTGACTGAAAGTGTCGGGCGCACCGGCCCGCTGCTGCCTAAAGTCGCCACAATGCGCGACCGCCTCTCAGACTGGATCAGCCAGCAATCCTCCTCATTCCCGGCCGGCGCCGTAGTCACCGAAGGGCACTTCACAATCGAAGAGGTCACTGCCAAGGGGTGGAAAATTTACGACATAATGTCCGACGTTCATGGGGAAATTCCCGTGCCTCCCCAATGGCTTGATCCAGAACAGGTAGGCTGGGAAGTCAGCGGAGCTGTGGCCAGTCGGGGCACCCAGCTGAAATGGGTCGAGATATGGAACATTTACCCCTGACTCCATACGCCCATACAAGAAGAGCACCCCACTTTGTCCAATGGGAAACATGGTCAACCCGCGTTTTCCCTGCCCGGTTCATTAACTCCTCAACTTTCTCGAGTGAAGGGTGAGTCTTGTGCTTGAACGAGGCGGTTGGACTGGACCTTTGACAAGGTCTTGACTTTCAAAGCCCCTCGCTCCTGACAGATCCCTAGTTTTTATCAGTTGATTGGACACCGGCTTCGGCTGTGGTCTCGGCGCGCCCGCCAGGTCTCGGAAGTGTCGGCCGCGATTCCCTGACTTCTCGGCGGAGAGAACGCATGAACGCCAGGTTTCGCCCACCAAGAGCGAATCGGGACCATGTGATTCACGACGCCCTCCCGAATTTATGGTCCGGCGGTTTCTGTCACGCTGCAAATAGGCAACGGCGGAATGTGGCGGCGAAACTCGCGCACGGCGCGGACCAGAGTGCTCAGGGCCACGGCGTCCCGAGAAAATCTTTCATCCTGATCAGTCTTCTGATGTTTAAAATCCTCTTCGGTGATAAAGCGTTGGGCATATGCCGCGAGGAGGCGTCACGGCTCCCAATTGTTCAACCCCACCGACACCACGAGATCCCATGGATCGGGATAGCCCGGTTCCTCGTACACGGTGACACGGCACGGGCAGGCATCTGTCCCGTAACGATGCCCGTCGCGCACGGCGAACAACTCCTTCGACACCGGACGCTCGAGGGCATAGCCAGACGGATTCTTTGGCGCGAATCACCCAATTCCGTCCTCAGGCATCCAAGGTCCGGAAGAGCTGGACCACTGCAAAACCTCGGTCGCCCAACACAATGGGATGGCCTGTGGGGGGATGCATGGCGCCAGGCGCTGACACAGATCCCATTCAATCGCCCGCATCCGATCCTTTCAGCAGTCTTTCCGCGCCGTGACCCAGCCTAAAGGAATCGCACAGCCATGCGCCCGCCAATTTAAGGACAGAATTTGATGCACGCCATCTTGTGGGTCGGTCCAGTCGAGCGTCAGTCAGGCCTCCGGCGCGTCGCCGAGCAGCTACACTGTCAAATCGCCCTGGGGCTCTCACGATATCAATCCGCAGATTGCCCAAAGAGCGGTCGACCCGTTTGATAGCCTGCTTGGCCGTCGTGGTGACCTCATCCGCCATCGCCAGATGGCGACCGGTGATGGCGGAGCCTAAGAGCGGGAACTGGATCACCGCCCAGACTAACGCGACCCCTGTCGTGCGTTGGGATTTTCGTAGACGCCTATGCGTTTGGAAAAACGAAGTGATAGACTGAAGTCGAGTCATCGGAATCCTTATACTGTCCTGAACACACTGAATCGTTCGCCAGAGGATCCCGATGTTCATCTGTGCAGAATATTTTTTCTAAACAGACATCAGAACCGGAAATAAATCAGGGCCACGGCGGTCACCAACCGCCGTGAGAATTACCGGATCACCGAAAAATCGCACGGTCTTCTGAGCCCGTTATTTTGGATGCCCTGCGCACGTCGCGCGTTGTGGCTCGAACGCCCGGAAGAGGAGGCGGTGGTCTGGTATGAATGGACCCATTTGAAGCCACACGTCTGGAGCATTCTGGAAATGCTGCAGATCGCCATTCAACAGGTTTCAATGGGATTCGCCCAGTAAAGAACCCTTAAGCGCAAATCGTCAATTTTTCGTATCCTGACATGCGGAATCTCGCTTATGAAACGCGCCCTGCGGGATCACTACCATAACTAGACGGTAGGCAGCAGGATTCAAGTCTGACGCAAGTAATGGAGGTGGCATCATGGCAACCATCGGAGCGATTCTAGAGCGCAATGCACGGCGCGCACCAGACCGAGAAGCTCTGATCTATCAAACGAGCCGATATACTTATAGCCAATTGGATAAAAAGGTCAACCAAACCGCTCGAGTCTTAGCCGCCCGGGGAGTGTCGCATGGCGACCGAGTGGCGCTGATGTCACCCAATAGCGCTGCTTTTGTGATAGCCTATTACGCCATCTTGAAACTCGGCGCGGTCGTCGTACCCATTAATATACGGCTTGCCCCGCCCGAATTATCCTATCAACTGGAAGACAGCGGCGCTCGTGTGATTTTGTTTGACCCTGAATTGGCTCCAGTGGTGGGCGCGTCGTTAAAATCCCACCCCATCGAAGGTATGGCTCTAGCCGCTTGCGAACCATGGGCTGACGTGGAGACGCTCTCCCAAAAAGAAAGCGAAGACCCTCTCCCAATCGTCGTCCAAGAGAATGATGACGCGCAGATTCTTTACACCTCGGGCACTACAGGCCAGCCCAAGGGCGTGCTGATGGATCATCACCGCGTTATTTGGACCGGTTTGAACGTCGTATCCGGCGTAGGGCTTCGAGAGGGCGAACGATTGTTGCACGTGGCGCCGCTTTATCATTCAGCCGAGTTGGACTTATTCTTGATGGGAGGCACCTATCTATCCGCCACACATGTAGTGCTGCGCGAATTTCATCCTGCCACCGTCCTAAAGACGCTGGCGGACGAACACATCACGGCGTTCTTTGGTGTGCCCACCATGTACCAATTCATGCTGCGCGACCCCAGCCTGGACCAACTGGACCTATCAGCATGGAAAATTGGAATGTTCGGCGCTGCCCCGATGGCCCCATCCGTGGTAACCCAACTGGCAACGCGGCTGCCACAGTTGGTGCTGTACAACTTGGCAGGTCTTACGGAAATGGGCCCAGGCGGCGTCTTTTTGGGGGGAGAAGAACTCCGCCAGAACCCTGGTGCGGCCGGCCGTCCCATTATCAATACCGAGGCCCGCGTGGTTGACGGCCACTACCAGGATGTGGCACCGGGAGTCGTAGGGGAATTGTGGCTTCGCGGCGAGACATTGATGAAAGGATATTGGAACAAGCCGGAGGAGACCCAGCAGACCATGCATGACGGTTGGCTCATGACCGGAGACCTAGCCACTGTGGATGCCCAGGGCCTTATTACTTTAGTGGATCGCAAAAAAGATATGATTATTACCGGCGGCATGAACGTCTACTCGGTGGAAGTGGAAAATGTCCTGATAACGCACCCTGCGGTGTTGGATTGTGCCGTCATCGGCGTGCCGCATCCGGATTACGGCGAGACGGTGGTCGCCATGGTGGCCTTGCGCCCAGACACCGTTCTCACGCTTGAGACGTTGCGGGAGTATTGCCGTCCTCTGATCGCCGATTACAAAATTCCTCGCAAGTTGGTGATTGGGCCGATCCCGCGCAATGCGTCCGGCAAAGTTTTAAAGTACCGGCTGCGCCAGCAGCATGCGCCGTCTTGAAGTTTAGACACCGAGAGCGGCAGAACCTTTATAATCTGGCTCTGCCGCTCTGGATTTTAAACCTCTTTACGAGGCGACTGGCATTTGCCAATGACGTCGGGTTAGGAAGAAACTCTCTAAAATTGCGTACGTCGGGTTTTCCCATGGGCGCGCCGCCTGAAACTCGCCATCGTGGCCGATGGACTCTACCCCAATGGGCCTTTATTCCGATTCTTGCGGACAGTGGTGGGATTTTCTGATTGTGCTCAAGGCCGACGCGAAGAGGCCGCATGCACTGAAGTCGCAGAATGTCTACGGCACCGTCTGGGGCAACCGCAACACTTTTTGTGGGGCAACTAGCCGTTCACACCCCAGATCAAATGCTACCGTGATGCCGGTGGCGACCAGCCATGCCACCGACAGGCTTCCGACTTGCAAGCAAGAAACTTTCCCGGACGACATCCGCAGGTTGGCGGCATGGACGCTTCGGTTGATTCGCTACCGGTCTCGGCACTGGTTGTGCAACACCGCTTGCAGTTCATCATAACAGGGATAGCCTTCCCAGTCGCCCGGATGGCCTGCCGCCATTCGTCGGGCCGGCCTAACGCATGGCGGTAACTGATGTGCAAGGATACGGGAATGTCACGGCGCCCATTGCATGACAAACTCTTGGACAGGCTGACTCAACGCCGCATCCAACATCAACGTAATGCCGCCCGTATGCGCCCGCCCCACCGCCTTCCCGGCCGGCAACCCGTCCAGATCCGGCGGCATCCAATCCCGGGCTGCACTGTGTCGGCGATAGTAGTAAACGCGCGGTTCATCCGACAGCCCGTAAAATTCTTTGATGGACCACCCCGTTTGCGCTGGAGGATCCACTGCTATCCTGGAGATATCAACGCCTGCCCCGCGCAAAACATCGATGGCTAACTGCCCTGTGGGATCGTTGGCCACCCGTCTTGTAAACATCACCGCCTGCTGTAAATGGGCCAGCGCCATGGCCACATTAAATCAATACACCTTATCAAAGAAAATCGCCGTCCGCTCCCCACCCTTTGCGCAACTTTCCCAGAAATTTGCCGTCACCCGGGACGGGGGCGCACACGGGCCACCGGTCTTTACGAAGACCTTCACCGGGAAATTACGGCGGATCTCTCGAGTTGGGGAACCTCCTGCGACCAGCGCTGTCCGCCGTCTACCGTCTTCCACAGACTCCACCGAGCTCCGTGGACATGAGGCTTTTGCATTAGCGCCCACCCAGTGTTCCGGGATACAAAGTCCATTTCTTCCATGGTTCCTGACCCCGTTCCTGTATTCAATATCCGCCATGTCTGGCCGCCGTTTCTTGTTTGCCAAAGCCACTGGCGCATTCCGGCTGCCGAGTATTGCGAGGTCCAGACCCACCCCATGCCAGGAGTGATGAAGTCTATGGCCGACTGGGCCGTGCCGGGAGGAGGGTGCGCGGAGAATGGCACAGGCCTCCACCGTGTCCCACCGTCTGTGGTGTGATAAATCCACAAAAGATCCCCGATATCCACCGGCAGAACTCCATCCTCGTGGCTGCTGCCGAAGAATTGCGGGGCTCCGGTGAGAATTAAGTTCTGATTCCACTGCGTTTGGGAAAGAGAGGCTGGCACAGGCAGTGCCTGATGCAACCAGCTCCCGCCGCCATTCTCCGTCTCCTCGAAATAAACCTGCCCGGTTGCAGACGCCGATCCCGTCATCCATCCGTGCTCGGGACTGACAAACGTAATAGCACTGACATCCCCGGCACCGCCTCCAAGATTTTGAGTGATGTCGGAAAAAACCGGAGACCAATGCCCGCCACCGTCGGTCGTGCGGTCAAGTTGAATGAGAGTCGTTCCCGCCGCCCCTATGCTCTTGGGGACAAACCATCCCACCTGGGCGGAGAGGAATTCAGGCAGCCCATACAAGGACCGGGTCAGACGCACAGGAAATGAGCCCGTCATCTGCCAACTCTTGCCGCCATTCGTCGTGCGCATCAACGCCGCAGAATGGGGACGATCTACGACCACAAATGCGGTGCTCCGGTTAACCCACACGGGCCACAGGTGGGGATATTTGTGAGGAGACGCAACCGGCGTGACATGCAGCCAAGTCCGCCCCCCATCCATGGTCCGCAAAACCCTGTGCGCCGTAGCGGCCCACCCTGACGTTGTGGAAATCATATGCATATACCGAAGACTTGCCGCGGGCAGAGGATGGGCGGACTCTGGATGACGGGCAGACACGCCGCATCCCGCAAGAGTCGCCAGTCCCGCCACCGTGATAAACATCAGTCCCAGCGTCCGTCGCCTTTCCCCACCATTGTTCACCGCATTGCCCCCATGGATCTTGTCTCGGCAATGACAACGCCTGAGGTCAGACGGAGGTTACCGGCCTGTTGCCAAGCAATACTGACTCACCGCACGCGTCCCCTTTAACCAGCAGTGAGGTCATGTCCCGCAAACGGTTGCGAAGACATCCGCATCCGATATCCATTTCTGGTTGGCAATCAATGCTATACTAAAAACGATTCACTTCTGGTGGCATATTATTTCAGTCAAGCCAAACAGGATCGAAGTTTTCCTCATGACCAGCAACAAGGATGCCCCCACGCGCAGATTCCTCGGGAATTAGGGCACCAGATGGCGGAAATCCTTGGGAAAGGACGAAAGCCGCGTGAATCGTATGCACCAAGCCGTGCTGTGGCAAAAAGACCGCCTCTTCATCGGACGCCAAAAAGAGTGTGACACCGTTCAGCTCTGGCTCAATACCGACCCAGCCCCGACCTTGATTGCCGGGGTGAGCGGGATTGCCGGCATTGGCAAATCGACCCTGCTCCTGAAGTTCCTGCAGATGGCGCAAGAATCCGGCGCGTTGACAGCCTGGCTCGATGCGCGCGCGCTGGAGCCGACTCCTCAGGCCTTCTTGGCCGCGCTGCCCGCACCTTTTCACGGGCCGGAGTTTGCCCAGCGCCTCGAGCGCCAGCACGCGCTGCTTGCCGTGGACAACTTTGATGATGCCTACGGGATCGAACCCTGGCTGCGGGAAGTGCTGCTGCCCATGTTCCCGTCGCAAAACCTGATGGTGGTCGCAGGGTCGCGGCACAGCGTGGTGCCGCGCTGGCGTGTGGACCCCGGCTGGCAGCGCCGAACACTGGATTTTTCCCTGCACCCTTTTACTCTATCGGAAGTCCGGCAGTGGCAAAATGAGGCCGGTCCCATGCCCGCCGCCGCTGAATCTCTGTACCAAGAGACCAGAGGTCTGCCTCTAACCCTCGCACTGTCTCTGGAAGCCCCGGGTGTTAAAGCGGCCGAGAGGCTGCCCGCATTGTGGGATGAGCCCGCAGCCGACTCGCCCTCGCGCCCGGCCGCCGACGTGCTGGCGCTGGTGCTGGTCGCCCAGTGGGATTTTCTGCAAACCATTTTGGACAGGCCCGTCAGCACGGCCGAATATCATGCCTTGGGGCGTCTGGCCTTTGTGCGGCGCACCCCGGAAGGGTTGGCCTTGCACGACCTCGTGCGCCATTTCTGGTATGAGCACCTGCGCACCGAGCGGCCCGACTACTTCGCCCAGCTTAGAGGCCGCGTCTTCCGCGAGCTTTTGCGCCTCAGCCGCTCGAGCCCCCAATCCCGAGAACATTTCATGTCCCAGCAGTTTTTCTGGCTGTTCCGCGATGTGCTTGGAGTCAGCACCCGCTATGCAGACTTGCAGGCTGTTCCCGACCAGCTGGAAGTGGGCCCATTCCGCCCAGAGGACCGCGATCTGCTGCTGGCCATGGCCGGCTCCTGGCAGAGAGAGAGCTTCCCCGTCAGCCCCACTGAGGCCTCCCTCTTCCTAAATGAGGTCATGACCCTCTTCCCGGAACTGGTCCGGGTGCTGCGCCGTCAGGAGAGCGGGCGCCCAGTGGCCTTTATGGCCTCCGTCTGGCTCACTGAGGCCAGTGTCGGCCTGATGGCGAAGTACCATGCCCCTTTTACTGACAAGCTGCTGAAGGCCCTGGAGATGTCCCCCCGTTCTCTCAAGGAGCCCGACACCACCTATCACCTCACCGTTTGCATTGACCCTTCTCAGGAGGACTATACCCGGAGAGAACTTATGGGAATGGTGTCCCGCGACGCGTTTGGGCTCATGCCCGGCAACCGCAACCTTGTGATGGCCCGGACGCATGGCCTTCAAGCCTTTCTGCAGAGCTTTGGCTACCGTCCCCACCCTTTCTCACCGGCGGAAGCGGATGCAGGATCCACCTTATATGAGCTCGATCTGCGCCATACCCCCTTTATCAAGTGGATTCTCCCGGTGCTGGCAGGACTTTCAAGGGAGGCCCTTCCCAGACAATCCGACATTACCGCAGCCGAGGTCAAAGAGGCCTATGAGCACCTGTATGACGTCTCCTTCAGCCTGTCAGAGACCAGCCCGTTCTCTGCCGAGAACGGAAACATCTGGAGGCAGGTGCTGCGCGATATGCTGCAGCCGCCTTTCATCCTGCCCATGACGGAGACCGACGCCGAGTTGCTGGACTGGGTTTACGGGCAGCGTCACACCGAGCCCGCGGCTGCTATCGAAAAATTTGCCTGGAGCCGCGCCAGCTATTACCGGCACTTGCGTACGGCGCTGGAGCACGCCACCGAGGTAGCGCAAAGAATATTGTAGCAAACGGATTTTGGGTGCCAATAGATTCGCTTCGTGCGTGCCCCCACAAAAGCGGTGCCCCCCGCCCTGGACCGGATAATGTGCCGGCACAGCGCAAAACGGACTGTGGTGGCCTTGACCGCAGAGCATACACCACTGCCAAATAAACTTCATATTATGAGAGTTTAGGAGAGTGAGCCAGCGTCATTGGCCTACCCCCAAGAAATCAGCCACAAATCCCGAACAGAAATGATCCTCACCGCTTCGGCTGCAGAGGGATGGGGGCATCCGGTTCCGCGATATGGCTAGTTCTCGGATACCCGGAACACGCCCCAGCCAACATGGTTTCGAAAACTCTCTACGGTCTACGATGTGTGGAAGTGCGCGAGAGATCAGTTCCCGGTGGTATCGATTTATTTCCATTGCCAGTTCTGCGAGCATATAGATCCCTTATACAAGAGATCGTAGTGCATGGATGGGATTATTCAGGCGGACCGGCAATAGAAAAATAATTGGCAGATCGGAAAAGCTATTGACTCTATGAAAACGAATTCGTAACATTAATTCGTACTGGTAATATTATACATTTAACTTTAGCGCCGAAAGTAGCGGCGGTCGTGGACAATGCACCTTAATGGGTTGCGCGCAACGAAGGGGTCCAGCCATTTTGCCCTACCACCGGCTCCGGCCATCCGCCGACACGTCATCCCGTGAATGGTATGCGCAATAGCTGGCGCAATTGGCTGTCGGCATGATCGCATGATTTGCCGAACTGAATAAAGCGCCATAGCGATAATCCAGAAAATAATCATAGATACTGGGAGGAAAACAACCAATGCCGATCAAGAAATTTGCCGTCTCTCTGGCCGCCAGCAGTTTAGTGCTCATGGGAGTCCCGGCGATAGCACAGGCCCAGAGCGTGAATGGACTTTTATTTCAGCAGTGGGGCCACAAGCGCGTGTACATCATGAATGGAGCAGGGCAGTTGCAATGGATTACGTCCGGCCCGCTCTTTCAGGCCATGGGCGAAAATTGGGGGCGGCTGGTGCATGTGGACATCCTGCCTGGTCCTGTTGTCGCGCCGATTACAATGGTCCGTCTCAATGGGCATAACAAAGTCTACCTTATTCAAAACAATACCTTGCATTGGATTCCATCCTCAGCAGCTTTTAATCAATTGGGTTTGCAATGGGATCAGATTGTGACGGTCAACTATTTACCTTATAGCATTGGTAATATGGTAGGGATTCCCAGTCCTGCACCAACGCCAATTCCTGCTCCGACGCCATCGCCGACGAACTGGACATCTCTCGCTGAGCCGATTTATGCGCCGGTGCCGGGCGAATCCTATCAAGAGTGGTGGGAGATCCAATTCGGCACCATTACCGCACAGGGCATGATATTCGTGGTATCGCAAGCGACCGGCAATCAGCCCGTGCTGTTTACCCCGCCAGCCGCAGCGAATAATGCCACGCAAAGTCTCGCCAACCTCACTAGCTGGTTCCAGTGGATGGACACACATCAAGCAGCTGTCTATTATTTGCCCGCAAGTCAAGCCAGCAACTTTCCTCAGCAGACCAGTGGCGCGTATGTGATGAGTGAATCGCTAGCGCAATTGCAAACGCAAGATCAGGGGCTTTAAGGGTCTGCTGCATAAGTAATTTGTGGTTGCCACTCCCTATCACTTGGAGCACTTGCCCTTTTGAAAGCCTTCAGAGCCCCTACCGGGACAGTCAGGGGCATCTGATGGTCTTGGCTCCGTTCCTTGGCGTGTTGAGGCTACTAGATGGCTCTTGATTGCGAGTCGGGCACGAAGCGATTGAGGGGAACGCCTCCAGTTTCGAGACCTTTGCGCGCGACCTTGGCCCTTATATGTTTATGTAGTTCTCCCTATGCCTAATCTCTGGCCGTTCCGTTCCAATCATATTAGGAAAAAACGTTTAAAGATATCTATCCCTTCGGACTAAACCGCTTGACTCCCTGTTGGCCACGGCCTAAGAAAGAGAATGCGCGGGCATTGTGTTCGCCCGCGCAAAACATTTGGACAGGAGCTGCCGGACTTCACAAAGCCGCAATCAGGGGCATCAGCGCATATTTGCGCTGATGGGCTGCGGTAATGGCCGCCTTATACGCCGCCCAGCCCTCGGCGTCCCCTTTGGCCAGGTACGCCTTCTTGACCAGAGCCAGAAAGCGGGCAGCGCGGCGGTACCGCGTCGACTGCTTCGCCTCGATAATGGCTTCCGCTTGGCGCGACAGCATTCTTATCACCCACTCGGGCTCCTCGGAGAGCACCGTCTCGGCTGCTTCTTCTAACAGTCCGGAGTCCATCCAGGCCTCCTGACCCTCGCATGATGCAATGATATCCGCCGTCATGCGCTCCTGTAGAAAGATGCGCAGGGCTGCATAGCTGCTGTTCCGCTGCCGCAGACGCTGCCATAGGCGCTCTGACAGCTCGGGCCACTGGTCGCCGGCGAGGTCCTTGATGCGCTCATAATGCTCCACTGCGGGAAAGTGCTGAAAGGCCAACAAGTAGGCCGCCAGCGCACTCTCCTCGTCCCCTCTGAGATCAGCATACCCTGCCACCACGGACGCAATAGACTGAGTCTCCGTGGGCAGGCGGCGGGCCAGTTCCAGTCCTAGCTGCACCGCTTCTTGATGGGCGCCATAGTCCCACAGAGACTGCAGGGCCGCCACAGCCCCTGCCGAATCGTTTATATGAGTCCGGGCATATTCCACCGCTTCAGCCACCCGCCCCATTTTCGCCAACTGAGCTGCGTACAACCCATACTTCTGAAGACTTTCTGCAAAAGCCAAAAATTCATGGTGCTGCTCTCGTTTATCCAGCACGGCCAGCCACGCCAAAGCCAACACCTGGCCGGCCTCGTCCAGAGGCTCCTGTAAGGACGCCAGCGCACGGGCCGCCTCCGGCCCCCGTTCCGCAGCCTGCCACGCGGCTTGCAGCGTCTCCACTCCATAGTCCTGGGCTTCCTTGGCCCATTTCCGCAATTGGGGCGCAAATTCCCCGCGCTCAGTTTCTGTGAGTTCCGCCAGTAAAATGGCCTCAGCCAGCGCCGGAGAGATCTCATCGACAAAACCGCTGGCGTCTCCATCTGAGTCATCCATGATGGTCCACACGTCCAAATACGCCCCGGTCAGGGCCAGCAGCTGAGCGGCCGCTTGTCCCGCCTTCCCGTCCTCCAACAGTTCCTCAGCGGACTCCAGCACAGGGCGCAGAGCCCCAGGCAAATCGATTCCATCATGATATACAGGGTTGATGAGGTCCCGCAGCGAGTCTCTAGCCTGGGAGACTGCTTCCTTCAAGTCCCGGACAGCAGCAACGTCTGAATATTTCCGGGGTTGGGGCGGCACCATACGCTCCATCTGCTCGCGCACGGCAGGCACAGCGGCCAAGCTCACCAGAAAGTCCTGCGCTTGAGCCAGAGTCATCTGCCTAATCGTAGTGATGAGGGGCTGGCGCTGGAGAATCTGCTCCGGGTCGTCCCGGGCCGTGAGCACCACGGCCACCGCATGCTTGCACCACATGTCAGGAGACGGGCAAGAGCATTCGGCCTTCTGCGGCACCCACACGGCATTTTGCTCGGCCAAGGTCACCACAACACGGAATGGCTCGCGACCGGGGCCTTCCACCTCAGCCGCCAGTTCTGGCCATAGCAGACTCAGGTTGAATACCCGGTTTTCTCGGGCATATTGGCGGCCGCCAGCGGCTGCCTCCTCTCCCGCATAACGCGCCAAGCGTTCATCACTCATCGCAATCCGGTACATTGATTCTGCACTCCTTTACGACCTATGCTTTTTGCTGAACAGTGTATCATGATTCCCAGGTATTTTGGGACGGGACAGGGAAGAAGGCTTGCCGCCTAACTCGAATAGGACCGCCTTGGCAGCTCTGCTGGCTGGGGTTCCTTGGGCAGCGCCCCCCAGCTGCTGCGTGATATCACCGCTTTGCCGAGACGGATGCCAGGTTTTTCGATGTAGCGGTAGCTGAGGTCGCTGAGCACCAGGCTAATGGTCAAAGCCGCTCCCAAGCGCAGCCAGAAGGCCGAAAGATCATGCGGGTCAGCCCATGGCAGCCGGGTCACCAGGTCAAGAACAATCCAGTGGATGAGATAGAGGCTATAGCTGCGGGTGCCGACGAAA
>DAHWJO010000290.1:0-2107 GCA_027344105.1 Sulfobacillus sp.
CGATGAGCGCTAATCCACTGCGCCTTGGCATCTTCTTGAACCCGCGAATGGTGTGAAGTTCAAAGCCAAAGGACACGTCGAGCCGACTGTTCACGCGTTCGACGGCCGTGCGATGTTTGTACTCGCGTTCCCATTGATAGCTCGCGCGATCCACCGGTGTAAAGACCCGCCGATCTGTGTTCAACGGGATCCGCAGGCCCGAGACCACGGGACATTGCGCCTGCTCCGCGCAGGGTGTCCCGGCCGTCTGCGCCGGACACCGTTTCTTTAAGGTCTGGCGATCCTTTTCGAATCCGCCGTTGCTCATGGTGCGTGTGACATCGCTCACCGGATCGTGACAATAGACTGTTCCCCGGTACGGGACTCTCCATATCTCCTGGGGGGCAAAAATTCCTGACGCCCGTCGCGTGGGTCTGAGCAAGGCTGGCCGACGGCCGCCCGTAAGGGTCCGCCTTGCCCAGACCGTGCGCGGACGGGCTACACTCTACCCACCCTCAAGAAACTGGCCGGAACGCGAATCGAAACTTCTTCCCACAAGGCGCACTTGACAGAATGGGCCTTGTTCGGTCCAAAAGCGATTAACATAATGACCTTGGCCTGTCTCCTGACACCATTGCAGCCAATGCCCGATTCTTTTCTGAGTTCAAAGCGGTGCCGACCCAGGCGATTCCAGAATGTGGAACAAATGTCCAAATTATACCGCGGAATTTCGACAACGGATCAGACTTATACCACAAGGCGGAAAAGTTATTGCCGTCTAGCCATACACAACCCGTCAGCAATAGGATAGGCCCGTATTGCCTTAAATGCTGTCATTCGTGGTCTTGGAGTCGGGAGTGAATGGGCACGGATCGGTCCCTTCAGGGGCCGTGAGAAGGGGCCACTGGTCGGCCCAGCGGTGGATGGCGGTGAGGACCGTCTCAAAATCCTGGCCCTTGGGCGTGAGCTGATACACCACCTGCACGGGCGCGGTAGCCATGACGCTGCGAGACACAATGCCGGCGCGTTCCATCTCCTTCAACCGCAATGCCAGCATGCGGTCGCTCATCGCCGGGACCCGGGTCTGAATTTGTGAGAACCGGCAAGGACCCGCCAGCAGCACTTCCCAGATAAGGCCGACCCACCGCTTGCTCAGCAAGGAGACGGCTGCTTCAAATTTTGGACACAACTCACTGTTTTCCATAAGGGCCTCCTCTAGCTATCAACTTATTATAAGTAAGCAGTTGACAAAAAGGAAGTAAGAGAGCATATATAAATAGAAGTAGGAATGTTGGTGTTGGTTAGCAAAGGGTCTTCGGGGCAAACCTAGTCCTTAAGGCTTTGGTACATTGGCAAGTGGAAAATTTTCTCAACCATTTTCATCAAAGATACGATAGCGGGTGCGGTCGGATACCGTGAGGATTGCGGCACGATGCGACACCGGAAGAAGGAGGAATTTACACATGCCTGCTGTCACCCCAGAAATATGGACTGATTTACCCCGCATCAGGGAACCCCGGGAAAATGTTAGAGACCGCTCCGTCGAATTGGTGTCGACGGCTCCCTCTCTACTCGAAGGGGCAGGATTTCCTGTCCGCCGTCCCTGGCCATCCCAAACGATAGGATTTCGGCAGGCCGACCCATTTCTGTTGCTGGATCATTTGGGAGCGGTTGACTATGCGCCCGGGGAAGCCAAGGGGGCTCCATGGCACCCGCACCGGGGATTCGAAACGGTGACGTACATCATCGATGGGGCAATGGCCCATCATGATTCCCAGGGTGGCGGGGGGCTCATCACAGATGGGTCCACGCAGTGGATGACGGCGGGGGCTGGCATTCTCCACGACGAAATGCCTCCGGAAAAGTTTGTGGAAAAAGGCGGCTTGTTTCATGGCATACAACTTTGGGTCAATTTACCCCAGCGGCTGAAGTGGACTCCGCCCCGCTACCAGAGTCTCGAATCGGAACACATTCCCATTGTGGTATCTGAACGTGGCGACACTGTCCTTCGTCTCATTGCTGGCTCATTAGGCGAACATAAAGGGGCGGGGGCTACGTGGACGCCTATTACGTTTATCCACGCCAGCTTGGAGCCTGGGGCAAGGCTCCAGCTGCCGTGGCCGGAGGA
>DAHWJO010000291.1:0-2063 GCA_027344105.1 Sulfobacillus sp.
GTCCGGGACCAGGAGCGCATCCGCTACCTGCAGGAACATATTGAGGCGGTGGCCTCGGCTATGAAACAAGGGGCTGATGTCCGCGGGTACTACGTCTGGTCGCTGATGGACAATTTTGAATGGGCTTTCGGCTATTCTAAGCGGTTTGGGTTGATGTATGTGAATTACCAAACCCAGGAGCGCATTCCCAAGCAGAGCGCGCAGTGGTACCGGGAGTTCCTGAGGGCACTGCCCCAGCCCTAAGAATTCTCTATCTGCGGGGCTTGGAGGCATGGGCCTCCTTCCATGTGGTGCGGAAGCCCTGCCAAAAGGCACGGTGCCGGGAAAGAACCTGACCCCGCAGAAATCCGGCCGTGATGACCCGTGAGCCATACAGGCGGCTCACCCACAGGATCCGGCGGAAGCGGCACGGAAGGTTGAACAGCGCATATCGCCAGTCATTGAGAATCAGATCGCTCTCGACGTCGATGGTTTGGTCCCGTGTGCCGCCCTGCTCCGCGCCCAGGTGGTAAAGCCAGGCGGTATGCGCCAGCCGGCATGACACATCCGTATCTTCGCGGAAGGCGGAGCCGGTGAAGCGCTCATCAAACCCGTGAACCCGTTCCAAAGCCATTCGGCGAAGGCCATATTGCACCCGCGCACCGAGTCCTTGATTTCGCGCCCGGGTCAGCCCCGGAGCGGCTGGTTCCGGTGGTAGGTGGCGACGACAACGGAGACCTGCACGGGCATTGTTGGTCTCCCCTCATGGTTCTCGGCCACCTTCACACCACTCCCTGTCTTTTGTGCCGCCGCCGGAAGCGGCCGTCCACACAGACCGCCCGGGGATCTTTCAGCACCCAGCCGAGACCTTGGCAGACCAGAGACCACTGGCGGCGACGCACACCGGTGGCCAGAGCATCCCAGCCTATGCGCCCGGCATACAGCCGCTCGTCCCACCGCGAAAAGTGCCAGCGGGAGAACCAGTGAGACACGACGTACTCCTCACTCGCCCGCATCGCCTGCCAATCATGGTGCGCCCCTCCGGCATGGTCATAATAGTCGGCCAGGATGGCCGGAGTATAGGTGGCGGTGTAGCCCGCCACCAGCAGGGCCAGCCACAGCCACCAGTCGTCCGCACCCGGATACGGTAGGTCTGGAAGGATGCCCGGGGCGCGCAGGGCTGCGGTGCGCATCAGCATCTGGCTGGGGGACACCAGCTGGTCCGCCACCTTGAGATCGGTCAATGTCAGGCTGGGGTGCCGGCTGGAATGCAGAGGATGGCTGGCGTTGCCGGTGACCACGCGCATGTTGCAGGCGGCAAAGCCGCACGCCGAGTCTTGTGCGTGAAGGCGCCCCATCCGCTGGAGGAATACCGGGTGCCACACGTCATCCTGATCCAGAAAGGCACAGAAATCTACGGACGGTGTCAGGTGTTGCAGTCCCTGCCAGCGGGCACGGAAAACACCCTGGTTGACGGGCAGGCGCACATAGATTGCAGGGTAGGGAGACACCAGGTCTTCCACAGTGGGGAGTGCCGTCTTCGATCACGACGACTTCTAGGGCTTCCGCGCCCTCCTGGGAAAAGACGCCGGCGAGCGCCCGCTCAATAAACGGCCGGCCGTGGTACACAGGGATAACCACTCGGTACTTCACGGGATCGCCACCATAATTCCCCTAATTTTGTGGACCGACAACGCGAACCGATATCATGGAGGCGGGAAGGAGTCATGACATCCCCGGCAGTGTCGGCGGCCATGTTGATATACTGTTCGTGATCCCATGTGGGTTCTGTCAAAAGATCGCGGTCTCCCATCCCGTATCCGCTAATAGTCTACACATTATTAGTCCCCGGCGTAGGCCCCCGGTCAATCCGTCTCACGGCCATTGCCCTCATCCTCCACACAGGCGAGGTAGCGGCTGAGCACGCGGACAAAATCTTTCCGCTCGCCGGACCGCAGGCGGCCTATGGCGCAGGCGGCCGCACTGTGACAAAAGAAGTCCAAGCGTGAGAGCCTGGACTCCGCCTCGCCGGTGAGCGCGATGACCACGCGGCGCCGGTCATGGGTGTCATTTTGCCGCTGGAT
>DAHWJO010000292.1:0-2028 GCA_027344105.1 Sulfobacillus sp.
GGCAGGATCCCGACCGCAATCCTCCTCCCGGCGGGGAGAGCATTAGAGCCGTGGGGCACCGGGTGCTGAATACTCTGGCGGCATTTGCGCGTCCCCGGGAGCGCAATACGCTGACCGTCGCGGCGACGCACGCCGACTGCATCAAAGGGGCGGTCATGGTTATCATGAATGCGGAAGGTCCGGTCGCCAGGCGCCTGATCGTCCCTAATGCGGGCCATGTGCTCCTGCGCTGGTTCGATACAGACGTGTGGACCGTCATGCTGTCCTCTCCAGAACACGAGCTGTAATCTGCAAACTGCCCGGGTCGCGCCCGGGCGCAGGCGCTGAGCATTCCTCTCCCACGTTCTGCTTTTGCCGCAAGATATAGCCACTTAAACCAAAGTTTCGGTCATTTTACCGGACATAGCCCTGCTAGCCACCAGCTGTGCAGGCCTGCCGCATGGACTTTTCTCGCTGTTTTTCTCTCGTGAAGCATCCTCTCGGGAGTCTTTACAGGCCCCGGCCTGTCGCCGCCGCACCGTGAGCGAGTACCGCCTGAAAGTGCTCCCCCTTCAAAGGAGTGTGTCGCCCCTTGGCGGGAGATCCTTGCGTGCCTCCGCTTACACCTTCTCAGCCGCTGTCTGAATCCAGGGAAGGCTGCCGCTGGCAGTCTCCCAAAAATACTCTACCGCCCCCCACACCCGCTGGCGGACGGGATCGTAAATGGGCACCGATACAATGGTGGCATGGCGCCTCTCGCCACCCGCCGTTTTCAGTGTCACCGTGTCGCGGCTGCCGCTGCGGTGAACCATCGCCCACACGAGGGGGCAGGCTCCCAGACACAGCGGCTGGCCGCTGGCGCTTTCATGCGCGAGATGCCCGTCAAAGCACCGGCTTTGTTCCATCATTTCCTGACTCCATCCCGTAAATTCTGCGGCCGCGGCATTCCACGCCACAATTTTTCGGCTTCTGGTGACCAGATAGGCGGGGAAAGCCGTGTCATAGACCATCTGCGCATACCAACGCGCCAGGGAATCTGGGAGGGCAGCAATCAAGGGGGCAAGGCGGGGAAATCCATGAATCGCCAGGGGACCGGAAACAGGAAGATTCTGAGGGCGGCCCAAAAGAAAACCCTGGCCCATGTCTATGCCCATCTGCTGGAGCACCTGCAGTTCCTCCGGAGTTTCAATGCCTTCGGCGATAATTTGGATGCCTAAATCTAAAGTATAGTCCCGGATTGTGGAGACGATGGACTGCTGGTCGGTGCGGCGGTCAATATCCGCCACCAGCCGCCGGTCCAATTTGATAATCTGGGGGTGAATCGCCAGCACCGTCGCAGCCGCGGCATAGCCGGTGCCGTAGTCATCGATGACCAGGATGTGGCCGTGGGCGCGCCACTCCTGCAGCTGATTCAACAGGGCCGTGTTGTCGAGGATGTCATACTGTTCGGAAATTTCGAGGGCGACTCTTTGAGGCACGCACTCTATCTCCAAAGGATTGATCGGCATCGCGGCGTAGGCGCCATTGATATTGACAAAAAGCGTTTGGCCATCCGCCAAGTGATCCCGTCCCCATGCCAGCGCCAAATCCCGGCAGATACGCTCCAAACGCTCAGTCTGGCCATGGGCATCTGCCCAGGGAAACAAGGTGGCCGGATATGCCCAAGGTGAGTCGGGAACTCCCCGGATCAGAGCTTCATAGCCCATAACGGCTCCCGTTGACAGCGTCACGACCGGCTGTGCGGCAATCCACAGACCGTCTAAGAAGACCGGCTGCATCATGAAAGGCCCCCCTGTTCGTTTTCATTCCGCCGAATATGGCCACAGGATCCTCCCGCTGGGAAGGAGTCCTCCCATCCTGGCCACGATCATACAAGGGGAAGCTCTGCCTGTTTGCTTGCACCGACCTGTGGCCCGAATTTACTATATCGGCAAAAGTAACCAAATTACAGTCTCACAAAATCTATCAATGTCAAAATCCCTCTGATTGTGACAAAAATCAGCTGCCTATGTCCGCAATTTTCGCATGGCGGCGCCTCAAGCGCACGAG
>DAHWJO010000293.1:0-1952 GCA_027344105.1 Sulfobacillus sp.
TGTATGACGATGTTCTATGTTATCCGTCATGGAGAAACTGAATGGAATGGCCATGGCAACCGCTATTGCGGCCGCACGGATCTCCCTCTCACCACGGTTGGCAAATTACAGGCAGCCCGCCTGGGGGACGCCCTGGCAACCATGCGTTTTAATGCCGCATTGGTCTCTCCGCTGCAGCGGGCGCAGCACACCGCTTTAGGGATCACCCAGCGTTTGGGGATTGAAATGCAGACAGATTCCCGGTTGAGCGAGATAGATTTTGGGGACTGGGAAGGATTAACCCAGCAGGAAATCGAACACCATTTCGCTCAGCAATGGAAAGCTTGGCTTCACGACCCGGCCCACGTCAAGGCGGGAGGGTCCGGAGAGTCGGCAAGGGACGTCGTGGCCCGGATCCAGAGCGTCTTTGTCGAGAACAGCCAAGACAACGGCGAGTCAGTGATGGTGGTGTCGCATAATACCGCCATCCGGCTGTTCATTGCCGGAACGCTGGGAATGCCTCTTAGCCACTACCGCAAATTGGAATTCAACAATGCCGGAATATGTATGGCGGAGATGAAAAGCGCGGCCGACTTCAAATGGCAGCTTGGAGGCTATCTGCCCACCCCGTAGTAGACGGAGAACAACGTGTCCAGAATCTATCCGCTCCACCGCGGCTGGCGGTGCCCGGCCTCGCTCACCTTAGCTGCGGCCTCTCATCCCGAAAGGGAGCCCGCCGATGGCTGCGAGGGCCTTGGCCGGCCATTTCCGCAAACGATGCCTTGGGTGCGCCACCGAGCAGCCAGCCTGTCCTAACGGGGAAAACATGTTCCGCAGCCAGAGCGGGCATACTGGGTCCATGCCGAGGATATGGAGGGGTGGCACATGGCGCAACGGCCACGGACTTTGGGCAATTGCCTTCTCTTGACCGTGCTGATGGTTTCCACGGGATGCGGCTGGTTCGCGAATCCGGAATCAGGACGCTCCATTGCGCTTCCGCCCCTATCCGCACGCATGAAAGGCATGACGGAGGCAGGCTACACCCCGAACGTATTCAATTCTCCGGCCGTAACCAATGCCGTCACGCACCTGCACCAGGACGGTGTGACTTGGCTGGCTATCCAGACAGCCTGGTACCAAAATACGAACGCTTCGACCACCATTTTTCCGAGTTCCAAGAAAACCCCCACCGATGCCAGTGTCACGCGGCTGATTCAGTTGGCTCACCATGAGGGCATGCGCGTCTTCTTAAATCCATTCGTCAACTCTCTTCAAGGAAGCGGGTGGCAGGCGCTGTTCCATCCCGCCTCGGTTTCTGCCTGGTTTAAGAGTTTTGATGCCTATACCGCACACTACGCCAAGTTGGCTCAAGCGGACCATGCCGACCTCTTCTCCATTGGCGACGAATTTGACTCCATGGATACGGTCCCTGCCTATCAGCCCTATTGGGTCCATGCCATTCAAATTGCCCGGAAGTACTATCATGGTCCGATCACGTATGGGGCCGACTATCCCAATTACCAACAGGTCACCTTTTGGGCGCAAATCGACGACGTCGGAATTGACGCCTACTTCGCGCTGAGTCAATCCCCCAATCCCACGGTAGGCTTCTTGACGGCCAGCTGGAACAGCCTAGCCAACCAAATCCAGTCTTGGCGTCAATCCACCGGCCTTTCCCAGAAGCCCTTCCTTATCACAGAACTCGGGTATCCTTCCGAAAACGGGGCAGCCGCCACTCCAGGCTCATGGTACCCGAATAAAGCGGTGAATCTGACACTCCAACAACAACTGTACCAAGCCACCTTTGACAGCATCTGGCAACGCCCCTGGGTGAAGGGCATCATGTGGTTCTGGTGGGCTAATCCCTCCAATCCAAACTGGCAGGGCGGTCCAAAGGACAACGGCTACACCTTGCGGGGAAAGCCGGCGGAATCTGTGCTCAAAGACATTTTCACGGCCCCGCACCCAAGCAT
>DAHWJO010000294.1:0-1950 GCA_027344105.1 Sulfobacillus sp.
GGGGCAGCCTCTTACTGGCATTATTCATAGAGACCTCCTTCCTTTTATTTGATATTGCCAAGTTTGAAGACATGCAGATTGATATGCACCGTCATGGCGACCTTGGGGTATTCCTGGTGCCAGTGTCTAAACTTCAAGAACGTGTTCGGATGTTGCCAGTCGAGCATGCGCCCAACGCCCCAGGGATCCACATCTTTCGCTTGGGTGTACTTCAGCACGCGGAGACAGTTCTGGGCCAAAACTTTGGAGGCTTTGGCGGCTATCGCGGCATTGCCGGCGGGAGTTTGGGTGACGGTCGCAGTGCCAGCCAGAGTGCTGGTCAAATTGAGGAGAAATGTCGCCTGAACCGTGCCGTGCACGACAGTTGTCCGGAGATGGGCCGAGCCGTGAATGGAGCGCAGGCTGACCTGACCCTGGGGAATGAACACGCTCACTTTATTGGCTAGTCCCTCCAGCAGTCCAAAATCCTGCGTCTGCTGCGGCGAGAGGACCGTGACAAACTGCAGGTGGCGGTAAAGGGCGACACGGTCGGTGACGATGGTTTGAGCGGCGGGGTCAATGCTGACGTAGGGCAAGTGGGGGTCCACCCCCGGGGTCTGGTCCTCGGCGGCAAACTGCCACATACTTACACCCAGATTGTCGGTCGCACAGTGGGTACAACTGTATAGGGACGAATAGTACAGGTTGGGAAACTGCGCCTGAATGGTTTGAGCGTGCAGGACGGTATCCAGATCCTGGCCCGTCACGAACACAAACGGGGTCATATCCACCGTGCCGATGCGGGTGAGGGCCAGCAAAGCCTGGCTGAAGACCTGAGGCTTTAAATCGCTGGCCACCCCCACCAGTTGGATCTGTCCCAGATACAGGTCGCGTGCGACCTGTGCCTGCCCTTGATTAAAGCATTGGGCGACCGTTTGCCCGGACCCGGTGACGTTGGCTACTGGCGTGTTTTTCGAAGACAGTCCCTTATGCGCTGAATAGTCGATCAGGGCAGCCGGTGTGGGAAACTGAAATAGCATCTTCAGCGGCGCCTTGGGGGAACCATTGGCCAGGCCAAGCGTGAAAACCATGTCCCTCTCGTCTACGGGACGGTTGCCCCAGCATCCAGAGAGACTGAGCAGCAGACCGATGACAGCTAAAACCTGGAAAGACCGACGCATCAGGTTAGTCATCGTCCAGTCTCTCCTGCTGCGTGGTGTAGAGCTGGGGGCTTTTCATGGGCTGGGTGATGTTTTTGCCCCACTGGCGGGGGTGTACGCTACGCAGGTAACTGGGTCTTTTGGTGAGGGTGGACTCCGGGAATTTCAGCCAGGTGTCCTTCAGATCCCGCAGGCGCGCCGGCCCGAACGGTGACAGGTAAGCCACTCCAAAATTCTCCAGGGTGGCGAGGTGGGTCAAGATCATGATGATGACTAAGATAATGCCGTACAGGCCCAGGACATAGGACGCAAATACCAGAACCCAGAAGAGAATCCGCCACGGCGTCGCCATTTCATAGACGGGAGAGGTAAAGAGCCCCAGAGCTGTGAGGGTGATGATGATGATCATGAGGCTGTCAACAATGCCGGCCTTGACAATCGCTGTGCCCACCACAATGGCGCCGACCGTCCCCAAAGTGGTGGAGAGTCCCTTGGGCAGGCGGATCGCCGCTTCTCTCAGCACTTCAATGATGACCCACATGATCAGCACCTCGAGCAGCGGCGGGAAGGGAATGTCCTCGCGCGAGCCAGCTATAGTCATAATCAGTTTGAGGGGGAGCAAGTTGGGGTCCACGGAGACAAATGCGACATAAAGCGGGGGGAGCAGCAGCCCCACAAACAGTCCGAACAGACGGACGAGCCGTTCCATGCTGGCCGTCCAGAAGCTGACCGTATAGTCATCAGTCGTTTGGTAAAAGTCCATGAAGGTGGAGGGCACCGTCAGCGCAAATGGGGTATTGTCCACTAAAAT
>DAHWJO010000295.1:0-1881 GCA_027344105.1 Sulfobacillus sp.
ATCCAGCGGCAAAATGACACCCATGACCGGCGCCGCGTGGTCATCGCGCTCACCGGCGAGGCGGAGTCCAGGCTCTCGCACTTGGACTTCTTTTGTCACAGTGCGGCCGCCAGCGCCATAGGCCGTCTGCGGTCCGGCGAGCGAAAAGATTTTGTCCGCGCGCTCAGCCGCTACCTCGCCTGTATGGAGGATGAGGGCAATGGACACGAAACGGATTCACAAGGAGCGCCTGCGCCGGGGACTAATAATGTGTAGACTTTTAGAGGATAATGGATGGGAGGCCGCGATATTTTGACGTGTCCGCCGACACTGCCGGGGAAGTCATGCTTCCTTCCCGCCTCCATGATAGCGGTCCGCGTTGTGCGCCGCTCTGGAAGAAGGTCCTTCCGGTATTTTATTAGAATCTCCCATGAATGGCCAGGCACGTGACTTTCTGCTCCCGCCAGCACCTTGTCCCATGAGAAGGCGGAATCCGCTGTAATCGAGGACGGCGCGCCGGACCGTCAGCCAGGGCGGGTTCCATGCACGCTGGTGGGGAGTGCAGCTCATGGCAGATTTCTGCGCCGTTTCTGGATCAATACGGCGCGTGGCATCCGGCATTGCTCCGCCGGCGGGGGTGTTGTGGCCGCCGCCAATAGGCTTCTGGTCTGCCACGACCTCGCCTGCTTCCGGCAGCGGCACAAAAGACAGGGAGTGGTGTGAGGGTGGCCGAGAATCAGGAGGGGAGACCAACAAGGCCTGTGCCGGTCTCCATTGTCGTCGCCACCTACCACCGGGACCAGCCTCTCCGGGATACCCTGACCGACCTTCTGGCGCTCCGGTATCCCCACTATGAGGTGGTCGTCGTCGACCAGGCCCCCGCACATGACCGGGACACCCAAGACGCCTTGGAACGCTGGGCCGCCCAAGGCGCCGTGCGCTGGATTCAGACCGCCACTCCGGGACTGACCCGGGCGCGAAATCAAGGCATCGGTGCCTCGCGGCGCGACCTCGTGATTTTTGTCGATGACGACGTGCGGATTCCCGACCCGGACTTCATTGCCCACCATGTCCAACTTTTCCGGGACCACCCCGAGGTCATGGCCGCCGGCGGGAGGGTGCTGGAGCCCGGGTGCGAGCCCCGGACGGTCTCGCGCCGGATTGGCTGGATGGGCTACGCGGGAGCCAGGAATCCCGGCTTCGGCAGCGTCTTCAGCGGGCCTGCGGACTCGGTGCGCGGCTGCAATATGGCCTTTCGCCGACAGGCTTTGGAAAAGGTCCACGGGATTGATGAGCGCTTCACCGGCTCCGCCTTCCGCGAAGATACGGATGTGTCATGCCGGCTGGCGCATGCCAAGCAGGCGGTATGGTTCAACCATACCGCCTGGCTTTACCACCTGGGCGCGGAGCAGGGCGGCACGCGGGACCAAACCATCGACGTCGAGAGCGATCTGATTCTCAATGACTGGCGGTATGGGCTGTTCAACCTTCCGTGCCGCTTCCGCCGGATCCTGTGGGTGAGCCGCTTGTACGGCTCACGGGTCATCAAGGCCGGATTTCTGCGGGGTCAGGTTCTTTCCCGGCACCGTGCCTTTTGGCAGGGCTTCCGCACCGCATGGAGGGAGGCGCAGGCGTCCAAGCCCCGCAGATAGAGAATTCTTAGGGCCGGGGCAGTGTCCTCAAGAACTCCCGGTACCACTGCGCGCTCTGCTTGGGAATGCGCTCCTGGGTTTGGTAATTCACGTACATCAATCCAAACCGCTTAGAATAGCCGAAAGCCCATTCAAAATTGTCCATCAGCGACCAGACGTAGTACCCGCGGACGTCAGCCCCTTGTTTCATAGCCGAGGCCACCGCCTCAATATGTTCCTGCAGGTAGCGGATGCGCTCCTGGTCCCGGAC
>DAHWJO010000296.1:0-1876 GCA_027344105.1 Sulfobacillus sp.
GTTTCGCCCTGATTGACTTGTTCCCGCTCCTTCCGGTGCATCCGTTGCTGGGGAACCGTCACAAAACTCGCGTCGATGATTTGCCCGGCCCGTGCGGCGTAGCCAGCTTCCCGCAGAAAAGCGTGGAAGGCCGTGAACAGTCGCTCCGTCAGTTTGGCCTGGGCCAGTGATTCACGGAATAGCCACAAGGTCGTGTGATCGGGTACGGCTTCCTCCAACCCAAGCCCCAGGAAACGCTGAAAACTGAGGCGATCCCGAACCTGGTATTCGGTTTGTTCGTCGCTGAGATTGTGCAGTTGCTGTAACACCATCATCTTGAAGAGCAACATACGGTCGTAGGGCTTTCTCCCTCCCGGCCCTTTGGGCTTGGCCTTCGGCACACTCTCCAGAATCGGGCGGAAGCGCTCCCAGGGAATGAGCCGATGGAGCAGCGGCAGGCCGTCGCCCAGCAAATCTAGTTCCCGCAACCGGCGGTCTCCGGGGAAGAATCCTGTTTGCCCTACCAGTCCTGCCATGGTTGCTCTCCCTTCCAATCGGCTCCCTATATTTTACTGGAAGTGGGGAGTTTTTCGAACCGCCCTTTCATCAGAAACGGCACCCCAAAAACATGGGTGCCGCCGAGGTGGAGGCCTTCCTGAGCCATCTCGCCATTGAACGCAACGTCTCATCGTCTACCCAAAATCAGGCCAAGGCGGCGCTGCTCTTTCTATACAAGCGGGTTCTCGGCATCGATCTGCCCTGGCTGGATAACATCACTAGCGCGAAACCTTCGCAGCACCTGCCAGTGGTGCTGACACCAACGGAAACCCGTGCCTTACTGCATGAACTCTCGGGTACGATGTGGCTTGTCGCCAGCTTGTTGTATGGCACCGGCATGCGTTTACTGGAAGGATTACGCCTGCGCGTAAAAGACATGGAGTTCGAGCGCCGCGAAATTATCAGCCGGGATGGCAAAGAAGCCGCAGGCTGGCTAATATATTCGCACAGAACAGGAATTATTAGGGCATAAAGACGTAAATACCACCATGATTTATACCCACGTCATGAACAAAGGCGGTCGCGGTATTATCAGTCCGCTGGATATGTAAATCATCCATAACTGCCGCCCATTACCGCCGCCAATAAGGTGCCAATAACAACGCCTCCGGCACCAACGTTTTAATCGCTGCGGGGATCTCCAGCGTTAAACCAGGACGCGGACGGATACTGACCCACAATAAATTAATACGCATATTGAGATCGGCAAATACCACCCAGGAGCCGTAATGCTGCAATACGGCGTTGATGATACGCAGGGTGTATTGCTGGTGAATGCCACTTTTCTGGCGGAGTCCGGGGAAAATCATACGGAAATCAGAGAGGAGGTGACCGGCATCGTCACGACTGGGAACTCTTTTCCAGAGGGGCTCGTCGGGTTGCAGACCGGTAAAGGCAGACGGCTTGAGGGCCGTCGATTCGGGGGACTTTGGCGTCAGCGGTGCTGCAGACATGGGGCTCTCCTGCATTAAGCGAGTCGCCCTCAGTCTGCCTGCTTCGCCGCAAGGCGGCAAGGCCTTCAGGCGTAGCGCGCGGCGTCCGCTTCGATGATCTTGCGGGCTTCGGCCACATTGGCCCAGTCCTTGAGTTTGACCCACTTGCCGGGCTCTAAATCCTTATAGTGCTCGAAGAAATGGCGAATCTGGTTGCGCAGGGGCTCGGGCAGATCGCTGACATCGCGGATAGCGGAGTAACCGGCGGCGACCTTGTCGTGCGGGACGGCGACGATCTTGGCATCGATGCCCTTCTCGTCTTCCATCATCAGTACACCGACCGGCCGGGCGCGGATCACGGCGCCGGGAGCAACGGGCTGGGGTGCCAGAACCAGACAATCGGTAGG
>DAHWJO010000297.1:0-1787 GCA_027344105.1 Sulfobacillus sp.
AGCTCCAGTTCATGGCACCTCGCGGCCAACCGTGTCCGCGACCAGGCTGTGCAAGCGGCACAGGGGTTGACGGCCGAGTGGCATGAACTCTCAATGAGCCAGAAGCAACCATGTCCTGCGGCCTTGTTTCTCGATTTTGCTTGCTGGTGGTCCGCATCGCTTCTGGTTGTCGGGCGGCACCACGGGCCGAACTGGATCGAAGGAATTCTTGGCAGTTTTCCAAAGTGGGTGGTGACACACGGGCATTATCCGACCGTGATTATTCCCCCGCCCCATGCTGCCACATCGTGAGTTTTTTCACTCGGTCTGGAATCAGGCGAGAGTTTTGCGGGGCCTCAGCAAATTGGGCACGTTAAGGGCGGGCCCGTGACGGCCCGCCCTTAAGAGTCCTGGATCACAAAGTTAGGCCGGCCTCAGGAACTGTGTAGTAGGAGCAGACCGCCATAGAGCGCGAACGTGGCCAAAAATCCGGCAAAGTATCCCAGTGATGAGCCGCTGAAGATTCCTTGGGCCAACGGACCCGAGAATACCGGGGTCGACGTTGTCGCGACAGCCAGTGCCGCGCCAATAAGCCAGGCGGCAACGGTCCGGGAAGCAGAAATAGGACGGACCGACCGGACGTTCCAGAGAGCAATTGCGGCCCACGGCGCCAGCAGTGCAGCGATCAAGTCAAGAAATCCCTCAAAGTTGCCGAGAAATCCTTGGGAAATCAAGAGAATGTAGGCGCTGGCAGCAATAGAAATCAGGGCATCAATTCCAATTGTGCGGGAACGCCGTATTTTTACCCCGGCTGCTAACAGACTTAACCCTGATGAATAGGCGCACAGCACGCCGCCCGCTAGGATGCCCACTAAGGTGATAATGAGATACGGAACCTGAGCCCAGCCAGGGAGCCAGTGCAGAAGGAACTCCACTGGATTGGCGGCATCCGCCAGCGAGGGCGCGCTTTCGGCCAGCAACAGGCCCACCAGCATCAATAAGGCAGTAGGGATAATCGAGCCCCAGGCTGCCGCGCTGGCGACGCGTCCGCTGCGGATTGACGCAGGCAGGTAACGGGTGTAGTCGGAGGCCGTGGTGACCCAGGAGAGGGCGCTGACCGCCACGACGACCGTGATGGACGGAACAACTCCCTTAAGCCATGGGCCGGGGGCATGAAACCATATGGCGTGCCAAGCGACATGCGGGAGGAGAGCGAGAAGAATCACCAGAGTCAGGAATCCGAAAATATACGACACCCATTTCTGGAGATACTCAATAGTCGCATGCCCCAGAAACGCCAAAGAGAGTTCTGCCATGGCGGTCAAGGCCAGGGACACTACCAACCAACCTGCAGTGCTTGGGACTCCCAGCACCAGATGAAAAATTGCCGCGACCGCATAGCTGGCAATGATAAGGACGACTGTTTCCCAGCCCAGCATGTTGAGCCACGCGACGAACGCTAAAAGCCTGTTGCCCCGGGGGCCGAAATACCGAGCGGAATAGGCCATGGTCGGCAACCCCGTAGTCTTTCCGGGAATGCCCAGATAGCCGATGGCTGCAAAAGATGCGAGGCCAGCGGCTATTGCCAGCAAACTCTGTCCCAGTGACAGCCCATAGCTCCAGACGACGGCTCCTATAACGATATAGGTAAACGACAAGTTTCCGGCAAACCACACCCAGAAAACATCCCGGGGCGAGCCGTGCCGGCCGGACCCGGCAACAGGGTTAATGCCGTTTTGCTCGACATGCCAAATGCCATTCGGTTCGGAACGTTCCTGTGAACTCAATAGATTCCACCTCTATGCGGA
>DAHWJO010000298.1:0-1773 GCA_027344105.1 Sulfobacillus sp.
CAGGCAATGTCGGCAGTTTTCCCGCCAGCCAGTCTCCTTATTCGGGGCTGGTCCGTATCCAGTATGGCGAAGGCATCTGGGCGCATTCCTGGGTGCTTGCGGCAGGGGAAACGGGTATCCCTTTCAATCAGTGGATCAAGAAGGACTCCGCGCTGACGCCTTGGTACTATTTTCTGGACGTTCGCGGGAAGTGGCGGCTCTACGCGATAGAAAACTGACAGCGGCATCCCAGAGCTTTTTTTTCGCCCTGCAGGCTCTTGACAACGCTGACAGCCTTGACTAGCATAGAGAACGAACGATCGGTTGGGGGTGGCGGGGTGGTTAAGGAAGATCCGCAAAAGCGCATATTGGATGCGGCTCTGATGCTCTTTGACCGCTACGGATATGCGGGCACAAGCATGGAAGACATTCGCGCAGCTGCCGGATTTCGCACAAAATCCAGCCTGTATACGCATTTTTCCAGCAAAGAGGCCATTTCTGCGGCATTGTTCCAAAAAATATTGGACGAGGAAGCGAAGTTTCTCTCCCCGCTGTTGACGGATCCGGCCCTGACCACCATGGAGAATGTGCTGGCAGTCTCTGAGCAACTGGTGCGCTGGGGCTTGACGCATCAGCCAGCTTACCGATTTTGTTTCCTGCAGTGGCACCAGGACCTGCCTCCCGTGGCAGAAACAATCCACCAGGCCATGGATGCGGCCCCCAAGTGGGCAGGGGAAGTACTAGCCCATCTCCAGAAGAAAACTCCCGAACTGATTCGCTCATGGGATCCCGCTGTTCTCGTGGATGCCTGTCAGGGGCTGATCAATCAGAGCATTGTCAAAGCGCCGCCAGGTCTGACCCGCGAAGAGATTGATGAGCGCGCGCAGCAAACCGCTGTATTATGCCGCGCCATTGTGGCGCCATAAAAAAATTTTGCACAGTAGAGTCCGACCGTTCGGACGCAAAGGGAGGCAAGTCCACTGGAACAGATAGTGATATTGGGAGCGACTGGCCGGATTGGCCGGTCCTTGGTGAGGGAAGTGCGCCATCAGGGTGCTGCGGTCGTGGCGGTCAGCCGCTCATCCCAGCATGCCGAGCAAGACGGAGTGCGGTGGGTAACTTTGGAGCCGGACGATGTGGAGGGACACCGGAAAATATTTGAGAGGGCGGACGCCATTATCGATGCCCGCAATCAGCGCTACGATGACTGGAGTGCGTACCCGGCTATGATTCGGGCGACCTTGTCGGCACTGGGCCAGTCTGTGGTGCCGTACACCTATGTGGACAATGTGTACTGTTACGGGCGGCCGCATGGAGACAGCATAAGGGAGGATGCGCCCCGCTTGCCCGTCAGCCGCAAGGGGCGCTACCGCGTTGAGGTGGAGCGCATGCTGTTGCAGGCGGTGGAGAGCGGTCGGCGGGTGCAGATTGTGCGCTTTCCTGATTTCTACGGCATCAGCACCGATTCTCTTGGGCAGGGCACCCTGCGTTGGTTCGGACCGCCGGTCCTGGCCCACCAGTTCATCCATATTCCTGACGGCGCGCGTGCGGCCTGGCTCTTAACATCGGATATCCATGCACCTTCTGGAGTCTGGCATGTGGCTGGAGATTCTCCCGTGGCCGCTGAAAAGCTGCGGGAAATCGCGCAGTCGGCCCTGAAACGTCCAGTGCGCCTGCGGGTATTCCCCCGTCTCGCCGTGGCCGCAGCGGGCATGGTCAACCCCCAAATTCGGGGATTGGTGGAAACCCAGTATCTATGGCGCACCCCACTGGCGCTCAATACGGAAAAATTCG
>DAHWJO010000299.1:0-1714 GCA_027344105.1 Sulfobacillus sp.
GGTTCACCGCATCCGGCAAGTGGTGGAAGCGGCCGTCCGTCATGGCAGGCATGTGGCTGTTGTCGGGCGCAGCATGGAAAATATCGTGCAGAAAGCGATTGAGCTGAAATACCTGGACTTTCCCGAAGGCACATGGATGTCCTTAGACGCCGTGCTGCGTCAGCCCGCCACCAAGACCCTTATACTCACCACGGGTTCGCAGGGAGAACCGATGTCGGCGTTGACGCGGATTTCCACTTCCGACCATAAAAAGGTCGAGATCTACGCCGGAGACACGGTCATCATTTCCGCTACAGCCATTCCCGGAAACGAGAAGATGGTGTCGCGTACGGTCAACAACCTCTACCGGCTGGGAGCGGACGTGTTTTACGGGAGGGACCTGGGCATTCACGTGTCCGGACATGCGTGCCAAGAAGAATTGAAGCTGATGCTGAATTTGGTCAAGCCCAAATTCTTTATTCCCGTCCACGGGGAATACCGCCATCTGGTGCACCATGCCCAATTGGCGCGTGATATCGGAATGGATCCCGGCCATATTCTCATTGGGGACAACGGGAGCTTGTTCGAATTGACGCCGGACACGATGCAACTGATAGGACAGGTGCCTTCGGGCAAAGTGCTGGTGGATGGTTTCGGTGTGGGCGATGTGGGAAATATTGTCCTGCGGGACCGCAAGCAGCTGTCGAATGACGGGATTCTGATTGTCGTGGTCGGAATGGATGCCCAGTCCGGGCTGCTGGTATCCGGCCCGGATATTGTGTCCCGGGGGTTTGTCTATGTCCGGGAGTCGGAAGCGTTGCTGGACGAGGCGCGCAACCGGGTTAAGACGGCGCTGACGGCCATGGAAGGTGGAAGTTTAACCGAGTGGTCGGCCATCAAGGGTGTCGTGCGAGATACCCTGGGGCGCTTTTTGTGGGACCGCACTAAACGTCGGCCCATGATCCTGCCGATTATCATGGAAGTATAGGCCATTTCGGAAAAGGCAGCAGCCCCGTGTTGGGCTGCTGCCTTTTCATGTGCTGGCCGAGCCGGGTTCTGGGCGCAAGGAGATCATGAGCTCACTGTGGGGACCAAGCAGCAGGGCGTCCACATGAATGCGGTAAAGGCGGGTGCCAATATTAATGATGCGGTGGTTGAAGAGGTGAAATACTACCGGCGTTTTCAGATAGTCGAGGGAAAGGCCCAGCAGCGCCTGGGTATACGGTGAGAGGGCTTCGACCACTTCCGATTGGGGCACGGGAGACTGGAACACAATGACGGCGACATCCTGGATATACAGGTGGGGCCGGGCATTCTTGTTGATGCGTCCGACCTCATCTTTCAAACGTTTGGCTTCGCTGTGCCACTGCGTCGCCTCAGTCTGCCACTTCCTCGCCGCGAGGTCGGACTGCATCCGTTCCCTGACGCCCAAGGCTTGCATCAGCGCCAGCCCGAGCAACAATCCCAGCAGAAAGCCTGCGACCGGGGCCGGCCAGCGCGGCTTCACAGGCTGACGAGCCAGCTGAGAAGCCAGTAGCCCGTCTGGGCGCCTAGATAGGCCATGGCGATCGCGATCCCGTCACGGACGAGCGCGGGCAAAGCCCGCGCAAAAAATCCCTTTTCGAGGTGTTCCAGGGCTGTCAGCGTGCCCCCTATGGCGATGGCCACAGCCCAGATCCGGATGCGGTAGGCAGCTTGGGCGGGATCTTGGGGCCCTCTTCCTGCGAGCCACAAC
>DAHWJO010000029.1:0-26971 GCA_027344105.1 Sulfobacillus sp.
CTCCATGGCCAGGTACAAATTGGCCAGCGTCTGCGCCTCTACCCCCTGAGCCGCATCAATGACCAGCAGCGCGCCCTCGCAGGCCTGAAGGGCCCGGGACACTTCATAGGTAAAGTCGACATGCCCAGGCGTGTCGATCAGATTGAGTTCATAGTGATGTCCCTCTCTCTCATAGTCGAGGCGCACAGCCTGAGCCTTGATCGTAATGCCCCGCTCCCGTTCCAGGTCCATCGAGTCGAGAACCTGCGGAGCCATTTCGCGTTTGGTCAAAGCGCCTGTCGTCTCAATGAGACGGTCCGCCAGCGTGCTCTTGCCGTGATCAATATGAGCGATAATCGAGAAATTGCGGATATCCGACTGTTTCACACTAGCCCTCCACCGTTCCGTCCGTATCCTTATTATATTAACGATTTCCCGCCGCCATGAAAAGCCAGGCCCATAAAGACCTGAATCAGGAGTGATGGAACCGTTGGCACGGGTGCGTTCGAGGGGAAGGCCAAGAAAATTTCGTTGCAAGAGGCGCTGAACCTCGCACCAGTTGTCGTGCGACCATAGCGTGAGAGAATCTCCTCCAATCCGCCCGGTGTATCATTAGGATTTTCTCCTCGTGCTGAAGGATGGAATCTCCCCGTCCTGTAGGCTAAGGTCCAAAAAACCTCCCGGGGCAAGAGCGCCATATCCACCGCGCGGTGCAGTGGGGCGATCGCACGCAACATTTCTGGTGGGTCAATGACATCATCTACGAGTGAGACCGGAGCCAGTCAGTCGCAGGTGTGACGAACCCTGGACCGATACGCGCGGGGTGGCAACACGACCCGTTGGGTGTGGGTCGTGTTGCACAAGCACACCAGGCTTCCGTCATCGTTTTTGAATATCTACGGCGTTATCACCCGCCCAAAGAAAAAATGAGCCGGGCCGGGCGCCAGAATCACAAGCGGGCGTACTGGTTGCGCGGCAAAATCCTGCGCTGGGTGCGGGATCTAGCCTTTCGTGAAGGGATTTTAACGGTCGAACGCAATCCCATGGACGTCGCAAATGTGCCCACATTGCGAGAGGAACCCGTCAAGGGCATCACTTTACCTGCCAGAATCCCCATCATGTTTACGAGGCCGATGCGGATTTCGTCGGCATGATGAACCTTTACAAAAAGTGGACCAAAACCTTTACGCATCCCCAAAATGCTGGGGATGAACCAAAGCCTCTGACGGCCTGCGCCGTACAACCCCAGAGGTCTCGGGTGGCAAGGGCTAACCGGCTGGATGACGAGAGGCCTGACCGAGTGCCCGTGTGGTACCGGATGTTCTGAGCTTCAGCTTCCGAGTTAAGGCTCTCCGCAGGCTCAAAAGCCCGTTTGTGATCATGCTCAAATGCTTGCCAACAGCGATTTGCCCGGCATCCGCCATTCCTATAGCTCTTTCGGATCACGTCCCCAGGACCGCATGGTCGGCGTATTTTACGACAAACGTCCGTTCCCCGCGCATCTCCCCAATTTTATGCTTAGGACACCGACCAGTCATAGGCCGTGAAGAGGAGGATTTTTATGGACCAGTTGGGATTTGCGCGTCTGCAATTTGGCGTCACAACCGTGTATCATTTCTTTTTTGTGCCGATTACCATCGGCCTGGCACTGCTGATTGCGATCTTGGAAAGTATCTATGTCCGGACGGGCAATGAGGATTACCGTCCGCTCATCCAGTTTTGGGGACGGCTGTTTATGATTAACTTTGCCGTCGGCGTTGTTACCGGATTATTGCAAGAATTCCAATTTGGACTGGACTGGGCCAACTATTCCCGGTTCGTGGGAGACATCTTCGGCGCCCCGCTGGCTGTCGAAGCCCTGCTGGCGTTCTTCATGGAATCCACGTTCATCGGGGTCTGGAACTTCGGCTGGGACCGCATCTCCAAAAAGCTGCACCTGACAGCCATCTGGCTGGTGGCCGCCGGCACCATGATTTCGGGATTCTGGATTCTCACCGCGAACTCCTTTATGCAGGAGCCGGTGGGATATCAGATGGTCAATGGCCACGCGCAGATGAACAGTTTCGGCGCCCTCCTGACCAATCCGCAGCTCTGGGTCGAGTTCCCCCACACCATTTTGGCGGCGTATCTGAGCGCGTCATTTTTCATGCTGGCTATCAGTGCCTTTCAGTTGTTGCACCACCATCATGTTGAGAGCTTCAAGAAATCCTTCCGGGTGGCTGCGATTGTCGGGCTGATTTCGGCGGTGCTGGTCATTTTTGTCGGGGATATGCAAGCCAGCCACCTTGTCAAGTCGCAGCCCATGAAACTGGCAGCCGCAGAGGCGCTGTGGAACACGAGTTCGGTCCACGCTCCGTGGAGCGTGTTCAGCATTGTCAACACCAAGGCCCAAAAAGATGAGCTGTCTATTAAGATCCCGGATATGCTGACGATTTTGGCCTACAAGCGTCTGAGCGGGTCCGTGCAGGGCATCCACCAGGTGCAGGCGGAATACGTTAAGAAATACGGCCCGGGCAATTATATCCCGCCGGTGGCCCCGACCTATTACGCCTTCCGCACCATGATCTTCGCCGGCACGCTGATGTTGCTGTTCGCGGCCTACGCCGTCTACCTGCTGCGCCGCTCACGGTATGCCGACAAGCGCTGGTTTCTGAAGGTGCTGGAATGGAGCCTGATCCTGCCTTACCTGGCGAACGCGGCGGGGTGGATTATGACCGAAGTCGGTCGGCAGCCCTGGGTAGTGTACGGACTGCTCCGCACAGCCAACGGGGTATCTTCACCCGCTAGCGTGTCAGAGACCGATATTATCCTGTCGCTGACCACGTTTACCGTGGTGTATGGATTCATGGCCGTCTCCGCCATCTACCTGTTCCGGAAGTACACCATAATCGGACTCGATCCGACGAACGAGCCCCAGTCTGCCGACAGCGCGTCCCCGATGATGTTTATCGGGTCCTGAGGGGAATGAGGCTTGGACACATTGGAGGGATTGTCTTATGTTACCGACTATATGGTTTATTCTCATCGGCGTCCTGTTTACGGGTTATTTCATTCTGGAAGGATTCGACTACGGAGTCGGCATGCTGTACTCCTTTATCAGCCACAATGACACCGAGCGGCGGATGGCGCTCAACACCATCGGGCCCCTGTGGTCTGGCAACGAGGTATGGCTGGTGACGGCTGGCGGCGCCCTGTTCGCCGCATTCCCCTTTTGGTACGCGACTTTGTTCAGCGGGTTTTATCTGGCTCTGGTGCTGATGCTGGTCGGCCTCATCTTCCGGGGGGTAGCCATTGAGTACCGCAGCAAGGACCAGAGTGCCGCATGGCGCAAACGGTGGGACATCATCATGACCGTGGGCAGCTTTCTGCCGGCGCTGCTCTGGGGGGTGGCCTTCGCCAACTTCCTGGAAGGCGTCCCCATCAATGCCCAAATGAACGACATTGGCGGGTTCTTCAGCCTGCTGCGCCCCTACACGGTCTGGGGCGGCTTACTGAGCCTGACCCTGTTTCTCGCTCAAGGCGCCACATTTCTCACGTTGAAAACGGCGGGGCCGTTGCGCGAGTCGGCGCTGCGGATTGCCAAGCCTTTGCTGAACGCCGCCATTGTCCTGTCCGCAGTCTTTGTCCTGTGGACGATGGCCATGCCCGCTCTGGGCCACCGCGACTGGTATCTGGTGGTGAGCCTTTTGGGATGGGTCAGTCTGATTGCCGCACGCCTGGTCGTCTCCCAAAAGCAGGGCACGGCTTTTCTCCTGCAGTCGCTCATGATTGCGCTGAGCACTGGAGCCTTTTTCCTCGGGCTGTTCCCACACGTGATGGTTTCGACGCTCGGCGCCCAATACGACCTGACCGTTTCATCTGCCGCATCCAATCCCTACACGCTGCATGTGATGACGATTGTAGCGCTGACCATGGTGCCCATTGTACTGGCCTACCAGGCCTGGACTTACTGGGTGTTCCGCAAGCGGATTACCCCTGATCAGCACCTTGAGTACTGAGACAAAAGACAGGACCAAAGGGCCCCAGCGCAGTCGATGGGGTCCTTTGGTCTTCTTAAGCCGCTTTGGCGTGGCGGGGCTTGCGCACCATCGTGCTCGCGAACATCAAGTTCATCGTCCCCATCAGCAGATTCAGTTCCATATCGTGAGGTTCCTTAAATCCCAGCGTCAGGAAAAATATGAGGTTGAGAAGAGCCAACACTAGTGGGGGAATCCGCCCGCCCCATGACAGCAATAGGAGGGAGCCGCAAATCAGTTCGATAATGCCCACCGTTAGACCAAACGCCGCCACATGCGGGAAAATATCGTTGCGGATAATAGAAGCCAAGGGTGTCGTCGGCAATGCCGCTGTCACGCGGGGCACCAGCCAAACACTGGTTGGGGTGTACAGCTTGAAAATTCCCCGCCACACAAAGTACAATCCGTCAAAAATTCGCAGCACCGTGATCCAGCGGCTGCTAGCCTGGTATCTGGCCATAACCCCACCTCCTTGCATATCTTCATGACTGGATCTTAACGCAGTTTTGGACTTTCGGCCGCATTGCCGCCAAAATAGTCCCAACAGACTACGATTCCAAAGTCGGCACCCCACGACAAAACTGATCAATTTAGCCATAATGAGTGTATAAAGGAGCTGACGCAGGTGATACGAATAAACCCAGACATGTCCGATGACCAGTTGTTGAAACTGTTTGACAAGGGGACGCTGAACCAGTGGACACCCGACGCCATTGAGTGGGGGGATTTGGATCGCATCACACCTGAACTGCGCCACGCCATTGCTCAGGTTCTGACCCCTGTCTATTTGGGAGAGCAGACGGCCATGTACGGGGTCAGCGCAGTCTTGCCCGACATGCTGAGCCATGGCCACCACGAGGAAGCTCTGTATTTAAGCAGCATGGGGATGGATGAAGCGCGGCACTTCCGCAATTTGCACAAGCTGTATCATGTTTTTCAAGAAGAGCCGGTGACCCGCCACCGGATACCAGAAATGTTCCGCTACCACGCGCGTCTGCTGAGCCACAAGGACTCGACGGAGTGGATCTGGGGTATTTTGATCAGTGATTTATTCGCCAAACATTTTTACGGGGGACTCTACCAGCGCTATCCTGACACCGTTGTCGGCCGCCTGTCCCGCAGGACCCTCAAAGATGAGGCGCGGCATCAGGCCTTTTCAGAACGCTATCTTGAGAAGGTACTGCCCACGATGGACATCGAGCACAAGGCGCAGCTGATTGGCCTGCGCGACGACTTGTTCCGCACGATGGACTCTATTGGCACTAGGCTCAATGATTCCATGCTGATGCTGGACTGGGAGCCGGAAAAGTTTCTGCACGATTTGTACCTGGATACAGAGAGATGGGTCCAGCGACTCGGAATTGAGCCCGGAAATTAATCCGGGCTCCCCCGGAGCCTTCTCTTTCCCGGCACCGGTGCAATTCGGCAGGGCGCCCGGCGGGAATTGGACCACCTTCCGCGTGGACGCATTAATGTTGTGCGGGCTGTAGAATCGTATGCCCGAAAATTGGCTGACTCCAGCCAGGGATGTGATCTCTCCCCCGCCCGTCGTTCTGGCGGGCAATCGCCATATTCACACTCCTCTGCCCAAGTGACGCAGCGTGATATACTGGAAATAAAGGAGGGTGCCTATGCGCGAGGATATTCTTCCTGCCGGCGTCTTGCCGGTTGCACAGAAATTGGGCCAGTTGCTGGAGCTTGCACATTTTTACCTTTCTGGAGGCACCGCCTTGGCCCTGCAACTCGGACACCGGCGGTCACGCGACCTTGATTTTTTCAGCCAGGAACCCATCGAGACCCTACCGTTTGGTCCCACCCTAGGTCAACTCAGTCCAATTTTTACCCAGACCACTTTAGTTGATCAGCAAATTGACCAAACGCACTGGATTTTGGACGGAGTTCAAGTCACCTATCTGGCCTATCCTTTTCCCCGGCTTGCTCCTCTTAAGATCTGGCAGAACCTAAAGATTGCCGATGTGGGCGACATCGCCGTGCAGAAGGCCTACACCATTGGAAGGCGGGCCCAAGCCCGGGATTACATCGACTTGGACGCTATTATGTCCCGTCATTTTCTATCCCTCGAGCAGATCATTGCGCGGGCGCAACAGGTTTACCGTGATTTTTCTCCGCGCCTATTTTTGCAGCAACTCACCTATACCCAGGATCTTCCGGACGCTGAAGAAGCCGCAAGGTCGATGAACCCCCCATCGGCCTTTGCCCCCATTGAAACCCGGTTGCAGGCGGCAGTCCACGCCTATGTGCAAGCCGCGTTAAAATCTCCAAAAAGCCCAGGGAGCCTGAACTGATGAGCCAATTGCCCCCGGCGCTGGCGCCACTCTTTCACCGCTATGCATGGCAGACTTTGGACACTTCCCGGCACGCGGCCGTGATTATCCCGACCGTTCTGCAGTGGGGGGACTGGGAAGCCGACCGCTGGCTGTTCGAAACCTACGGATGGGACACTATCCGCGACTGGCTTGCCAACGATCTGCAGACCTCCCGGACCCTGCCGGACGCGGCTCAGACCTTCTGGACCACTGCATTTTGGGGAAAGCCATTCCTCCCCCCTTCTGAATCTTCTCAGCGGTGGGAGGCCAACCGCCGGCGTGTTCCTCCAGACAGCGTGCCTGAATGGCTGCGCAATTTCCGCTAGCCGCGGCGTGCAATAAGTTCTGGCATTCAGCCAGACATTTTGTGCACTCCCGGCTTCCCGCGATATGGCGTAGCCTCTGTGCCAAAAACGCCATGTCAGGCCTGTTCAGGTTCCCCCTGAACGCATCATAGAGCCGCCATGCGCTCTGCGGTTTTGCCGAGGTCACAAACCGTTGACGAAAGCGCCAATTGGTGTACACTTTTATCTAAAGTCAAAGGATTGGGATAGTTCTGCGGAACAGCCGCCATATCTAGGCGCATTCACTTTCTGGGTGACTGGACAGGCACCACAAGACCTCATATCGATAATTTGCGGGGGATGCTGAATGTCTGATGAGGTGATCTACGAAAAAGACGGTAACGTGGCAACTATCTGGCTGAACCGGCCCAGCGTGCATAATGCCGTCAATGGTGAGACCGCCCGGCTGCTGAAAAATGCCTGGCAGACCTTCCGGGATGATGATGACGCATGGGTCGCCATATTGGCTGGGCGCGGGCCATCATTCAGCGCGGGAGCCGATTTGAAGGCCGTTGACTCCCTCAGGCGCCCCGACAATCCTTTCGACCCCGACTTTATTTACGGCGGCACAGGCTATTTGGGATTCACCCGCATGACCGATATCTTTAAACCCACCATTGCCGCCATCCACGGCCACTGCATTGCTGGGGGCATGGAAATGGCCCTGTGGTGCGACATCCGCATCGCCACAGCCAATGCCGTGTTTGGCTGTCTCGAACGGCGCTGGAACGTTCCCTTAATTGACGGGGGAACCCAGCGTCTGCCCCGCGTGGTCGGCTGGGGACGCGCTATGGATCTGATCATCACGGGACGGGAAATCGACGCGCCGACAGCCCACCAGTGGGGACTGGTCAGCGAAGTCGTGGAATCTGAATCCGCCTACCCCGCGGCACGGGAATGGGCCCGGCGCATCACGGCCAATCCCCAGGGGGCGCTGCGCACAGACAAGCAGGCGGCTGTGCGCGGGTGGGGGCTAAACATCGAAGAGGGTCTGCGCATCGAAGCCCAGTTGGGCATGACGCAGCTCTTCAGCACAGAGATGGCGGAGGGCATCAAAAAATTTCAAGAGCGCCCCTCCCACCGCATCAAAAACCGGGACTGACCTCAGCATTTGATCTGCGGTCGGCAATTTGAAAATAAGGAAGCGATTGTGATATGCACATTGACGGGAAGACATTTCTGATTACCGGGGGAGCTTCAGGACTGGGGGCAGGCACAGCACGCATCTTATCCCAAGCGGGAGGACACGTGGTCATTGCGGATGTAGACACGGTCCACGGCCAGGAAGTGGCGGCTGCCTTAAACGGGCAATTCGTTAAAACCGACGTCACCCGCAGCGAGGACATAGAAGAATGCCTGGCCGTCGCCAAATCTTCCTACGGCGGCGTGCACGGCGTCGTGAACTGCGCGGGCATCGGCATTGCCAGGCGCACTCTCAGCAAGTCCGGACCCCACCCGCTCGACCTGTTTGAACGCGTCATTGATGTCAACCTCATCGGCACGTTCAACGTCGTCCGCCTGAGTGCGGCTGCCATGGCGCAGCAAGAGGCGTGGGAAGACAACGAGCGCGGAGCCATTGTCATGTCCGCCTCGGTCGCAGCGTTCGAGGGACAGATTGGCCAGGCGGCCTACTCCGCATCCAAAGGCGGCATTGTGGGACTGGTCTTGCCCCTGGCCCGGGAACTGGCCAGATTTGGCATCCGGGTTTTGGCCATCGCCCCCGGAATTTTTGACACACCCATGCTGGGACTGCTGCCGGATGACGCCCGGGCTTCTCTTGGAGCTCAAATGCCCTTTCCTCCCCGGCTCGGACAACCCCAGGAGTTCGGCCAGCTGGTCCGCCACATTATGGAAAACGTCATGCTCAACGGCACGGTGATCCGCATCGACGGAGCCTTGCGCATGCAGCCGCAGTAAATAGTCCGAGGCTTTTGGGACCAAACCTGGTGGTGTTCTGATCCAGTGCGCGGATCTTGCGCCCTATAACAGTCAAAGGAGAAGACCCATGGAAAGCACGATGATGGACTTTCCGCTGGTGTTGCCCCATATTCTCGAGCGCGCCGGCCATCTATATGGTGATGTGGAACTGGTCTCGGTCAAGCCCGACCACTCCCTGCACCGTTATTCCTACAAGGATTTTTACGCCCAAAGCCGCAGGCTGGCCAATGCGCTGTCGGCTTTGGGATTAGAACCTGGAGATCGGGTGGCCACGTTGATGTGGAATCATCATGTGCATCTGGAAAGCTACTTTGCCGTCCCCAGTGCCGGGTTTGTCCTCCATACCCTCAACCTCCGGCTGGGTCCATCCGATCTGGCCTACCTCATCCAGCACGCGGAAGACAAAGTAGTCATTGTTGATGACATTCTCTGGCCTTTGTGGGAAAAAGTTGCTCCCCTGGTGTCGGTGAATACCGTCGTCGTGGTGCAGTGGACACCGGGTCCCGTCCCGGAAGGAGCGATCAGTTACGAGGCCTGGATCCACCGTTACCCTGAACAGTTCCACTATCCGCAAATTGCCGAAACAGCGGCGGCGGGGATGTGCTACACATCAGGAACCACAGGCCGCCCCAAAGGTGTCGTGTATTCCCACCGCTCCTTGATTCTTCAGGCCTTGTCGGTAGGCTTGGGCGCCACCCTGGCCATTCGCCAGCAAGACACCGTCTGCTCCATCGTGCCCATGTTCCACATCAATGCCTGGGGTATTCCCGTGCTCTGCGCCATGGTCGGCGCCAAACAAATCCTGCCCGGGCCCTACTTGGCGCCCGCCTCCTTGTTAAGCCTATTCATGTCCGAGAAGGTCACCAAAGCGGTCGGCATCCCCACCATATGGATGGGAGTCCTGCAAGAATACGAGAAGGATCCCGGCAAATGGGACATTTCCTCTCTGGAGGTCATTGGGTCCGGCGGGGCCCCCGTGCCGGAAGCTCTGATCCAGGCATATGACCGGTATGGCGTCAAACTTCTGCAAGGATTTGGAATGACCGAAACGGCTGCTGTCGCATCATTTGCCACCTTGAAAAGCACACTGGAAGATGAGACGCCGGCTGCACAATATGCCTACCGCGCCAAAGCTGGACTGCCGATTCCTTTGGTGGAAGCGCGCATCATGTCCCTTGATGGCGGCAGTGGCGCAGAGCTCCCCCATGACGACCGCGCTGTAGGGGAACTGCAGCTGCGCGGCCCTTTTGTCGCCCAGTCCTACTACAACCGTCCTGATGCCGAGGCCAGCTGGACGGCAGACGGATGGTTCCGAACGGGTGACGTGGCCGCGATTGATACTGAAGGCTATATCCGCATCGTCGACCGCACCAAGGACTTGATCAAGTCCGGCGGGGAGTGGATCAGTTCGGTCGATTTGGAAAACGCCATCATGGCCCACCCTCATGTCCAAGAAGCGGCAGTCGTAGGGGTTCCCCACCCCAAGTGGCAGGAGCGTCCAGTCGCTGCCGTCGTACTCAAAGAGGGCAGAATCCTCAGTGAATCGGACTTGGGAATATTTCTTGCCGAACAGTTCCCCAAATGGTGGCTGCCGGACCGCATCGTGTTTGTAGAAGAGCTACCCAAGACCACGACCGGAAAGTTTTTAAAATCGGCCCTGCGCGACCGGTTCACCAGTCCCTGAGCCGCTCCCCCGCGGCCGGCCCGGCAGGCTCCCTGCGTCTTTCTTGTCAGGCCCTCAGAGTAGAACTCCGGCATGAACCGCAACAGCCCATGTCAAGAGCCCAAACGTCAGGAGGGCAGCCGCAATGTGACAGTAGATCAAGAGCCGCGACACACGCCCGGACCCCAGGGTGATCCAAAAAAAGATGACGGCGCCAATAGCTGCCACCAGCAACAACCCTCCGTATCCGACGAACAGCAACGGAAAATAGATCACCCTCATCGCCCCTTTCAATACAGTGCAGAAGAACCGTCACGGACCCTGGTCACGCTGATACCGGCGGCGCAGCTGCTCATGACGGAGATAGTTGCTCCAAGGAGAGCGAGACCGGTAGATTTTCGCTGGCTTCTGCCAGGTGAATCCTGACAGGGCGGATGTCCAGGCGATAAAGGTGAGGACGGCCAAAAAAATGTGGGTGATCAACCACTTTTTAGGGAGAGCGCTCCGCTTGCGGTCATAGGTCCAGAAAAATCCCAGTCCGACCGCAAGGGTGAGGCTGTAAATTCCGTAAGCAGCGTACAGCACAAGCTGTCCCCCTTGGCAGTATCCGGCCAGCAGCCCGGGATTATGCATCAATGGCGCCAGATGCGTATACTGAAGCAAGATGCATGCACACAGCGCGAAAGGGGGAGAGGTTATGAGGTTGCCAGACTCTTTGCGCCAATCCGTAAGATTGGCGCCCCGGGATCATTACCGGGGTGGCCACTGGACTCACGAGGACGCCGAGATCGTACGGGAAGAGGCGGTCACCCTTTTTGTCAATGGCCGCGAATTTGTCACCATGGTGGTGACCCCCACGGACCTGCAAGAGCTGGGCGTCGGATTTCTGGCATCTGAAGGCTTTATCCAGACGGCAGCAGAAGTCACAATCTTTCAGCATCAGCCTGATTCACAGCAGATCTGGGTGCGGGTCCCCGGCCTGTCGGCTGACCGTCTGGCCGGCAGCGGCAAGCGCTACCTGAGCAGCTGCTGTGGGCGGGGACGCCCCGCATTTTACTTTGTGGAAGATGCCAATCTGGAACCCATGGAGGTGTGTCCCCTGCCGTACCCCCTCACTGCGTCCCGGATTACCCGCCTCTTCGCATCTCTCAGCCGGTGGACACGCCAGCAGCACTCGGGAGGACTGCATGTGGCCGGCCTTGCCGGCGACGCGGGAATTTTAGCCATGCGCACAGACGTCGGCCGCCACAACGCCCTCGACAAGCTATACGGATTCAGCCTGCTGCAGGGAATGGCGCTGAAGGACAAAGTAATAGTGTTCTCAGGCCGGCTGTCCTCGGAAGTGATATTGAAAGTCGGCCGCATGGGAGTTCCCGTCGTCATCTCCAACGCCGCCCCCACCACTTTAGGGATTGAACTGGCCGACACGCTGGGAATTACAGCCGTGGGCTTTGCCAGGAATTCCGAGCTAAGCGTCTACACCCACCCGGAGCGCCTCGCCATAGACCCCGTGCCCGCCATCACATGAATATAGAGCGCCGCCCAAGCGTCTGTCAGGGATACGGCCCTCCCGCGCCGAAGGCCATGCTGCCCAGCCGGGGACTGATCATCCGCCCGCCATGGGCTGAGATGATCCTGTCCGGCCACAAAACTTGGGAAATCCGGGGAGGCCCCACCCACATACGGGGCCCCATCGCCATCATTGCAGCTGGCTCCGGCAAAATCCTGGGCGTCTGCACTGTCACTGGCGCCACCGGGCCCCTCACTGAAAAGACGTATGGACTGGCCTACCGGGAACGGGGATCGCTGCACTTTGTGCCCGAGTCCCTGCCCTATCCCCAGACGTTTGCGTGGGTGATGGCCAGCCCTTGCCGGCTCTTGCAGCCAGTGGTTTACGAACACCCTAAGGGTGCCGTGATATGGGTCAGGCTCTCCCTGGCAACCCAGCAGTCCCTCCTTGCGGAGTTGGAGCGCACCTCATCTTTCAGGTAGCGAATCTGAGCATCACCTGTCTCCCGCCGAAAATCCGATCCGCTGCCCGCATGTCTTGAGAAAGCGCCGAGCGTCCACTTCCACCGCCACGTCAGCGTTGGGTCGGGGCGCCATCCACTCCCGGCGGTCCGCCACCGTCATCCCCCGGGTCAGCGTCCCCTGCAGTTCAATCTCCACCGCATAAGGCTCTGTGCGGCACATCAGAGGGTCCTCTGCAACCGCCACTGCCAGCGGGTCATGCAAGGGCGCTGTCCTCAGCCCCTTGGGCTCGCCTGGATTATACGCCGCCAGATAAAAGTCCACCGCATTGCGGATGGTCTCTGAATAGGGCCTGCCGGGGTCCAGTGTCGCCAGCATGGTGTCGGAGATGCGGGCCTGCATGGTGACATCGAGTCCCACCATCGTGATGGGCATGCCCGAATGGAACACGACCCATGCGGCTTCGGGGTCGCCCCAGATATTCGCCTCGGCCACTGGGGTCACATTGCCCCCGACAAATGCCGCCCCGCCCATGATCACCGCGCGGCTGACCCTCCGGGCCAGTCCCGGGTCGGCTATCAGGGCGGCCGCAATATTCGTCAGGCGGGCTGTGGCCACAAGCACAATCTGCCCAGAATACTGTGCGGTGACAGACTGCAGGTAGGGGACCGCACCCATGGTCTGCGGGCGGAGGTGAGCATGCAAAACCGCATGCCCTCCCATTCCGTCTGGCCCGTGAAACGCTTCAGCTGAGGCCTCCCACTGTCCTATAAGAGGATGGGAAGCGCCCTGAAACACCGGCGCTTCCCTGGCAGCCATTTCCACGATAGCCAAAGTATTGCGGGTGGTGGTGGCAATATCGCCGTTCCCAAAGCAAGTCGTCACCCCCAGCACATCCAGCCGGTCGGATGCCAGGGCGTAGAGCAGGGCCAGCGCGTCGTCAATACCCGTGTCCACATCCATAACCACCGGGACTTTACTCATTATCGTCGCCTCGTTCCGCTGTCTGAAGATAACTCATTGTATCATCCCCATAAGGCTCCCCGGAACCACCTGTCAGGGATACTGTTTGTCCCGCACCACCACAGCTAGGGCGCGGGCCAGGTCGTTCACCGCATAGCGTTCCTGGGCTAGAGTGTTGTATTGTCCCCCCACCTCAATGAGAATATCGCCAGGCGCCAGCTGCTGATTGTAGCGGTAAGGCACCATATCAATGCCGTCCCCTTCCAGAATGCCTGGAGCAATCGCCGCCAGGTGGTGCGCCACATGGATGGCCAGCTCCAGATTTTGATGCCAGTATGGATTGGGAAGCAATTTGTTGCTGCCCACAATTAAAAGAATGCGGGCCGTTGATACCCCGTGCACCCGGGTCGTTGTCTCGTCCAGCGGTTTTTCGCTGCGGTGGATGTCCAGGAGAATGTGCACGCTGGGGTACCAGCGCAAGAGACGCCTGGCCGTATGGTACGATTCATTGTAGCTGGGCAGCAGGCCTTGTGACATGTTGTCGACCCGGGACTGCACCACAGGCACGCCGTCGGTGTGCAAATCTTGGGCCAGCCACCACCCCACCTGCACAACGGTTTGCGACCAGTCGGTCGAGTAGGCCGTCGGTGAGTTCTTTGGCAGGGACGGCCAGAAAGACTCGTGGCTGTGCGTTTGATAGATGCCTACGATCGGTTTCGCCCCCAATTCAGCCCAGATTCTTTCGTGATCGCCGGGCAGTCCGGGCTGCACCGCGTCCTGCTCTTTGATCCTCGGCAAAACCTTGGGCTGGGACTTGGCAGGCACCACCACCGGGGTCTGTGCCAGCGCGGGAATTTCCATGCGCAAAATTCCGGTTAAACTCGTGAGTCGGACCCCGGAAATGTCGGCCAGAGCCGTCATAATAATGGCGCGCACCGGCCATGCTCTTTGCCGGGGTGCTGTGGACAGGTGGGACAGAGGCACACCGTCAGCGAGCCAGCTCAGAAAAGAGGATGAATCTCCCTGCCAGCCGTGCAGGCTCCGGTCCAGCCAGGACGAGGCTTGCCGGGGCACCCCAATTGTGCCCGAGACCGGCACGGCAGTTCCCGTGCGCGCCGGCACCTTGATAAACACCAAGGCCGCCATGCCGAGCACCAGCCCGTACAGGCCTAGACTTGTCCACGGGAACCGCTTGGGGAGGAATGGCCGGAACGGATCTTTATGGGGACTGCCCGCAAGAGGAAGGCCAGCCTTCCAGCGGTTCGAGCTCCGGGGCTTCCTGGCGGTTTTGGCCCGCCTTATCCAGATAATGGCCGGACGACGCCAGCGAGATGGCCGGTGCATGGCCTCCCTCCTTTCCTATACCCCATGTGTATGGTAAATGATGGAGAATATGTCACGATCCTCATCCTCTATCTTTTCTCTCCCCCTTGTCCCATCGCCTGCCGTCTAAAAAATTGGCCGGAACGCCGAACATTTATCATTTCTCGCTTTACCCGGGAATGGGCCCATGCTATAATCAAACGTCAGGAGGTATAACCGTGGCTAATATTAAGTCTGCGAAAAAACGCATCAAGCAAACACAGGTGCGAACGCTCCGCAATAAGATCCGTAAAACGATGGTTCGCACGGCGGTGCGTCGGTTTGAGGATGCCTTGAACCGCAATGATATTGAAACAGCACAAACGGCACTTCGGTTTTGCTATGGGCGCCTGGATCGGGCCGCTCAAAAAGGGGCAATTCACCGCAACACCGCCGCCCGGAAGAAATCCCGGCTGACGCAGCGTTTGAATAAAACCCGATCAGTTTCAGCCTAATAGGAAAAACCCCGCCGGTTCGGGGTTTTTTTCTTCTTCATGACCGTCCCAGCAAGGCGAGGTAGCTGACCACCCAGGTTTCGGGATCGCCATACCCCGTTTTCAGTGCCCGGTCAATAAAAGCCGCACGCTCCAACAGTTTGGACAGGTCCTCTGGGGACCAGTATTGACTGTATTGCCAGAGCTTTTTGGCCGGAAATTCCTTCAGTCCTTCCTGGCCCGCAAAGTCTTGGAGGGACTGGCCTTGGCGGCGTGCCGCCAGTGCCCGGTTGAGCTGAATCAAGTGCCTGACGGCCACGATAAAAATCAGCAGGGGGGCTTTCCCCTCTTTCAATAGATCCTGCGCCTGTTTGAGCACCTGAGGCCCCTGCCTCTGCGCTAAGGGGTCAGTCAGCCGCCACAGCTGGGTATCATGGGGAAGCGGGGAGGAGAACTCCCCCACCGCCTGCTCATCCCAAGTCCGGGTAGGGTCATACAAGGCCATCTTGTCCAACTCATAAAGAATTTGCTGCTCCTCGTGGGTCAGCATCTCCCCCAGCATTTCCACCCCGTCCGGCGTGAGCCGCACCTGCCGCTTTTTGGCCTCCTGCCCCACAAACTTCCGGAACACCGCTGGAGCCAGCGGCTTCAAGTCAATTTGCCGGTGCGGGCCAAAAATTTTTGAGAGGGCGGCGGACCCCTTCTTATCCCAGATGATCAGCAGCGCCTCCGGGTCAGCATGGCTGAGGTATGACTGCAGGCTGTCTTCCCTTTTCGGCCAGGCTGCATCTTTCGCCACCACAATGCGGCGCTGGCTGAAAAATCCCGTAGTGCGCAGGGCCAGGTCCAGTTCTCCCCACTGCGCTACGGCCTCCAGCGTCACGTAGCCGTCCGCCCACCCCTCCCCCAAAAACCGCCGCCGCACGCCGTCCAGCCAGCGCTTGGCCCAAAACTGGCGCTCTCCCACCAGGTAATAGCCGGAGTCCAGCGTGCCCCGCTCCATGAGGGCCATTCCCTCCAGGATATCCACTAGCCGCCCCTTCTTCCCGTGAATAAACCCCATCCATAGTGGCCACATTGTACCAGAGAAGCAAAGGCCAGGAAAAGGCCGAGGAATTTTTGTAGGAGGAGCCCTGCCATGTGGCCATTTTCGACCCGCCAGCACACCGGGGATCCTGAGACATCCCAGCGGGAGACGCCTGTAATTCCCAACGCCCTGGATAAGGACCCTCAACACAACTCCCCGGCCGAGACGCTGATGGAGCAGATGGCCACCGCCCAGGAAACTCTGGAAGGCATTGCCGGGACCGACATCGGTCTTCTGCAAGACCTGATTACTGAAACCAAGACATTCAGCAAAGAGTTGGACACATTAAGCCGCACAGTCCGCCAGAACGGCAACACGACGCAGTCCCTGGACATCTACAACGGCAGTGTGGATGACGCCTACAACTTCCTCAAAAACACGGTGGGCCAGTCCCCTGACATCAATATCCGCCGCTTCTTCCTGGGACGGATCCGGCGCATACCGGCCGTGCTCATATTCAATGACGGTCTGGCGGACAACCAGATGATCGACCAGGACATCATTGTCCTCATGCAGCGCTATGAGGACGCGGAATCGCTGACCACCCAAGGACCCGCGATCCACCAATATGTCCATGACTCCATTATCTCCGTGGGACATGCCACAGCCGAGAACAAATGGTCCAAACTGCTGCCAAAAATGCTGGGGGGCAACACTCTGGTCTTCATCCAAGGGGCCAGCTCGGTATTGGTTCTGGACACGGTCAAATATCCGGCCAGGGCCATTGAGCGCCCGGGCACCGAGCGTGCGGTCAAGGGTCCCCAGGAGTCCTTCAACGAGGTCGTGCTGACCCAGATGAACCTGGTGCGGCGGCGCATCAAGAGTCCCCAACTCCATTTTGACAAGATCACCATAGGGACTCTGACCCACACCATGGTCATCGTGGCGCACATCGAAGGGGTGACCAATCCCGAACTGGTCATGGCCGTCAAGCGCCGCCTGCGGGCTGCGAAAATTGACGGATTGCAGTATTCCAACACACTGGGGGCCTTCTTGTCCACGCACCCCATGTCGCTCTTCCCGCAGGTGCGGTCCAGCGAGAGAGTGGACGTGGTCGTCCGCGACCTGCTGCAGGGCAAGGTCGGGATTTTAGTGGACAATACCCCTTTTGCGCTGACGGTGCCGTCCACCTTCATGGACTTTTACCAAACCACCGATGACTATACGGTCAGCTTCTGGACGGCCAGCATGGAGCGGCTCGTCCGTCTGTTCGGACTCTTTGTGGGTCTGCTGCTGCCCCCTTTTTATGTCGCATTTGTCTCCGTAGACCCCAACTTGCTCCCCCTCAAACTGATTATGACCATTGCCGGCTCACGGGTGGACATCCCCTTCCCGCCGCTGTTGGAAGTCGTGATCATGTGGGTCATCATTGAAGTGCTGAGGGAAGCGGCGATCCGCCTGCCCAAGGGCCTCTCCACCACACTGGGGACGGTGGGCGCCATTGTGGTGGGCACGGCGATTGTCAAGGCCGGCATTGTCGACAGCCTCATGATCATCATCATCACCCTGACGGCCCTCGGGCTATTCACCTCCCCCGTCTATGAAATGGCCACCCCGTGGAGGATTCTCTTCTGGGTTCTGGTATTTGCCTCCTATATTCTGGGCCTATACGGCATTGTCTTGGTGATCATCATGATCTTGACCCACCTCGCCACCCTGGAGAATTTTGGGGTGGCGTACCTGTCTCCCTTCGGGCCGGCGCGCCTCCGGGACCTGAAGGACACCTGGCTGAAATTTCCGGACTCCACCCTCACCAAAAGGCCAAGTTACCTGCGCAGCGTCCATCCCCGCAAGTGGGCCAAAAATATCACCAAGCCAATGAAGAGCCCCCAGCTCTACACCACGCAGCAGGAGAGGCTGGATGATGACTAATCTGATGCGCTCTGTGAGCCGTGTTTTGTTCGCCGTCTTGCTGCTATTCAGTCTCTCCGGCTGCTGGGACAACCGGCCCGTGGACGAGAGGGACATGGTTTTCACGCTCGGCCTGGAAAATGGATCTCCCAAGGCTCCCCTGCAGATGGTGTTCCAGTTTCCCACACCGTCTGCCCTGATTGACTATGCGGCGCATAAGGGAATCTCCCCCAAAACCAGTCCCGTCGCAGACGTTTCTGGCTCCGGGCCAACGGTCGCCCAATGCTTTAATCAAGGGCAGGCCCAAGTCTCCCGGGATCTGTACCTGGGACAGATTCAGCTGGTGGAGGTGGCCAGCGACTTAAAGCCCGATGTGTTCAGCCGCGCTGTGACGGATCTTACCCGCATTGGCACCATGGATATGACTCCATTTATGTTTGTGACGGGCCAGGATCTGGATTCGGTCATGCGCGCTCAGACGACTCAAGCCCAGTTTCCCACTTTATACTACACGTCGCTGTTCACCTGCGCCCACTGCCAGACTGACAACCTGTCCATCAAACTGTGGCAGTTTGCCGCAGACGCGAATACTCCCGGAGTGGACCCCCGTCTGCCTTATGTCAGCGTTGACCCATCCAGCCAAGAAATCGTCATTGACCGTGTGGCCCTTTACCGTCATTTGCAATTTGTCACCGCCCTGTCGCCCACACAGACACAGGATTTCGGCCTGCTCAAGGGACTAGCCAACAAAGTGAGCGTCTTTATTCCTCAAGGTCAAATCAGCCTGCGCGACATTCACGGCCAGGTCCATCTGCAGACTGTGGTGGCAAATGGCCGGGTTCAGGCGAAATTCCGCATCAATTTGACCTCCACCTTAGCCAGCACCGCCGCAGTCACCGAAACTCCTGCCAGTAACGCGGCCATCGCTTCTGAGGTCTCTAAGGTTTTGGCCCAGCAATGCCTGAGCCTTCTCCAATACACACAGTCTAAAGATGTAGACCCCCTAGGGATTGGGCGCATGCTGGACTGGCAGCACCCGAATACGTTCTTGAAATTTCGCCGCTGGCACCAGGAATACCCCAAGGTCGCTATGAGTGTGCAGGTACATTTGCATGTCTACAAACTTGGCAATATCAAATAAGTCAGAGGAGGTCTGCATGAATAACGCCAGCAAGAGGCTGCCCCGCATTTCGGGACTGCAGTTCGGCACCATGGTCACCGCGGGCTATATGGCCATGGGTGTCTTTTACTTTCCGCGCGAACTCGTCACCTCAGCTGGGCGGGACGGCATCTGGGGCCTGTGGCTGGATGGGCTGGTGACATTTGCGCTGATGGGGCTCAGCTTTACAATGAGCCGCATGGTGCCGAATGAGACTTTCGGCCAATTCTCCTCCCAGCTCCTATCCAAGCCGGTCGGAGTGGTTTTAGGTCTGGTGACCATTGCCTACCACCTGCTCCTGGCCGTGGTCATGGTGGTCGAATTCACCTCACTGTTTGACAATGACTTTCTGAGCGGCACCCCAGCCTGGGTCATTATGGGTTCCTTGATGATTGCCAGCTTATACATGGCCTGGTTTGGGGCAGCCACTCTGGCCCGGGTGCTGCAGGCCGGGTATATTCCCATGGTGGTCCTGTCCGTGCTCACCCTCGCCCTGGCGGGAACCGTCATCAAGCACCCTGTGCTGCTGGTGCCGCCCGTCAACATTCAGCTGCTTCCGCTCCTGCAGGGAAGCTACCGGCAGTATTTTATTTTCATTGGCTTCGAGGTCAGCATCACCTTGTATCCCTTCATCCGCAATGAGGACCGGCGGCTCGGGGAACTCTATGCCTATGGTGGCCTCGCATCCATGATCGGCATCCTCACCGTGATGTACGAGGTATCCATAGCCACATTCGGCCCCGCTTATATCCCCCTGATGCGCTGGCCCATGGTCACACTGATGCGTCTGGTAGAAATCTCCGGGTTCTTTATCGACAAGTGGGGCAGCCTTGTCATCGTATTGTGGACGGTGGCGGTATTGGGTTTCATGGCCGTGCGCCTGTGGTGCACGGCCCACGACCTCGCCGCCCTATTCTTCATCCGCTCCGTTGGGTCGTACCGCTACCTGCTGCTGCCCGTCACAGTGGTGGTGTGGATTGTCGCCATTCTGGTGCCCAATGCCGCCATCAGCGACTACATAACGCAACAGTACCTCGTGCCCATCGGGCTGGTGTATCTGGGCACCATTCCCCTACTGACCATCACGGTGGGACTTCTCCGCAAGAAGACCGTCCGCGAGCTCCGCGTCCGCACGGAGGCGCAGGCTACTCCGGGCTCGCCTCCAGAATAGGCCCGTCAGGATAGGGGAGGGTTATCGCAATTTCCGTGCCGTCCCCCTTCTGCGACGTGACTTGAACCACCCCGCCATGGACCTCCGCGAGCTGCTTAATGATCAGAAGCCCCAACCCGTGACCCTGCGCTTTGGTCGTGCGCCGCTTGACAAACAGGGTCTCCATCACTTCAGCGGGCATTCCCGGGCCGTTGTCAGCAATGGTCACGCGCTGGCCGCCGGCACTGCGGCTGACCGCCACGGTAATTACCCCCGGAGCAATGAAGGCTTCCGCCGCGTTTTTCAAGGCATTGATCAAAATTTGTTCAAACCGGTCGGGATCGGCAAAAATTCTGTCCTGAGAGCTCATCAGAGGTTTTACTTGCACATCGTGCCCGTATTCCCCGCCGGACTGCACCACCGACCACGCCTTCTCAACCAAAGTGATCAGGGGACACCACTGCTTGCGAATTTCTGTGCTCCGGGACAGGGACATGAAATCCGCAGTCAGGCGGGACAGCCTGTCAATTTCCGCCATCGCCCGGTCCAGGTGGGCGCGGGCCGGTCCCGGCGCCAACTGCATCTGCGCCAGCTCGATGTACCCGCTCAGAGCGGACAGAGGGTTTCTCACCTCATGCATCACCGCCGACGCAAACTGCGCAGAAATCCGGTCACTCTCAATAATGGGGGCAGGGATCGCTTCAACCATCACCCACGGGTAGTGGGCATGGATCCGGATCTCAAACCCTTCCCGGGCCAGCGCAAAAAATGTGCGGTGGCCCCGGCGCATGGCCACGTGCCAGCGCGGCAGCCACGACACCTGGTCCCAGCTCTGTCCCGCGGTTCCCGGACCCAAGAGACTCTCCGCGACGGCATTGACTAGAATGAAGCGGCCGTCTTCTGCCACCGCCAGGCCGGTTTCCAGAAAGTCTCCGGCCAGCCCGGCCAGATTGTCAGAAGCCCATAGCAAGTAGCCCTCCACGGTCCCCCCAAGGGAGCGCACCGGCTGGCTCTCCACAGTCACTTCGGCCCCTGAGGCCAGCTGGACCCGGGGAATCCGGCAGTGTCCATCCCCCCCAAAAACCTGGCGCAAGAGTTCCCGGCGCGTATCCTTGCGCATCTCCACCCAGCCGGCAAAGCGATTTTTCCACACAATTTCCCGAGTCATGTCCACAAACACCAAGGGCACAGGCAGGTTGTTCAACACCTCCTTGCGCACCAAGAAATCATTCGTCAGCTGAATATGAGGCAAGATATGGAACGTATGCGGCACGCTGCAGGCATCTCCTGTCATGAAACATTACACAGCAATCAAACTGATAGTAATGATGTTATACGACAGACCTTGCCAAAAATCCTGCCAGGAACAGCAGAATTTTGACGAATAACGCCGTAAGGATGCGATATTCGGCGAAAATGTTTCTTCCCCCGTCCGCAAGCATATTCTCTCGCCGCGTATTTTGCGGACGCCGGAATGTCCAGACAAGGAGAAGTCATGCGCCGCGTCAAAGTCAGCGGGAGCCTTGTCAAGAAAACCCCCACAGTGGGACATACTACCTGCGGAGGTGACGTATATGCTTATGCGCTGGGACCCGGCGGATGTCGATCATTTCCGGGACAACATGTCCCGGGTGTGGAGCCAGGTGCGCGACGACTGGAATTTGGACAACACCAGACCCCGCACCCACCTGCATCAGATTGAAAATGGCTTCATGGCCGAATTCGAATTGCCCGGGGTAAATCCCGACCAGGTCAATATCGAGGTGGACGATCAGTCCATCAGTGTGAAAGGGGCCTTTCCCGCTTCACCCTTAGAGCAGGATAAGCGTGAGGGAGAAGAGTTCCATGCTGTCGTCGGATTCCCCACTGAGGTGGACCCGGAAACAGCCGAAGCCGACTATCACTTTGGGTTGTTGCGAATTACGGTATTCAAAGCCACAGGGCGTCGCAAGAGAATCAGCATCAGCGCGCACTGAGCACCAGGTTAAAAGCCCCCAAATGGGGGCTTTTAATCAATCTTCCGGCGGCCTTCTTTTCCGGCCGGAGAACACTCCAGACACCACGCCAATCAGCGCACCGCCAATAGCGGGCTGCCACACCTGCAAAGGCGCGCCCACCCATAAAATGGTGGACAGTTCGGCCACTAAGGCCCCTAAAGCCGCCACCACCATCACCCAAGCCATGGCAATGGGACCGGCCGGTCTCCGCGAGCGCCCCAGCACCGCCCCGACCACGGCTGAGCTGGCGGCAATAATCAGAGCCAAGAGCGTTCTCAACGCACCACCACATTCACCAGTCTTCCCGGAATAGCCACCACTTTTACGATGGTCTTGCCGGCCACCAGTTCCTGAATCTTCTCATCCTCCAGCGCCAGCCTCGATAGCGCCTCGGAGTCAGCGGCTGTCGCCACCGTCATTCGGCTGCGCACTTTGCCGTTCACCTGCAGGGCGACTATCACCTCATCGTCTCGGAGCCAGCGCTCTTCATAGGTGGGCCAAGGTTCCAAGTGCACGCTGCTGGCGTGGCCCATCTGTGCCCACAGTTCTTCAGAGAGATGAGGGGCAAACGGGGCAAGGAGCAGCACCAGAGTCTGGAGAGCCTCCGCCTGCTCAGACCCCGGCAGACCGCCGACATCCTGGTACAGGACATTGGTCATCTCCATCAAGGTGCTGACGGCGGTGTTGAATGCGCGCCGGTCGCGGACATCTTCAGTAATTTTTTTGGTAGCCCGGTGCACCGCCTTGTTCACCCGTTCCCGGGCAGCCTGTTCGGCGTTCCTGTCCCCTGTCTGCTGCTGAACCCTGGGACGCACCACCAGGCGGTACACCCGCTGCAAGAAGCGGTAAGCGCCTTCGACACCCTGCTGCGACCACTCAAAGTCCTTGTCAGGCGGCGCGGCAAACAGCATAAACACGCGGGTGGCATCAGTGCCCCACTCCTGCATGATGTGTTCCGGGCTCAGTGTGTTGCCCTTGGATTTCGACATTTTCGCCCCGCCATAGACGACCATCCCCTGCGCCAAAAGCCGCGAAAACGGCTCTTCCACCGGCACCAACCCCGCATCGTACAGCACTTTCGTAAAGAACCGCGAGTACAGCAGGTGGAGCACGGCATGTTCCTTGCCCCCCACGTACTCATCCACAGGCATCCAGTAGGCAGCATCTTCGGGACGGAAGGGCTCCTCGGCGCCGGGCGACGTAAAGCGGTAATAGTACCAGGAGGAGTCGACAAACGTGTCCATGGTGTCGGTTTCCCTGCGCGCTGGCTGGTGGCATACCGGGCAGACCGTGTCTACCCAGTCGTCCGCCCCGGCCAGCGGCGACGCTCCTTTGCCGGTAAACTCCACATTCTCGGGAAGGAGCACCGGCAAGTCCTCGCGGGGCACGGGCACGGCCCCGCACGTCTTGCAGTGGATAATGGGAATAGGCGCTCCCCAGTAGCGCTGGCGCGAAATCAGCCAGTCGCGCATCCGGTAGCTGACGCGCTGGCCGCCTTTTCCCCGCGCACTGAGCGCCATGGCTATCTGCTCTTTCGCCTCGTTGCTGTCGCGGCCGGTAAACTCCCCTGACCCAATCAGCAGGCCCGGCCCCGTATAGGCTTCCCCGCTTTCAGACGTTCCGGCCGCGTCGGGCCCAACCACCACCGTCTTGATGGGCAAGCCATAGGCATTGGCGAACACAAAATCCCTCTGATCGTGCGCAGGCACTCCCATAACCGCCCCAGTGCCGTAGTCACCCAGCACATAGTTGGCAATCCAGATGGGAACTTTTTCGCCGGTCAGCGGGTGCGCCGCATAAGCGCCAGTGAAAATACCCCGTTTTTCGGTGTTTTCCGCAGTGCGTTCGATATCGCTGTGGATGCGTTCTTCCGCAATGAAGGCCCGCACCGCGTCCTGTCCGGCATAGTCCCCAATGAGCTCTTCCACCAGGGGGTGTTCGGGCGCGATCACGATATACGTCGCTCCAAACAGCGTGTCGGGGCGGGTGGTAAACACCGCAATGGTCCGGGACGACCCCAGCACATCAAACACCACCTCGGCTCCGACACTCTTGCCTATCCAGTTGAACTGCTGCGTTTTAATTTCTGGCGGCCAGTCAAGAGCCTGCAAATCGGAGAGCAGCCGTTCCGCATAATCTGTGATCCGGAAGTACCACTGGGTCAGGTCCCTCTTTATCACCACGGAATCGCAGCGCCAGCATAACCCGTCCTCCACCTGCTCGTTGGCGAGCACGGTTTCGCAAGTCGGGCACCAGTTGACCGCCCCGGCCTTCTGGTAGGCGAGATTGCGCTCGAAAAACAGCAGAAAGAGCTCTTGCGTAAACCGGTAATAGTCCGGCTCGGAGGTGGTGACCTCACGCGACCAGTCGAAAGAGAGGCCCATCTGTTGCATTTGCTTTTTCATGTACGCAATATTAGCCAGGGTGGACACCCTCGGGGGCACCCCGTTTTTAATCGCGGCATTTTCCGCCGGCATCCCAAACGCGTCCCAGCCCATGGGGTGAAGCACGTTGTAGCCCGCCATCCTCCGGAAGCGGGCAATCACGTCGCCCAGCGTGTAGACCCGCACATGACCCATATGCAGATGTCCGGAAGGGTACGGAAATTGCTCCAGACAGTAAAATTTAGGCCGTACGGAAACTTTCGTTTCGTACAGATGCGCCTGTTCCCAGACTTTCTGCCACTTGCCCTCCACCAGCCGCACACTGTACCGGTCCGGATTGGATACCGTCTCGGGACGGCCTTCATGGGTCTTCATCATTTCGTGTCTCCTCCAATTAAAAAACGTCCCTCATTACACCTAAGGGACGAGAGTTAACCCGCGGTACCACCCAATTTAGCGCACCAGTCGATGCGCTCGCTTTGATCAGCGGTAACGGGCTGAATCCGTGCTCTCCAGAAGCGAGGGGGAAGATATAGGGATCGGCTCACACCCAGCACCGATTCTCTGAAGCCCTGACCATCTTTCCGGGATCTCCTATCATAGAGCGTACGCAATATTCCATCGTATCCATCTTACCGCTAATAGCATCTCAGCGCAAACGGGGAGCCATTTACCCCGAAAACTCTTCAAGGGCCGAAAAAGTAGCGCAGTCAATATTCAATCCCCGAACATCGCGCTGTTCTGATGGGTCGGTATGTTCCACGACATATTACGGCTTCAAATGACCACGCCACATGGAATCTGCTTCGTGATAGACGAGGCTGGCGTGAGCCATGCGGTCCCGTCTCGGCGCCTCCCTCATTCATGTTTGCGAGTCATTTTTGCCCGGGTCAATTGTTCCAACGCAAAGCAGGAGTTCTGTGCTTGGACACGAAACTTTAGACAAGAAGAATATGGGAGGTCTCTGGAGGGATGACGATTTGAATAATAAGGGGGCAGAGCCACCTCAGCATGACGCTTGGACCCGGTGGGCTAAGGGCCGACTCATACGTGCGGTCTTCCAGCCTATTGTTTCTCTGCGGGACGGATCCGTCCTCGCCTTTGAAGGGCTCAGCCGTCCCCACGACGCAGGCGGCACGCCCATCGATGTCTCGGCCCTCATCGTCTCGGCTGAACAACATGATCAGCTGCTCGCCTTCGATGACGCCGCCTTCCGTGCGGTGCTGGCTTCGGCCGCATCGGTAGCCTATGCTCCGGAACTGCTGCTGTTCATCAATATTCTGCCAAAAAGTCTAGAGCATCCTCTCCCGTTTCTGCGTCATTTGCAGCATCACCCGCTCATCACCCCGCAACAGATGGTGCTCGAGATTTCCGAACGGGAAACCATCTCCGGCGGTGACGCCAAGCTTCAGGAATACCTGGCGCCTTTTCGGGAAATGGGGGTGCGGGTGGCCCTTGACGATCTGGGATCGGGCTATTCTGGTCTCAACCGGCTGGTGGAGCTGGCGCCGGATTTCGCCAAGATCGACCTCAGTCTGGTGAGGGACGTCGATCGCAACTCCATCAAGCTGGCCTTGTTGGAAAGCACGGCCCGTTTTGCCGCCAATACCGCAGCGACGGTTCTGATTGCGGAGGGAATCGAATCGTTCGCAGAACTGTATACCCTAAAAGAGATCGGTGTCGATTACGGTCAGGGATACCTCCTCGGCCGCCCGCAGGAGCACCTGACCACGTCTCTGGAGCCCGCGCAGTTTTCCAAAGGCAAGGTGCGGATGCTATCGCCACAGTACCAGCTCGACAGTCTCTTGACCTCGGCGCGCCGCATGGTGCAAGGGCTAGCGCGGGGAGAGGGACGCTACACGCACCTCCTGGCACTAGCTAAACGTCTGACCGGAGCCGATGTGGCCGCCCTCTATAAAGCCGACGGTCCAGGGCTGCGCTACTTCGAGTCCACCGTCCTGCTGGATGCCGAAGAGATTGCCTATTTCAACCGTGCCATCGACCCCCAGTCCCCCGTGCTCTATGCAGCGATGCTAAGACGCAAGCCCGCCATATTCCAGCGGGCATCGGACCGTGCGCCCGGGGTGTGGTCCGAGCGGCACCATCTGGAGTCTCGCCTGGCCGTGCCTATTTGCGATAATCTGGGCTGCTGGGGAATGCTGCATCTAGGCTATGTTGAGCCCGATCAGATCCGGCCTGCAGTCATTCAGCTGGGCGAAGGAATCGCGTCCTTGTTAGCTCTGGCGCTGGGGTATGCGGAGCGTGAAGAATCCTTGGGAGATCAAGCCCTTTTGGGGGAGCCTTTATTTGAGGCCATGTCTGCCTTAGCCGATACAGACAGCCTGG
>DAHWJO010000002.1:0-71616 GCA_027344105.1 Sulfobacillus sp.
GGAGGGCTGGCGATATTAGGGGCGCTGCTGCACATTTGGACCCACGGGATCAACAAGACCCTCCTGTTCTATAATGCGGGAACGGTCCGCGTTCTGCATCGCCAGTCCGTTCTGCCCAGCGGCTCGGGTCTTTTGGAAAGCACCCCCTACACGGGGGGACTGCTGGCGCTGGGAGCAACGGGGATCGTCGGGCTTCCCCCTTTTGCTCCCTTTTGGAGTGAACTGCTGATCCTGGTCGGCGGGGTGACCCAGCATCACACGGTAGCGGTCGTGCTGGCCATGGTGCTCCTGCTGGCCATTTTCGGAGGGATTACCCAGCGCATGCCGCAATGGCTCTTTACCCCAGGGCGTTCAGGGAAACGCCGCGTAACAGAAGCGTGGCCCCTCATCCTCCCCACGATGACTTTGGGGGTGCTGCTGGTGGTGGGAGGGCTGGCGCTGCCAGCCTTGGTTCCCCAGACATTTCACCAGGCAGCGGTGATATTGGGGCTGGCCAGGCCATTCAGCCACTAGGAGGCAAGGACGCATGGAAATGATTTGGGCTGCCGGTCAGGGGCAGCAGTGGATGGATCACATTCTGGAGCAGCGCCGCCGCGGCTGCCGGCTGCTGCTCCTGGCGCAAGACCCAGCGGGAACCGTGTGGGGTGTGGGGCGCGACCTGGGGGCAACAGAAGACGCCTGGTGGGGAATCGACCCGGAAGGCGGGGTGGTCCGCCCGTCCAGCGCTGGCATTGGCGAGTGGATCCACCAGCAGGAAGAGCTGGCGCACCAGTCTGTCCCGGTCCGGTGGGACCCTCCTGAGCACCCGCTGCGCACGGCCCGTGGCAAGGGAATCTTCCGGTACCCGCTGGGACCGGTTCACGCTGACGTTTCGGAGAGTTTGCGTTACGATTTGTCGGTTATGGGCGACGAAATTGTCTATCTGGCACTCCGCCATGGCTATAAGCCCCGGCATATTGCGGCGCTATGCGCGGGCAAATCTGTGGACGACGCCCTCGTGCTGGTGGAGCGGATGACGGCGACCTCGTCATTTTCCCACCAGTGGGCTTTCGCCATGGCAGTCGAGCAAGCGCGCGGCCAGCGCGCGCCGGAAGCAGTGCGCGTATACCGGTCCGTGGCCCAGGAAATGGAGCGCCTCGCCTCCCACCTCGGAGATCTGGCGACATTGGCCTCGTCGACGGGACTGCCGGTGGCGCAAATGGACTATCTTCACTTGAAAGAAACCATTCTGCGCTGGAATTTTCGACTCTTTCATGACCGCTATCTGCGGGGAGCCTTGATCCGGGGAGTTTTGGATTCCGCGGCCGATGCGGCGGCAGGCGCCTTAATCGCGGTGGGCGAGCAGGCTCGGTCCATCACCCGGGAGTTGCTGCACACCCCATCATTTCTGGACCGGCTGGTGGGCGCAGGAAAAATTCCGGCGGGGACGCTGGATTTCGTCCGTCCAGTCGGGCCCGTGGGCCGCAGTGCCGGGCTTGGTGATGACGTGCGCGCCCTGTGGGATTACGGTGTCTATGATGCGGTGTCGTTTGCTGTGCCCCAGTGGCCCAATGCGGATGCTTATTCGCGGTTTATGGTGAGAACGGAGGAGGTGTCCTCCAGTGTCAATATCATCCGCCGGCTGCTCCCGGTGGCGCCGCGCACGCCCCCTATCTGGCCGGCTGCGGAATTTTCCGGCCCGGGGCGCGGCATCGGCGTGGTGGAGGCGCCCCGGGGTCTGTTGGCGTATGCGGTCTGGCTGACCTCTGATGGCCGCCAGATTGAGAAACTGGCGGTGGCCACGCCATCGGCCCGCAACTGGCACGTCGTGCCTCCAGCGGTGGCCAATAATAATATTCTTCAAGATTTCCCCATTATCGATGCCAGCTTTCTGCTGAGTGTCGCCGGCTGGGACCAATAGCACAGGAGGCAAGCGAGATGTTTTATTGGCGGTGGCTGCGTAATCTGGCTGAGGGCTCCAAAACGACGGGGTATCCATTTTCTGAGGATCCGGCGGTCGTGTCGCGGGGCGGGAGCGCGGTGGTGCATGAACCGCTAGCGGCGGCGGGACCGATCCGGCGCGCCATGGCGATCCGGCACATCGACGGCGGGTCGTGCAATGGCTGTGAATCCGAGCTGCAGATGTTGAGCAGCCCGGACTATGACTTTTCCCGGGTGGGGTTTTCTTACACGCCGTCTCCCCGCCATGCCGATATTCTCGTGGTGACCGGGGTGATTACCCAGAACATGGCAGACATTATTGCGGACGTCTTTGAGGGGATGCCCCGTCCTAAGCGTGTCGTCGCGCTGGGACAGTGCGCGTTGAGCGGGCATGTGTTCCGCGCAGCTCCCGGAGTTCTAGGGTCTTTGGAAGGGATTGTGCCGGTGACAGTGGAGATTGCGGGATGCCCGCCTACCCCGGGGGATATTCTCAAGGGGCTGCTGCTCGCTGTGGATGCGGCGCCAGCCCTGCGAAAGGAGGGAGCCGTGTGAACGCTGGTCTATGGGCCCAGTTGTGGATCGGGGTGGCGTTGGCCGGTCCCCTTGTGGCCGGACTGCTGGGCTGGGTGGGATCCCGGGTCCAGCGCGAATTTCTGCGCGGGGTATTGGTGTTGGGCACCCTGGCGCTGTTTTGGATGGGCGGGCAAATTCTGTCGGGCCACATGACGGCGGGGGCTCTCACGCTGCCGGCGCCCTTTCCGCGCCTCGTTTTCGCCCCGCTGCCCCTGGCGGGATTGTGGAGCAGTCTGAGCGGCCTGCTGCTGCTGGCTACGGGCTTGCTCATCTGGCGGCACGAGCGGGCCGCGAATCTTTTATGGGCGCTGGTGCCCATGGCTGCCAGCATCGGATTGTTCTTGCTGGCTGGCGATGGGCTGACCCTTCTGCTGGGGCTGGAGGCGGTTTCTCTCACCTCGTACCTTGGTCTTATCAGCAGCCGGCGGTCCCGCAAGATCTGGAACGCCGGCTGGGTTCTCCTCATTCTGTCGGAAATGGGGGGGCTGCTTTTGATTTTGGCCATCGGACTGATTGTCATCCACCACGGACCAGGCTTGCCCTGGAACGACAGTTTTCCCGCCATGGCGCGAGATGCCGCGAGGATTTCTTTAGGCGGGCGGCTGGTGATTATGATTTTGGTCTTGCTGGCCTTTGGCGTGAAAGCGGGACTGTTTCCTGTGATGATCTGGATGCCGCTGGCGGAGCCGGAAGCCCCGGGGCCTATTGCCGGAATTTTTTCCGGCATCTTCACCGCCCTGGCTATTTTGGGCATGATGGCGGTGGAGCGGGTGGTTTTGCCGGGCATGGCCTGGGGGGTGGTGCTGTTTGTGCTGGGTACGGTGGGCGCCGTGATTGCAGCGCTCTACAGTGTGGTATCCCGGCATGTTAAACAGATTCTGGCGTACTCCACCCTGGAAATCCTGGGACTGGTGTTCGCGGCCTTGGGCATCTGGGCTATGGCGGCGCACGTGGCTCCCTTGTCCCTCGTGTCCACCCTCGCCTGGGATGCGGCGATGATTCTTCTGATTATGCACGCCGGATCAAAATTTGTCCTCTTTGCCTTGACTGAGCACACCGAATCCCTGGCGCGCACAGTAGACGGCTTAGGCGGGCTGGCCCGCCGCTTTCCCTCGTTGAGTGTGGTGGCGGCGGTGGGGGTGGCGACCCTGGCGGCCATCCCGCCTTTGGGTGGATTTGTCGGGGAATGGCTGCTGCTCGAGGCCATCCTCAAGCCTTTGGGGACCACCGAGTCCTTGCGCAACGTGCATCTGCTCTTTGTGTTCGGCGGCATCTTTCTGGCTATGGCCACGGCCCTCGGCGTGGCGACTTATATTCGCTGGTTCGGGTATGTGTTTTTGGGACCTGAGCGCCGGCCCAACAGTGCGGCCGAACTGCCACCGTCTATTGACCGGCACCAGATTGCCGGCTATGCGCTGGCGCTGCTGCCGGTGCTGCTGGCTGGCCCGGGAGTGCCGTGGCTGATTCCTTGGCTCAATGTCCAAGGACAGCGGGACTTTCTTAATAATGCGCAGAAGGTGATTGCCCCCCTGTTTGTCCACCCGCAGGCGGTGCCCCTCTTCGTGCACATTGGCGGCACTTTGGTCAAAGCGCCGGGGGCTCCGGGGACGATCTTTTATCCGCAAGGCTTTTCGGTCGGGGACCCGTATGTGCTGCTGTGGATGGGATTGGCGCTGGCGCTGGCCGTCGCCCTGGTCCGGGCTTTCTGGCGGCGGGGCGCGGCAGTCCGGCACGTCAGGCCATGGACCGGCGGGACCCGCGAGTATTCCCCGCAGACCAGTTTTAGCGCGGAAGGATTTGTGCACCCTCTGCGCCTCGCCTTTCAAGCGTTCTACGGACTGCAGCGCGAAAGGTGGAGCCGTTCCGGCGTCAGGTTCTACCGCCACACAATCATCTACCGGCTGGAGCAGCAGGGTTATCTGCCTGTGCTGCGCGCAGGGCAGTGGGTGGCGGAGAAAATCCGCAAAACCCAATCTGGGTCGACGCCTTTGTATCTCGCCTATCTCATGGGAGCAACGGTTCTCGCCCTCGCTTTGGCGCTGTGGCATCCGGGAGCGTAGCGCCCCCGGATGCCACAGCGCTCACCCGCTGCCATGATCCGGGCTGGTGTGGGGGGCCTGATTGAAGACGCGGGCGGCGCTGACCAATGTGGCGATCAGGTGGCCCATAGCTGGCCGCGCATCTCCGGCCGGATGCTGAATTAAGTGAATGCGCCGCGTAAGCTGCAAGTCCGGAATGGGGATGAATGCCACTTCCGGCACATCACGGGTGATCATCCAGGACATGACCGAACACCCAATGTTGTTTTTTACCAAATCTAAAATGGCCCGTATGGAGGACAATTCAGCATTGACGCGTAGGCTGGACACTCTCAGGCCATGGTGAGCCAGCGCCTGGTCAAGAATGCTGCGCGTTCCCGAACCTTCTTCCCGCAAAATCAGATCGAGATCGGTCAGGCGGCTGATCGGGATGGACGGCCAGGACGCCCAGGGATGCGTGCGGGGCACGACTAATCCCAACTCGTCCTGCCAGAGATTGGTGACTTTCAGATCGCGGTGGCCAATGCGGCCTTCCGCGATGCCAAAGTCCACACGGCCCGTTTCCACCTGATTGGTGACGTCGGCGCTGTTGGCCATGGAGAGGTGGATGTGCACATCCGGATGCATCTGGCGGAAGAGGCCCAAGGGCTGAGGAAGGAAAAACTCGGTGACGGTGTGGCTGGCCGCCAAGTGGACCCACTGCTCGCCTTCGGCGGTTTGATGGACTTCGCGGTAAGCGGTCTGCCACAAGGCCTCAATTTGATTGGCATAGACAAAAAGGGCTTCACCCGCCGGGGTGAGCCGCATTCCGCGGTTGCCGCGGACAAACAGAGCCGTGCTGAATTCCAGTTCCAGCTGGGCAATCTGGTGGGAGGCGGCGGATACCGACAAATTGAGCAGGCGGGCCGCGCCCGTGATGTGCCCCTCGCGGGCAGTCGCGAGAAAGACCAGCAAGCGGTTGTCCACAAAAACATGCCTCCTTGGTGTACGTTAAATCGTTACAAAACTTAGGGTTACGGATGTAGACCCAGCGCTTCAGCTTGCGTTCAACGCGGTCGCAGCTGGCCATGTCGAGCGAGCGCTCAATCGAGACGCCGGCCCAGTAACGGTGCGGGGCCGCTTTGAGAAGTTCCCGAGACGCTGCTCCGGAACGGAGACGGGCGTACGAGCACCTGGGAACGGGTGGTGATACTGGTCAACATTGCCCCCTGAGGGGGATGGGCATTCGCATTGCACACAACTGCGTCTTGGGAGGAATCACGGGACAGGGCGCCAGCCGTCTGGACCAGGAACGGGGAGGGCCGGAAGTCGTCCTGATCAGGAAAAAACGGAGATCCCCCACCGAAGACACTGAAGCCGGCGCCGCAGCGCCGGGTGCCTTGAATGGGCCAGAGACAATGATATTCCTTAGTCTGCTGTCGCAAGCCTTTCAGGGCCTTGGTCAAGAAGGCGCCCAACGCAATGACAACCATGAGGACACCTGCCCAACCGTAGAATAAATTCTGTCGAACTCCTTCTGATACTAAATTATTGTGGGAGACAGTTCAAGCGGGGAGCCGAACTGTCTCCCTGTTTGGGTCAATTGACGGCGGTGTTTTTCTGCAGGACGAGTTTTTTTAGTGAGCCGGTAAAGGTCATCTTTCCGGTGAGTACGGCGCGGAAAGTGCGAAACGCCACCATACCCCAAAACAGCGCCAGCATGATGAAGAAGAGGTGAGCAAAGAAGGCAATGAGGCCCACGTGCATCTCCCCGTAAAGCATATCCGTGCCTCCGGTAAAAACGCCGAGAGGGAATGTCAGGCCCCACCAGCCAAGATTGAAGGGCAAACCGCGGCGGGCATGAACGACGGTCATCATGATGCTCAACGTTAGCCACCACAGCCCGAATCCCCAAAGGGCGAACGACCCCAGCACGGCAGCCCCGTCCATGGCATGCCCGAGACTTCCAAACAGCACAGGCATCGACTTGCCGAGCCCAATCAGCCCCATTATTCCGGTGCCTAGAGTGCCCAATGAAATCCACGTGGAAATCGCCATCTCGGCGGGGGGCAGCTTGTGCACAGCCAGTCTCAAGAACAGGAATCCCAGCATTAAGAACGCCAGGGGCACGCTGATGGCCCACAGGCCCAAATTGATGACCATCATCGTTTGCGCGGCGCCGACGTTGGTCAGGTGGGGGATAATCAGACTGCCGCTGGCCGCAGCCACCTCCGCGGGCACAACCGGCATGAGCCAGATGCCCGTCATCTTATCCAGACGGTGGTCATGGGAGATGAACATCATGAACGGCACTATGATCCCCGAGGCCAGAGCCATCAGCACATTGATCACCCACAGAGCAATTCCAATGGCAATGGCGGAGGGGCCGATTATGGCGACTCCCATGTCGATAAATCCATTGATCACGGTAGTCAGAGCCATAGGCACAGCTCCAAGAAACATGGACTGCACGGGGTCATGAAGCAGCCCGATAGAGCCTTTCCAATTGAAAATCCATTTCAGTACCATAATCGCCAGCAAAAAGCCCACAATGATGACGTTGACCATCCATAGCGCGGTGCCCGCATCCTTGAGCCAAAGGGGACCGCCGGGATAGAGATAGGCGCCGAGGGCCGTAATACCGGTTCCCATGCCAACGGTGAACCAGTTTGGCGTGAAATTTTTCACAAAAGTGAACATGTGATCCCCTCCTCTTGTCTGGCGACATGCCATTTCTTTATGTGAAAAGGGTAACATGAAGCAGGCGCTGCAGCTTATGGCTTTGCTGGATGCGCCTGCTTCATGTTGAAAACCTAAGTCAGAACAAGAGGTTCAAAGGCACCGATTAGATGAAAAGATCCGGGGTCCACCACAGAAGGCGGCAGAGGCAGTCCTGCTCGCAACGGCCGCACTGGCTGCAGGTGTCATTTAGGCATAAAGGCTGGTGACAGTCAATACAGTCGTTCACTGCGGGTTGGCCGCACGCGCACATCTGATTGTCAGTATTCACGAAGCTCGTCTCCTTTGCTATCTCTGGAGACAAGCTTTCCCCTGCCCGCGGGAATTATGCGGGCGGGGAACGGCATCACGCCATTCCGATGATACGGCACAGTGAGGGCATGTCTATATTGCCGCCGCTGATCACAGCGGCCACCTTGCGGCCCCGCAGCTGTTCAGGACGGCGTAAGGCGTAGGCCAGCGTGGCCGCGCCGGACGGCTCGGCCAGGATTTTCTGCCGGGAAAGCAACAGTTCCATGGCGTGGCGGATCTCGTCGTCATCGACGGTGACCAAGTCATCCACCCTGCGCTCAATAATGGGATAGGTCAAGTCTCCCAACGCCAGGCTTTTGAGGCCGTCGGCGATGGTGTCGGTCTCAGGCAGCACCACGAGACGGTGCTGGCGGCGGGACTGGAAGGCTTTAGGGGCGCCTAGCGGCTCGACGCCAATGACCCGGATATCAGGGCGCAGGCTCTTGATGGCGGTGGCAATACCGGAGATGAGACCCCCGCCTCCTATAGGAACGAGAACCACCTGGACGTCAGGCCTCTGCTCGAGAATTTCCAGCCCCGCTGTTCCCTGGCCCGCAATCACCAGCGGGTCATCATAGGGCGCCACAAATGCCATGGACCGTTCTTGGGCGACCGCCTGGGCCCGTTCGAGACGGTCGCGGCTTGTGGTGCCATATTGTTCCACGTGCGCCCCATAGGACTGCGCGGCGTCGATCTTAGCGGCCGAAGCGGTGGTCGGGACGACGATATACGCCTGGAGGTGAAAGTGGCGGGCCGCCCAGGCTACCGCCTGACCGTGATTGCCGGAGGATCCTGTCACCACGCCAGCGGGCGAGGTCTGCGCGACCCCGGCTACTTTGTTCAAGGCTCCCCGAATCTTAAACGACCCGGTGATTTGCAGGTTCTCTGCCTTGAGTGTGAGGTCGCAGTCAGTCATCTGCGACAATTGCTGGGTATGCAGCATGGGAGTCTTGTGCACCACAGGGCCGATTCGCTGATAGGCCTCCTGGATTAACGCAAGGTCCACCGTCATGGCGTAATCACCCACCAGACCGGGTTGTTGGTCAGAGGTTGGGCCAGTGATAGCTGGGCAATGGAGACTTTCTGGCGGTGCACCTTGCGGGCGAGGCCGACAGTGAAGGCGCGGGTGTCGTATTCCGCTTTGGCAATCTGGTAGTGGGCCATGGTTTTAGCGATGAACGCCTGCAAATCTTTCTGCGCCTCGGGCCAGCGGTCTGCAGGCAGCTCAGGCAGGTAAATTCCATTCCACATGCTCAGACGCACGGTCAGTTTTGTCATCCACTGCACTGTCTGCGACCGTTCACCCAGATGGGTCTCTTCGAGAAAGGTGGTCAAAGGCGCCATATTGGTGTCCTTGGGTTTCCAGAAAATCAGGTCCACGAAAATGCTGGCCGTTCCTGAGGACAACGCGGGTTTGTTATCATGAATGGTTTCCATCCGAAAAACTTCCTCTCTATTTGTGAGGTGCTTGCGCCGTCCGGGCCGATGAGCCCTTGGCGACCGCCTTGACATCGACTTGAGGTTGGTTGATCACGCGCGAGTTTTCTGGCACACTGCCGGTCAGCCACACCCCGCCGCCAATGACGCTGCCCGCGCCGATGACGGTATTTCCTCCGAGAATTGTCGCGCCGGAATAAATCACGACCCGGTTGCCTATGGTTGGGTGGCGCTTCTGACCCCGGATAATCTGGCCCTGCACATCTCTCGGAAAATTCATGGCGCCTAAGGTGACCCCCTGATAGAGAGTGACTTGGTCGCCCACTTCTGCGGTCTCGCCTATCACCACCCCGGTTCCGTGGTCAATGAAGAACCCGGACCCGATATGGGCGCCGGGATGGATGTCAATTCCCGTCTGGCTGTGGGCGATCTCGGTCATCAGCCGGGGGAGCAGGGGCACGTCCAGTGTGAATAGGACATGAGCCAGGCGGTATACCATAATCGCATAGAGACCAGGATAGGTGGACAGGACCTCCGAGCGGCTCCGGGCCGCGGGGTCCCCCTGATAGGCCGCATCGGCATCCTGGTACAGCAGACGCTGCACGTCCGGCAGGGCGAGGCTGAATTTCCGGGCCAGTGCAAACGCCTGCGACAAGCCACCGCAGGGCTCCCCATCGCATTCGTGCGGTTGGATCCGGTGAATCTGATGGGTCAGGTCCCAGATAATCCGGCCCAGCAATTCGATACGGGCTGCGGTTCTAGAAGCTTCGACCGCTTCTTCCCAGGGGTGTTCGAAAGGGAACAGCAGGCTTTCCATCCGGTGAACCAGCTGCTCCGTGGCATGGCGGGTCGCGGGGGGGACTGGGTTGGGACTGTCCTGGCTATCGTCAGTGCCCAGTTCACGGACAATCTGGGATAAATTTTGGATGCTAAATTCCGGAATCGGCATGGGAACCTCCTTAAAAATGGATCTTGCCGCTGATGCCGCTCAACTGGTCGCTGGCGTTCCCAGGTAGTTCCATAAGGTGGCGACCGTCTCGGCGCCCTTGTAGAAATTTTCCAGATGAAAATGCTCGTTGGGAGCATGGAAATTTTCATCAGGCAGAGCGAATCCCAGTAAGACGGTAGGCATGTGCAACACCGTCTCGAAGGTGACCACCACAGGAATGGAGCCGCCCATCCGGATATATGCGGCCTCGCGGTGGTAGATGTCCCGGATTGCCCGCACCGCGGCCTGGGTTGCGGGGTGGTCCAATGGAGTGATGCTGCCCGGGGCCCCTTCGCCGCGCTCGATGCGCAGGCGGACTGTGGGCGGACACTGGGACTCAATGAATGCGGCCACCTGGTCGGCAATGGCCTCAGGATCCTGGTGGGGCACCAGGCGGCAGGATAATTTGGCGTGGGCGCTCTGGGGGATAATCGTCTTGCGCCCTTCCCCGATGAATCCGGACCACATGCCGTTGACTTCCAGGGTGGGGCGGGCCCATATTCGCTCGAGGGTGGTGAAGCCGGCCTCCCCGTAGAGCTCGGGACTGCCTGTGGAGTGCAAGAAGCCCGCTTCGTCAAATGGCAGGGCGGCGAAGTTCCGGCGTTCCTGTCCGGTCAGAGGACTGACGCCGTCGTAGAAGCCCGGCACCGTGACCCTGCCCTGGGCATCGTGCAGCGACGCAATAATTTTGGCCAGGGCATGGGCGGGATTCTCTACAGCTCCTCCGAAAATTCCTGAGTGCAGATCCTGGCGGGGGCCCTCGACATGAATTTCCATGGCGGCCAGCCCCCTCAGTCCATAGCAGACAGCTGGAACGCCTTGGGCAAACATCGGGGTGTCGGAGATGACAGCGACGTCGGCCTGCAACTGCTCCTGGTGGGTGCGGATGTACTCATCAAGATGGATGCTGCCAATTTCTTCTTCCCCTTCAAACAGGAACTTTAAATTGACGGGCAGTTCTCCCGTTTTGATCCAGGACTCGGCTGCCACGACCTGCATGTAAACCTGTCCCTTGTCGTCACTGGACCCGCGGGCGTATAAAACATTGTCCACCACGGTGGGGCGGAAAGGGGGGTGAGTCCACTGGTCCAAGGGGTCGACTGGCTGCACATCGTAATGGCCGTATACGAGCACTGTGGGCTTGGCGGGATCCTGCACGGTCTCGGCATAGACAACTGGATGGCCCGCAGTGTGGTCAATGCGGCTGACGGGGATGCCTGCTTGCGCAAGCCGCTGCCGGAGCCACAGGGCGGCCGCCTGGACGGCCTCTTTATGTTCAGTCAGCGCTGAGATGCTGGGCAGGCTGAGAAATTCCGTGAGCTCATCAATATAGGCGGCGTGGTGCGAACGCAAATAGTCCAGAGCTTTGTCTTGGTCTGTCATGGGTATCCTCCCCGCGTAATTGATCCTGTTCTATCATAGCGAAAAACGGGGCAACAGGCGAACGTTATGCAGTGCCGAAAGAAACTCAGATCCTGGCCGTTCGTGTCTAGGACAGGGGAGAGGAAACGGTATAATGGAAACGTATGATGCAGCACAGGATGGCAGCGAAAGGATGGTCATAGGTGGAGGAAAGAGCGAGTGCGGTGCGATTTAAGGATCAGGCTATGACTCTGGTGGGACCTGCTCTAGCGGAAGGAGAGATGGCTCCGAATTTCACGGCGGTGGCGCGGGACTTGTCTTCCGCCCACCTGCAGGATTTTGTCGGGAAAGTGCTGGTGGTGCTCTCCGTGCCCTCGCTAGATACCGCTGTGTGTGACCAGGAGACCCGGAGGTTCAATGAGGAGGCCACCCGTCTAGGCAGCCGTGTTGGGGTCATAGCCATTTCAATGGACCTGCCGTTTGCCCAGAGCCGTTGGTGCGGGGCCGCTGGGGTGGATCAGGTCACGTTGCTGAGTGACTATAAGGACCGTGAATTCGGAGTGAAATATGGTGTCTATATCAAGGAACTGGGACTGCTGTCGCGCGCGGTGTTCGTCATCGACCCAGGCGGCACTCTGCGCTATGTGGAGTATGTTCCGGAAGTAGGCCAGCATCCCAACTATGACAAGGCTTTGGCTGCTGTTCAGGCGCTCCTCTAGTTTTTCTGGCAGGCGTCAGCGGCTAGGAGATATTTTTGAAGCAGGCGGATCCGCTTATACCCGCCTGCTTCTGTTCTATGGGTGCTGTGCGGCCTTGAGCCGGCAGCAAATATCTCGGAAAACAGGAGCGGCGGCTTACTTAGGCAAAAAATCGTACAATAGAAGCTGATAGGGGGGGACCTGGTGAATGCAGGCTGGTTCGAAGTAATTGTGGGGGCTATCGGGATTGGGCTGGGAGTCGCAGGCAAATTGGCCCGCTCTTCCGTTGTCATTGCCGCGGGACTGGTTCTTCTGGGACTGGAACGGATTTTGACCGTCTCCTGGCATGTGGCGGTGGGCGATGCTGGAGCTCTCCTGATTCTGTTTGGTTTGGGAATGTCCATCGCTTTGCTCTTGAAGCAGCGCCGCCGAAAATAACCGGAGCGACCGGAGGGGACGGGGGGCCATCACGGTGAGGCTGAATGAAGAGAAGGTTTTTAAAGACCCTGTGCACGGCTATATTTATGTCAGCGACCCATTAATATGGGACCTGATCAACACCAGGGAAATGCAGCGTCTGCGGCGCATCCGCCAGTTGGGGACGTCTTATGTCACATACCCTGGGGGCGAGCACTCCCGATTTTCCCACTCGCTGGGGGTCTATGAGGTGGTCCGCCAGATTGTCCAGGCCTTCGCCCGCAATGCCTACGACTGGCCTTCCGAGGTGAATCTCCTGGTGATGGCGTCTGGCCTGCTCCATGACATCGGCCACGCGCCATTCTCGCACGCGCTGGAAAAGGTGATAGGCTTGCGGCATGAAGTGTGGAGCGAGCGGATTATTTTAGATCCGTCCACAGAGGTGCACCAGGTACTGGCGGCCCACAGTCCCGGCATGGCGGAGGACGTGGCCGCCATTATTGGCAAAACCCACCCGAACAAACTGGCAGTGTCCTTGGTCAGCGGCCAGCTGGATGCGGACCGCCTCGATTATTTGATGCGGGATTCCATTTACACCGGGGTGGATTACGGAAAATTCGATCTGGCGCGCATCATCCGGGTAATGCGGCCGCATGGCGGGCGCATTGTGGTAAAGCGCTCCGGACTGCATACGGTGGAGGCTTACCTGCTCGCCCGCTATTTTATGTACTGGCAGGTCTATTTTCACCCCGTCAGCCGCTCCGCCGAGGTCATTCTGAAAGCTATTCTCAAACGGGCCCAGGACCTTGCCGGAACGGGGAGAGAGCCGGAGCGCACTCATTTTGCCCTGACCGCGCTGTTTGAGGGGCGGCTGACCATGGCCAGCTACTGTGCTCTTGATGACACGGTGCTGTTTAATGCATTCAATGTCTGGCAGTACGGCTCCGACCAGATCCTGGCCGACTTGTGCCGGAGGTTCCTCGACCGGCGGCTCTTTACTTATGTGGACGCGCCGCCCACGGACTCCGCCGTTTATGAACTGATGGCCGGCCGGGTCCGTGCCGCAGGCTATGACCCGCACTACTACCTCGCGGTCGACGAAACCGGAACGGTCTATTATGATTATTATCTTGGGGCAGCGGGTGACCTCAAAGGAGACAGCGCGCTCTTTTTATGGGATGAGGCCAGTCAGCAGCTGACGGAGATGTCGAGTCTGTCTGAGCCTATTAAGGCCATCGCGCAGGAGAAGCAGGCGTTGCGGCGGCTGTATTTTCCTCAAGATGTCCCGGCGCCCTGAGGAGGGGAGGCCTGTGACTCAATTACGGAAACAAAGAGAGGTGCAGCGTATGGATTGGCCGCCGCCACTAAATGGTGAAGAGATTTCCCACACGGCCTTGCATGTGGGGACGATTATTTCTGCGGAAGTGAATCGCCGGGCGAAAAAACCTGCATATCATATGGTTATTGATTTCGGGCCCCTGGGGATGAAGCACTCGTCTGCGCAGATCACGGTGCGGTACCAGCCGGAGGACCTGACTGGGCGGCAGGTGGTCGCGGTGACCGGCCTCCCCCCTAAAAGGATAGCCGGAGTGGTTTCAGAAGTCCTGGTGCTTGGGGCCGAACTGGACGGGAATGACGTGATATTATTAAGCATCGACAGCCCGGTGCCCAATGGCACACGCATCACCTAAACCCAGCCAACTGGGTGACAACGGAATCACGGAAAGGACGGAATATCGCATGAGAGTGGGTTTAGTCGTGCCCTCCGACACACCTCCGACAGGAGGCAATATCATTTCCGCGCAGAGACTCCAGGATGGGCTGAGCCGGTTGGGGATTACCGCGGCAGTGGAGCGGATGAGGCCGCAGCTGCCTCAATACGATGTCTACCATGCCTGGAATGCCGTGCAGGTCGGGCAGGCTCTCTTGCAGCAGGGCATTGAGCCCGAGCGGCTGGTGGTCACATGGACCGGCACAGACCTGTGGGGTGACTGGATTCGCGATAGTGAGCCTATTCACCGCGCGCTTCAAAAAGTTCGCCAGCAGGTGGTGTTCACCCCCAATGCGCGGCTCCGCCTTTTGCAAGATGCTCCAGACTGGGAAGATGCCGTCCGCGTCATCCCGCCCTCGGTGGATGACACGATCTTCTCTCCCGAGGAAGTCAGCCGCCACCCTGATAGTCCGTTGATAGTCATCGCGGGCGGGGTCCGTCCCGTGAAGAGGAGTGCATGGGCCATCGAACTGGTGGACCGGGCCCGGCAGGTTCTGGGATTGAATTTGAGCTTGGCCGTGCTGGGGCCGGCCCGCGATGCGGGGGAATGGGAAAGGGTGCTGAATGCCGCTCAAGGCCGGCCGTGGGTGGAAGTGGTGGGGGAAGTGCCCAAAGAAGCCATGGCGGACTGGTACCGGCATGCCGCGGTGGTCATCAACACCAGCCAGATTGAAGGAGTCTCCAACGCGCTCATGGAGGCGATGGCTTGCGGGGCGCTGATTGTGGCCACCAATATCCACGGCAACCGCTACCTCATTGACTCCCACAAGACGGGAATACTGTTTGATGGAGAAGGGGATTTTGTCAGAGAGTTTCAGTGGATCTTCTCCCACCCTGATGAAGCCCAAACGCTCCGCCACAACGCGCGCATGCGCATTTTGTCCCAACATTTGCTGATCCAAGAGGCGGAGGCTTATGAGGAGCTCTATGAGAACGCTATGCGTTTCTGTCCCAAGGGGTGCGGGATATGAGCATTTACGGCCTCATCCGGTTTGATGTGGAAGATTTCATCACACCAGAATCTGACGAGGGTCTGGCGGCGGTGCTGGCCGCGATGAGTGAATTTGACATGCCGGCCAGCTACGGTATTGTCGGCAAGAAGGCTCAGAGCCTGAAAGAGCACCGGCGTGAAGATTTGCTGGCCATTTTAGCACAGAAACGCTCGGTGGGATTTCATTCGTGGAGCCACAGCGAGCATCCGACATTGTCGGAAGACTTGGCGGACCGGCCCTATGATGAGGGGGTGGCGCGGTTTATCAGCCGGGAGCAGCCGGGTGTCCGCCTTGTATCGGAACTGGTGGCTCCTCCGGGGTATTTCACCCAGCCGGGCGGGAACTGGGTCCCTCAGGCTTGCGGGGCGCTGCCCCAGATGAACATGCCGGTGTTCTTCAGTGATGCCTGGAACAGTTATCTGGTGACGTCTTCCCAGCCGATGTGGATTGAGGACATTTTGCACTTGGCTCTTCCTGTCATGACTCCCAAACCCTTTGCCATGAACTTGCCAGACAATCTCGAGGAGTCGGTGGAATTCCTGAAGCGAGGGGCCCAAACGTTGCAACCGCAGCAGGCCTTCATGATCATGGTGCATCCAACCGAGCTGGTTTCCACCAAGTTTTGGGATGCGGTGAACTTTTCGTATGGCGCTACCAGCAGCACGCTGCGCCCAGCCCCGCTGCGGTCGGCGGGGGACCGGGAACAGGCGGCTCAGGCCTTCCGCACGTATATCCAAGACATCCGCCAGATTCCTGGCATTGAGTGGCTGGATGTCCAGGGCCTGGTGTCCCGGCTTGTGCCTCTTGCTTCCCCCGTGTTGCCGGATGTGCGGCTGCTGTGCGGGGAGGTGGGCCGCAAAGGGCTGGGACCGTTGACGGTCGCTGGTGAAAACTTCAGTGCGGCGGAGATTGTGGCGGCCGCTGCCGCATGGATCACCGGGACCGGGAGGCCGGGAACTCCGCTGCCCCGGGCGAAAGCCCCGAAGGACTGGGACGGGGATGAACCGCAAAACACAGGCCCCATCCATCTGGGAGAGGAGGCTGTGATGCAAGGGGGCCAGCAAATCCTGGCTGTCCTTGCACAAACGGGCAGTCTTCCTGGACACGTTCATTTGGGAGCCGGCGACCTGGCCGTCCAGCACTGGGCGGAATCAGCCCTCCTGGCGCTGTCGGCCGGCAAAGTCGGGGCCGCCTTGCCGCTTGCATTTCTCTCTTATGTGAAATCGCCAGATGAGCTGCATTGGGATTGGCCGATATTTCCCCCGGACTTCCGGCCTGTCGGGCTTTGGCGGGAAACCCGCCGCCTCGCCTGGTCATTGAAGTTCTCCCAGTACCGAGACTGATTGAGGAGGAAATTGCTGTGTATGCTGTTCGAATCCATGAGCCGGGAGATCCGTCCGTATTAAAGTACGAAGAGATTGCGAGCCCAGAACCTGGTCCAGGCGAGGTGCGGGTCAGACTGAGGGCTGCCGGAGTGAACCACCGCGACATCTGGGTGAGGGAAGGCGCCTTTGGGGCCTTCCCTGAGCCGGTTGTGCCCGGGTCAGACGGGGCCGGGGAAATTGATGCGCTGGGGCCGGGAGCAAGAGATTACCCGGTTGGGCAGAAAGTGGTTGTCAATCCGGGACTGAGCTGCGGGCGGTGCATTTACTGTCTGTCGGGGCAGCAGAACAGTTGCCCCCACTACCGTATTTTTGACGGGACATACGCGGAACAGGTGGTCTTGCCCCTGGTCAATGTGGTGCCGATGCCTAGTGGATTGACATTTTTGGAGGCAGCTTCCATCGGCATTCCCTTTATTACAGCGGAAGATTTTCTCACCCGGGCGCAGGCGGCGGCTGGCCAGACCATTGTGGTCTGGGGAGCGAACGGCGGACTGGGCCTGGCCGCCATTCAGCTGGCCCACATGCGTGCCATGCGGGTCATAGCCATCGTCCGCCAGGCCGGATATGCAGACCGGCTAAAGCAATACGGGGCGACGGATGTAGTGGTGTGGGACGGGTCGAGTGCCTTAAGCCCCGACATCTTGACCATGACCAATTCCCGCGGGGCGGACATTGTCGTGGATTCACTCGGGCAGGCCACCTTTGTCCAATCTGTCGAGATGCTGCGCAGAGGAGGGACCGTCGTGACAGTGGGAGGTACGACCGGAGGGAAAGTGACCCTCGAACTCGGCCAGATTTTTCGCCGCCGCCTCTCTGTTCTGGGAGCCTATATGGGCTCATCTTCTGTTCTGCCCAGAATTTTGCCGCTCTTTGCCCGCGGGGTGCTGATTCCCATTATTGACCGGACATTTTTGCTAGAGCGTGCGGATGACGCCCACCGGCGGATGGAAGAGCACGGGCTGTTTGGGAATATCGTTCTGGATATTTAAGAGTGCCCTGGCTAATAGGGCTTGCCAACTACGGCAAGCCCCTTTGAACATTGCGGTAAGGTTAGCGGCGTCCTGCCATCTGCTGCTCGGCCATTTCGATCATCTTGCGGACCATGTGGCCACCGACTGCCCCACACTGGCGTGACGGGATTTCACCCCAGTAGCCATCCTCGACACCTTGCAAACCGAGTTCCCTGGCGACTTCATATTTGAATTGGTCCAGAGCCCTGGCCGCACCCTGCACCAAGGCCCGGTTTCCCGTGTTGCTTCCACGAGCCATGCTGTTCACCTCCGTCTTTCTAACATGGAGGTATTATTGCCGCGGTTGTGAGAGTTTAGCCGCATTCCGTTCTTAAGGGGGGGTTCCAATTTCAGGCAAAAAAATCACCAGCCGTGTTTGCTACGGCTGGTGCAGAAGTGTCAGCCTGTCAGTTTGCTTTCGGAGGCAGAAACTTGGTGCCCAGAGTGAGGGTAAACTGCAGGAGGCGCTGAACCTCTTTGTCTTTCATGATCCGCATCAAGCCGCCAAGACCGCCTAGGTGCGGGGCCTTTTGTTCCGTCTCTTCTGATGCCTCTTTGACTTTAGCCATGACGCCGGAAATGTCGAGCTGTTCAGCCTTGCTGACCAGAGCTTTAATGTACTCATTCCACGGCAGACTCACCAGATTGGGATAGGCAATCAGGACATTTTGCGCGGCCTTGATAAGCCCCGTCTGGCGCAGCATCACCACGGTATTGAGCAGGTCAGGCAACGTGTCCAGAAATTGCTTGTCGAACATGATCCCGGTGACTTTGATAAAGTCCGACATGAACTCATTGGCCAGATCGCCGTTGCGCAGGAGCCTGGCCAGACGCAGAGCATCGACCAGCACTGCTGTGGTTTCAGGGTCTGTCGCCTCGGCAGCCAGCAGGGCCAGATTGTCAGGGCGGATCTGCTTCACGTTCTCTATCAGGCGGCTGGAATTGAGATATTCCAGCATGCTCGTAATCACTGGCCCGACGTCAAGCATTGGGACAAGGGCCTGGTAATAGGCCACGATGTCGAGCAGGCGGTCAAGCAACCCGCTCTGCTGAAGTTTCACCATAAAATCCGTGTAGACGGGCAAGATTTTCAGCAGATCAGGGTTGTTCAGGACCGGGGCCGTCTGGTTGACAAAAGCCGTGACGTCGCTGAGAAAATCCGCGGGAGCTTCCTCAGTGACATACCGCAACAATGTCAACGCCGAACGCAGAGCACGTGTTTTACTGGCTTCTTCGCCCAGAGACATGGCACCTTTAAAATCGACATGGCTGACTTCTTCGGCTGCTTTCAGCAACTGTTCGGGCACGACCTCCTGCCAGAATTCCGGGAGCTGGCCGGCCAGCTGCAAGAGCATGTCCAACTGATTCAGCAGACCGGAACGGTGCAAGACGGTCAGTGTTTCCGTCGCGGCTCTGATAGAGGCCGGCAGGTCGGTCGGAAGAGCCTGACTCAGCGTCAGGACGTTTTCTGTGATGGCGGAACCAAAGTCTCCTTTGAGGCCTTGATCGACGGCTTGGATGAGTTCACCGAGGCGTGCCAGCCCCTGCCACTGTTCTGCAGTCAGGACAATGGGCATAGACGCGTCGTTGTTGTTCGCCATTTCATTTACGGCCATCGCAAGCGCTCCTTATCTCAGACTGCGTATTTTAGCTGAGTTTGTCGATGAGAAAATCAGCTGCGGGAATGCCCCAGTCAGGCACTTTGCCGCGGGTCCGGAAAAACATTTCTTTGTACTGCATCTTCATGAGGAAGGGAATGTGGCCCATTTTCAGATCGGACTTCGTCCCGCCATACCAGGTGTCGGAGTTGATGGCGAATCCTTGATTCCCGCCCATGTCGCCCAGGCAGTTCACTACGAAATGCATGGGAACATTGGCCTTTTCCGGAGCCATGCGGCCCATGTCCATGGCAATTTGCTTGCCCACCGCGTCGGCACCCATATGAGCCAGAATGCCCAGCTTGGGTACAGTGACGGCTGCGGCATCGCCGCAGGCAAACACGTTGCGGTACTTCGGGTTGCGGGTCGTCATGTCGGTCAGCACATACCCTTGGTCGTCAGAAATCGGCAACCCTTTCATAAAGCTGTGGGCTTGCCAGTCCGGGAAGACAATCTTCAGTTCCGCCTCGACCGACTGGCCGTTGGCAAACTCAATCCCGTCTTTGGTCAGTCTCTTGATGTCCTTGACATTATTCATGTAATGGTAGCCCATGGAACTGGCAGCGGAGAGCAGAGCATTGACCACCCCGACGCCGGCATCTTCAGCAATCATCGGCGCCGGCGTAAAGACGGTGACTTTTTCCGGACCGCCCATCCCGTGGCTCTGGAGCCAGTGGCCAAATGACAGCATCACTTCGACGGGCGGGCCTTCACAAGCCGCTTCTGCCGTCGGGACGAGATCGGTAGACATCGTGCCTTGGTGGAAGCGGGCCGAGCCTACGGCAACGGGGCCGCCCTTGTACTCGTTTTCCAAGAACAGGCGGAGTTTCTCCCCGTAAAAGGTGTCGCTGACGGTCTGGCCGTACTCAGCGAATCCCTCAATGTCGTCAAAAGCCAAGCGGGCGCCAAGGGCGACCACGACGTAATCATAGTGGATGGTCTCCGAGGCTGCCCCGATACGTTCGCTGGGAACATACTCGACGCTCTGCGCGTCGGGGTCAAGGGCCTTGACTTCGCCTTGAATGAATCGGATATTGTCTTCGTGCAACACGTCCACCACCGGCATTTGCATGGTCAGCGCGGGATTGCGGTTTTCAAAAACTTCATAAGGAATGTTGGGGACGAATAGGAGATAGGGCTTGCGGTCAATCACGGTAATCTCAACGGTGTCCTTGGCGTATTCGCGAATCTTCTGCGCGGCGCCTAGTCCGGCAAAGTTCGCGCCCAGAACAAGAACTTGGGGTTTTCCCATGGATGAATCCTCCTTGCTTTCCGGTTTGACCGGGGTGTCAGAACACTTGTAATGGTAACCCTGTCATCTTAGCAACCTCTATCGTACTTTTGGGGGAATGTTGTCAACCAGATCCAGTGTCTCATGCACTAAGCAACTAGTCAATAAGGACTATTGCGACATTTATAATAGGGCCTCGCGGAACAATTGGGGAAATGTTTTACAAATGGTTGGTATGTTTTTCCTAGTGCTAACAATGTAAAATGCAGTATAATGCTATTAATGGTAGTTTGCCCGTAACGTATGGGTCGCTCTATTTAGAAGGGGATGATAGCCGGTGAGACAGAAACTGGCGCGGACGGTGATGTCCCAGAGTTCGATCTTAATTTATCTTATTTTGATTCTGACATTCATGGCGAGGGCCAACTCATCCATGATGCAGGCGAACAACCCGCTCTATGCGCATATCCTGGGCGCGCGACTGGCGGAGGTGGGACTGACTACATCGGTGTATGCCGTGGTGACGATGATTGTCCGGTTCGGCTACAGTGCGCGGGTGAATTTGCACCAGGTGCCGCGGGTGATGACGGTGGGTTTTGTGCTCCTCACCCTGTCGCTTGGCGGCGTGCTTGTCAGCCACACGTTTGTAGAGTTTCTGGTGGCCGTGGCGGTGGCTGGCGTGTCCACAGCTTTGATTATGCCCCATCTGCTCTCCCTTATGGGAGCGCTGTCGCCTGTCGACGAGCGCGAGAAAAATCTGAGTTACTACTCTCTGGCTCTCTCCACCAGCCTGGTGGCGGCCCCTGTCTTGGGGACTTTGGTGCTGACACATTTTGCGTTGGGCGGGATCTACGGCCTGCTCTTGGCGTTTTCTCTGATTGGTTTGGGCGTGATAGTGGCCAATTACGGGCGGTTGCGGGACAGGCTGGCGGCAGATGCCAAAGCGCCGGCATTCCAGCTGCGGCGGGCGCTTTCGACCTTGGCTCATAATGGCACTTATACCAGAAGTTTTGCTGCGCTGTTTCTCTTCAATCTGTCATTTGCCGCCGCGATGTCTTATGGCGGGCTTGATATCAAGGACCGGTTCGGCCTGCCCTACAGTGGCGTTGAACTGGTTTTGACGAGTTTTTTTGTGGCGTCTCTTCTAGGGCGGCTGGTGGTGTCGCGGGCGGTGCGCAAGAAGAAACTGGAGCGCAAGGCGACCTGGATGTTCTGGTCTTTGGGAGTGGGGGGAATCGGGCTGGGTCTCATGGGCTGGGCCCCTTCCCTCACGGTTTTTCTCGTCGGTTTCTGGCTTCTGGCATGGCCGCATGCTGTCCTGTTCCCGCTGGTATCCATGCGCATAGCCAGCAGTGTGGAACGCCATCTGCTGGTAGCGGCGAATACCGTGGCGCAGTCGTCCTTCGACCTGTCAGGGACGTTTGGCCCGTTGCTGCTGGCTGTCATTATCAGCCGCGGCAATATTGGGTGGGGATTTTGGCTGATTGGGGTTTTCCAGTTTCTGGGGATGGCTATTTTGGCTGCGGAGACCCGCCGGGAATCCGCCTTGGCAAGACGGGTCGGGCATTCCGGAACGATGGCGGGATGATTGGCCTTGGGGAGTCGGCAAAGGGGCGCTGTCCGCAGGGACGGCGCCCCTTTGCCGAGTTGGCTCTGATTCAGGATGAAGAAGCAACAGGGGGCAGGACCCGGACCACCACATCGGGGGACTTGGCCAGGAAGTGGACCAATACCGGCAGACCTACGGAAATCTGGGCCACTGTGGCGCCGGGGTGTCCTGGCCAGACAACGGTCGGGGTTATGCCTTTGAGGGATATTGTCTCTTCTCCCCAAGCCGTTTTCAGCCGCAGTTTGTCGGAAGTGGCGGCTATCAGCTGCCCGTAGGCATTATGCTGCAAAATGTGCATCCGGCGCCCCCGGTGGTGCATAGGCATAATCGCCAGGACCTGGCGTGTTCCGGGAGTGACGAAGATTTTCACCTGCTGCGCTTCCTGCAGGGCAGGGGCAGCCCCGGTGTGGGGGAATGGAAACGCGGCGCCCGCCGCAGACGTGAAGACGCCGTCGCGCACCGTCTGCAGGGTCACCCTGCCCGCTTTGACGGACTGGACCGTGGCGGCAAGGCGGGTGGGCACTGCGGCAATCAGGGACGGATGCAGGTGTGAAGAATCCCCGGTGCCGAAGACCATCACACGCTGGCCTTGGGCGAGCTGGCTGGTGCCCGCTAGGGGAACGCCCGCGGTCGGCAAAGGGACATCCGTGCCGTGCTTTGCGGAAAGCAGGGTCCAGCGGCCACCCGCCGCCTGCTGGAGATGGCCGCGGGCCACCGGCAGCGCCATGAGGTGGACCTGGCCTAGGTTGTCGGTCCAGGTCAGGACCCGCTCGCCCTGGCGCAAGGTGGCGGACGACGCGGGGTACAATCCTGCCTGTACGGCGGCGTGCAATAAGTCGATGGCGGCAGTTTTGTGGGACTCCACCATCGTGACGGTGGCCACGGCAGATGTCAGGGTGGCAATATGTCCTTCCCAAGCGGCACAGGCATGGTGCATGGCCGTCATGGCTAGCGGCTTGGAGGCCACAGGCGCATTTTGTGCCAGGGCGCTGCTGGGTGCAAGCAGGGACAGCAGGCCAATGCCGGGTACAGCATATTTCAGCAGTTTATTCATGGTGATCTCCTCCTCTTGGCGGTGACATCTTCAATATCCTCCAAAAGTCGGAATATTATCCTAAAAAAATCATCGGGGGAGGGTCAGCGGCTGCTAGTTCGCGGCTTGGTGTCAAGAGGCTTCAGGAGAGGGGCGGTCTGGAGAGCATAAGGGGAGACGGATGGTCAATATCGCTCCATGCTGCGGAGGGGTTGCATTGGAGGCGGTGACGGTGCCCTTAAAGGCCTTGGCCAGCCCCTGCACAATGGCCAGGCCGAGGCCGCTGCCGCCCGATTTCGACGTGCGGGACCGGTCTCCCCGGTAAAATCTATCGAAAATATGAGGCAAGTCGCTATCATTGAAACCGGGCCCATTATCGGAGACCTCAATGAGGCCAGCGCCCCGTTCCTGTCCGATGCGCACGGTGATGCAAGACCCTAATGGGGTGTAGCGGGCTGCATTCTCCACCAAATTGAACAGCATCTCTGTCAGCCGGTCGCGGTCAGCACTCACCACGACGGAGGCGGGGACGATTTCCAAGGTGTGGTCGCGGGTCAGGGGTTCCAGCAAGGGACGCACGGCTGCAATCCACCCGCCCAGGTCAATGGGGGTGATCCGGGAGGCAATATCCTGGGCGCTGTCGAGCCGCGAGAGGGTCAGCAGCTGATTGACCAGCCGGGCCATGCGCTGCCCCTCCTGGCGCATGGCGTGAAACCCCTGCTTGACTTCCGCATCTGTCAGGTTGTCTTCTGAAATGAGCGTCAAAAAGCCGTTGAGAGCGGTCAGCGGGGTGCGGAGCTCATGCGAGGCGTCTGCGACAAAGCGGCGCATCTGCTCCGACAGCATTTTCTCCTGATCCAGAAGATCCTTGATGGACAGGGACATCACATTGATGGCATCACCCAGTTCGGCCAGCTCTTTGGGAGGGTTCTTGAGGGTGGTGATGTGGCCGATGTCGCCATGGGCAATTCGGGCGGTCCCGTCCCGAATTTGCTGCAGAGGAGCCAGGCTGTTTTTAACGGAGATGGAACCCAGCCACCCGGTGATGGCCAGAGAGAGAAAGCCGAGGAATGAGAAAAACTCGATATCGCGCAGCAAAATTCGGTTCAGCGCATGGGACTGGGCCATCAGCCAGACATATCCTGAAGGGTGCAGGGAAGATCCCAAGGGAGCGTCCACGACAACGTGCTCATGCCACAGGAAGTAGCTTTGAGAGAAGTCAATAGGGGGAACCTGGGGCACCAGGGTGGAAGAGTTGGCAATGATCACCCCGAAACGGTTGGTAATCAGCACCTCGACACCCGGAGCCTTGAGACGGCTGACCAGAAGCGTAGCCAGAGAGTGGAAGTGCGCCGCGCTGTGCTTGACCATAGCGCGGTGGATGATGGGGGCCAGCACCGAAATTTCCTGATGCAGCGAACGGGCCTCGGAATGAAACAGGACAATGCGCAGGGTGAGATACTGGCTTACTCCGATCACGATCAGCAGAATGGCGAGCAGCAGAATTTGGCGGCCAATCAACTCGTCTGTCAGGGTTTTTTGAGCCATTCAACTACCCAGGCGGTAGCCGAAGCCGCGTACGGTCTGAATCAGTTGGCGGGACCGGTCCTGCAATTTATCCCGCAAGCTGGAAATGTGCACTTCCACCAAATTGTCATCACCTGGGTAATCATATCCCCACACGTGCTGCAAAATCTGCACTTTGGACAGCACAATGCCCGGGTTGAGGAGCAAGTAGCGCAAGAGCTCATACTCCTTGGCTGTCAGGGCAACAGGCGCCGACTGCAGGGACACTTTATGCGCGGCATCATCCATGAGGAGATCGCCGAACTGGAGCGCCGGGCGGTCATCGTGGTGCACGCGGCGCAACCCAGCCCGAAGCCTCGCCACCAGCTCGTCAAAGTCGAAGGGCTTGATGACATAATCGTCCGCGCCCCCCTCCAAGCCCTGAATACGGTCAGACACCGCGTCCCTGGCCGTCAGCATCAAGATGAACAGGTCGGGATTCTGCCGCAGGCGCCGGCTCAGCTGAAACCCGTCCTCACCAGGCATCATGACGTCGATAATGGCAGCATGAGGCTGAAATGCGCCGACGGCCTCCATGGCTTCCTGACTGTCCTGACAGGTGAGCACATCGAATCCCCGGTGCGACAGGCCGATTTTCAAGACGTCGCGGATGACTTCTTCGTCGTCTACTACCAGAACCCGAAAGGAATCCATTTATTTTTTCACGAGCTCCTTGTCAAGAGGATGCGGAGACAGGAAGTATTCTCCCGTGTCCCACCCTGCGCGTGCGATGACCCGGTTGAGAAATTGGCGGTCCTGGTTGAGCCACTGGGTCTCTTCGGCAAAACTGGGGGCAGGGGACGGCAGTTCCTGGGCGAAGTAGGTGTGCAGGGCAATCCGCACGTTGAGATGCGCCGCAACCTTATTGGCCTCCGCCACATTCAATTCACTGAAGGGGATCTCGCGCCCGATGATGGCTTCGGTGATGTCAAGTTCGTCTACAAAGTTTTGATGCTGCACGTCATGATAGCGGTCCACCAGTCCGTTCAGATGCTGTTCCTGATACGAGGTGAGAGGCCGGTCTTTGGCGTAGCCCCATGATCGCAAAAATGCCATTGTTATCTCATCCTTCCCACATTCCGAGCAGCAATGTGCTCACACTATTACCGATATTGTGCCCTGTCGCCGCGAAAGTGTCTAGATTTCTTCACGGAAATTTCCCAACGCGGAATAATTCCCATTACAATAGACAAGAGCGGGCCGATACACAAGGGGGTCAGGCACTATGGCAACTAGCCAGAGCTGGAGGGCGCTGGGACCCGAGCTGGTTGAGCAAATGCGCGGCTTGATGCCCTACGAAGCAGACGATTGGGTCAGGGAGTGGCGGACACGGAACCTGCCCCTGAAAGAATTTCTGCGGGCGGTGTGGCAATTCGCCAATGCACCGCGCCTTCGTGAAAACGAGCGGGTCTTTTACGAGCGGGTGGATGCAGGCTGCGGCATACGGACGTTGACCGGCCGGAACAGCGCGGCCGGTTGGCCTATCGCCACGCGCCTCTTGCAGCGGCTTCTGGTGATGCTGGGCGGAGACTGCATCCCCCTGGCCCGGGAAACCGGAAGTGGCGCAGGGTCAGTGCAGGATGCCTGGCGAGAAGGCCGGCGGGACCAGGCGGAATTGAGGACAGCGCAATTGCTGCGCCAGTTTGGCGCCCGCGCGCTGTTCCCCCAGCTGGCATCTTCCGGCATGCCGGCTCCTGTCCTCACTTTCCTTCCGTCTTTGTGGCATCTCAGCGCACTCCTGCAGGAGTGGTGGCCAGCGGTCGAGCCGTGGGCCGGACTCCGCTTGGTGACTCGCGCCCAGGCTTCGTGGACGGTCTCCCACAACCAACCGCCCGTGCTGCTTCCCGCCGAGGAGCACGCGGATTTCCGGTCATGGAACGACACGGCTTATATCATGGACTTGATCCGGACCGCAAGGCAGAAACTGAATCCGCCCCAGGACATCGGGGCATGCTATGCGCCCGGCGGGGCGGGAGCCCTTGTGGAGCAGATGGCGCAAGGGTCTGGCAACTGGAGCAACCGCCGCCTGGCGGCCCTGCTGGTAGAAGCCTCGGCTCTGGCCGTGACTGCGACCCGGGTCACCGAGGCCGACCAGGTTTCGCGGCATCTCCTAGCGGTCATGGACTGGCTCCGCCTGTCCCAATTTGCCTCCTCGGCGCCGGATGAGCGGGCAGCCATCTGGGCGGCGTGGGGATGGTTTTTTGCGGTGGCGCTCGCTTTTTTGCCGGCCGACGGGGACGTCCTCACGGTGGCGGTTCCGTTTGACGAAAGGGATGAGCGCATCCTGTGGTCGGCTCTGCAAGAGGGCGACGCCGAGGAAGCGGTCGCCCGGGCAGCTGCTGTCGGGGATGTGGGCGAGATCTGGGAAGATGTCGAAGATGAAGCGTCAGTGATGGCCGCCCCTGAAGCCTTGCGCATGATTTGGGCTTACAAGCCGTGGCTTCAGGAGTCGCCCTTCCGGGCCAGCCTGCTTCCGGCCGTGATCCGTATTATGGCGCAGGCGCGGCCAGCTCTGGTGATTCATGGCGGCGCTTGAGTTCCTGGTCCACGTCGGTCAGGGAAATTCCTGAGCGGGCGAGGAGCACGCTGAGATGATAGAGAAGGTCGCAGCTTTCCCAGAGCAGGTCCGCCCCCGGAGTTTGCGTGTCGGCAGCCGCGGCGACGATGACTTCGATAGCTTCTTCCCCGACTTTTTTCAAGAGCTTCTCCAGTGGGGCTTGCAGCAGCTGGGCCGTATAGGAAGTGTCGGGACTGGCGTCACGGCGCTGTGCGATATACTCCTGGAGACGGGCTAGAGGGTTGGGCCCGGCAAAAGGGGTGTTGTCAAAACATGACACGGTGCCTCGGTGACAGGCAGGGTTGTCCCCCTCCACAAGGTAAATGAAACTGTCGCTGTCGCAGTCGGGGATAATTTCGGTGACATGCAGCACGTTGCCTGAGGTCAGTCCTTTGTCCCACAGGGCTTGCCGGGACCGGCTGTAGAAATGCGCCCGCCCTGTGGTGCGGGTCAGCCCCAAGGCGTCACTGTCCGCGTAAGCGGCCATGAGAATTTGCAGGGACCGGGCATGCTGAACCACCACGGGGTAAAGAGTTTTTCCATGTTCGACTAAAGGGGCCAACGCACATCAATTCCTTCCTCAGCTAAAGAGCTCTTGATTTGTCCGACAGTCATCTGATTCTGGTGCAGCAAGGAGGCGAGCAGCACGGCTTGCTGTCCCTCGCGGATGGCGCTGGATAAGTGGCTGATCTGGCCCGCGCCGCCGGATGCGATGACAGGGCGGGTGACGCGGCTTCTGGCGTAACGGAGCATGGGAAGGTCATAGCCGAGCTGGGTGCCGTCGCAGTCAATGCTGGTCAGGAGAAACTCGCCCGCCCCCAGATCTTCCGCGAGAGTCAGCCACTCCCCCAGTTCCCGTGCAGTGCGGGTGCGCCCGCCGTGACTGTAGACTTGATAGTGGTCGCCCTCCCACTTGGCGTCCACCGCTGCGACGAGGCACTGCGCGCCCCAGCGGCGGGAGACCTGACTCAAAATTTCCGGATGGTCGAGGCCGTACGTGTTGATGGAGACTTTGTCGGCTCCGTGTTCGAGCAGTTCCTCGACGTGCCGGATGGAGCGGATTCCCCCACCCACCGTCAGGGGAATGGTCAGAGCTTCGCGGGCTTTCTGCAAAAGCTCGAGGCCCAGTTCCTCTTCCTCAATCGTTGCGGTGATATCGAGCCACACCAACTCATCGGCGCCATCCTCGCAGTACTTGACCGCGAGCGCCACTGGGTCGCCAGCGTCCTGGAGGTCGTTGAAGTGCACGCCTTTCACCACACGCCCGTGTTTCACGTCCAGACAGGGAATAATGCGCGGCTTCACCATCTAAAACACCCCTTTGCATTGGGCCAGGTCAATCTGGCCAGAAATCCAGGCTTTGCCGATGACGGCGCGTCTGATGCCCATGGCCTGAAGCAGAGTCAGGTCCTCATAGTGGGCGATGCCGCCGCCCGCGCCGAGACGGCCCGGATATTTGCCTACCGTTTCCCAAAACACCGGGTTCAGGCCGATCAGTGTGCCGTCCCGGGAGATGTCGGTAACGTTGCACAGGGTGTATCCCCAGGCGGCAAGCTGGCGCCAGGCTGCGTCGGCTCTAGGACCGTCCTGTGTCCATCCCCGGACCATGGCTTGGCCCCGGCGGATGTCAATGCTAGCCACCAGCTGTTCAGGCTGGAACCGCTCCAGCAGGCCTTGGGCCCAAGCCGTGTCTTCCAGCAGCCGCGTGCCCAGCACAACCCGCTGCGCTCCGGCCTCGAGGGCCTGCCTGACAGCCGCACTGTCCCGAAACCCGCCTCCCACTTCCACTTGGATTCCTGCACTGACCAGGGACCCGAGAAGCGCCCATGCCGAAAATACTCCTTGTTGGGCGCCTTGGAGGTCCACCAGGTGAATTCTTTGGGGAACGCCGCCGTAGCGGCGGCGGAACAGCCCGAGAGGGTCATCCGTATAAGTGGTTACGCGGTCATACAGGCCTTGCTCCAAACGGACCATCTGTCCGTCAAGCCAATCGACGGCTGGCCAGATTTCCATGCGGCTTCTCCACCATTTCTAAAAAGTTTTGGAGGAACTGGGCCCCGCTCGGGCCGCTGAGTTCCGGGTGAAACTGCACCCCGTAGAGCGGGGGCGCTTCAATGGCGGCGGGGAACGACTCGTAGTACTCCGTGCGCCCTCTGATGATAGCAGGATCTGCGGGATGGATGCGGTAGGTATGCACAAAATAAAAAGTCGGAGGATCTTTTATCTGCTGCCACAAAAATGGTTCGGAGGTGGTGTCCACGGAATTCCAGCCAATATGGGGCAGCACGGGTGCATGGATTTCAGGGACCGTGCCTGCCAGCCAGCCGAGTCCCTCGCCCCCCTCTTCACCCTGTTCGAAGAACAGCTGCATGCCCAAGCAAATGCCCAAAATCGGGGTGCCCGCGGCATGCAGGTCGTTCAGCCAGGGCAGCACTCCATTGTGGCGCAGCCGGCTGACAACGTCTTCGAGAGAGCCAACGCCAGGAAATATGACGGCGTCGACTTTCTGGATCCCAGCAGCCCCGCTGATGACCACCGGCTTCTGGCGGAGTCTCCGCAAGGCCGCGAGAAGGCTGCCAAGATTTCCATTGCCATAATCAATGACCGCCAGTTCCATGCTATAACACTCCTTTGGTTGAGGGAACATCCCAGCGGGGATGAACCTGAACGGCTTCAAACAGAGCCTGGCCGAGAGCCTTGAAGGACGCCTCGTACACGTGGTGGGCATTTCGGCCCGCCTGGCACATCAGGTGCAGGGTAATGCCGCCGTGGGCGGCGAACGCCTTGAAAAATTCCGGCCAGACCTCCGCATTCACTCCATTGATGTCCCGGTCGGGAAAGTCGCCAGACCAGTACAGTTGGCCACGCCCTGAGATATCGAGGGAGCACAGCACCAGCGCATCGTCCATTGGCAGGTAGCGCTGGCCGTAGCGGGTGATCCCCTGGCCGTCTCCGATGGCTTCGCGGAACACCTGGCCCATGAGGATGCCCACGTCTTCTATCAAGTGGTGGGGGTCGACTTCCGTGTCGCCCAGGGCATGAATGCGCCAGCTGACATGGCCATGCTTGGCCATGGCGCCCAGAAAATGCGTGAAGAGCGGAAGGTTGGTGACGATGTCCACAGGCCCGTCAGTGTCGAGGTTCACGGCAGCGGTAATGTCGGTCTCCAAAGTGGTGCGGGTGCGCTGGCTCTCCCTCATGACGGCACCTGCCTGGCTGCTGTGCGCTGCTGCTGCCGGCACTGCAGAGAGCGTTCGTGGTACTGCAGCCCCTCCAGTGCGGCCAGCACCTGGCCCGCCGCCAGAAATTCGTCGGGCAGGTCTTCGCGGGCTTCAATGACTGACATGCGCCGGGTGAATGTGCGGGTGGAGAGGCCCGGCAGAAAACGTCCCGTGCCTCCTGTCGGCAGAACATGGCTGGGCCCGGCTACGTAGTCGCCGAGAGCCTGCCCAGCCAGCCAGCCGACAAACAGCGCGCCGGCCGTGCGGATTTGGGGAGCCAAAGCCTCCGCCTCCCTCCCAATCAGGCCCAAGTGCTCGGGGGCTGTGCGGTTGGCGAACGCTACCGCCTGCTCTGGAGAAGACACCAGGACCCACTCGGTTGGCCCGAGTGGCGCTGAAGTCTTTTCGCGGGCGGCTGTGACATACTGTTCCACCTGCCCCATGAGGTCTTGGTCCCATGAAACCAGGTAGGCATGGGCGTCGGCCGCGTGTTCCGCCTGGGCCAGAAGGTCCATGGCGACCACCTCGGCTGGAGCTCCGGCGGAGGCAATCACCAGAACTTCGGACGGGCCGGCGACGACATCAATGCCGGCCACCTTGCGCCGGAACAGTTCCTGCTTGGCCTCGGCAACATACTGATTGCCGGGGCCAGCAATCAGGTCGACCCCTTGGAACCCTTCAAATCCATAGCCTAAAGCCGCAATAGCCTGCGCTCCTCCCAGCCGCAGCACGGTTTTGATGCCCAGGGACTGCAGGGCATAAATCCATAGCGGGTCTGTCTTGCCCAGCGCTTTGGGCGCGATGGCCACTGCCAAGTCCCTGACCCCTGCCACCTGAGCGGGAATGGCTGTCATGAAGAGGCTGGAAATCAGGGGATACTGCCCATTGGGTACATAGATTCCCACCCGGTCCAATGGCACCATGCGCTCCGTGAGGGTGAGGCCTGGAGCCTGCTCCACCCTCACGGAAACGGGCTGGGTGGACTCGTGAAACTGCCGGATCTGCCGTGCGGCGAAATCCATGGCATCTTTTTGGGCGGTCGGAACTTTGGCCGGAGGTTCAGCCTCCACGTCCCATAGCACCTCGCCTGGGCTAAGGCTTATGTTGTCGTAGCGGGCCGTGTATTCCAATGCCTTGGCCAAGCCGTGGTCGCGGATATCATCCAGAATTTGATTGACAGTGGCAGCTACAGAGTCCACCGATATCCCTCCTTAATTGTTATGGCGCATCATGCTGTGAGAATTTGCCGGACCGCTTCCAAAGAAGGCTTGGTGCGCCAGTGGGAAGGGTTGGCAATAAGCCGGGCGCTCGACTCCATGACCGTGGCGATTTCCACGAGCTGGTGCTGGCGCAAGGTGTTTCCCGTATCCACAATGTCCACAATGTACGGCGCCAAGCCAATGACGGGAGCGAGCTCCAGGCTGCCTGACAGCGGGACAAGCTCGACAGGGTGGTGATGCAGGCTGAAATACGCTTGGGCGATTCTTTGGTATTTGGTGGCGATGCGGGTGGGGCCGGCGGGCCACTGCCGCTCCCTGCCCGCCAGCACAATGCGGCAGGCGCCGAACTTGAGGTCGGCGACCTGGAGAATCTGGCTGTTGGGGTGCTCTTCCAGCACATCGAGCCCGACGACACCCAAATCGGCTATGCCCATGGCTACCAGGGTAGGAATGTCCCGGGCGCGGGCGATGAGCATGCCCGGGCGCAATGCATTCGGGGAAAACCACAATTTGCGCGACTCGGCGTCGACTGGCCAAGTCAGTCCGCGCTGCACCCAAAGGGCCCGGGTGCCCTCGAGAATCCGCCCCTTGGCCACGGCGACTGTCACATTGCTAAAGGTCATGGCTGGTCCACTCCATTTCTTGCTGGACGGCCTGATAGAGCGGGTCCAGGTATAGGGTAAAGCCGACCCCATGCCAGGCTCTCCCCTGCACGTCAGCGAGAAAGCGCCCGCCGTTCAAGAGGGGCTGGCCGATGTTCTCCAGGTAGAGCGAAAACACCAGGTCGGTGTAATAAGGCCAGTTGCCCGTCAGAGAAAGGTCCCAGCGGGTTCCCATGTGCTGGCTGATGGCGCCTTCCAACCGGGACAGATGGTCGAAATCGGCTTCAGGCACGGTATCCCCAAGCGCGTCGACGAAGTTCCCGTAAGTTTGAGGGAGCAAAAGTCTGCGCGTTTTCGGGGAGGCCTGGGCCAGCAGCGATTCGGCCTGCACCAGATGGCCCGAGCTCAGAGCCTGGCGCACTTGCTGCCGCACCACCGGGAGCACGGACTCCGCCGCCATGGCCTGGTCCAGCAGGCCGAGGTGGCCCAGGACCATGAGACTTTGCCCGGCGAGATTGGGCCAGCGGCTCACCAGCTGCATAATCAGTTCGATGGCCATCACCTCGTGCTGCGGGCCGCCTTCCCCCAGGATTTCCACATCAACGGTCTCGGCCCAGCGCCCGTGGCCCGGGTCATACACGGGGCCCAGGGAAAACACCTTGAGCGGCAGGCTGAGATGGCTTTCGGGAAATGAGCTCAGCAGCTCGAGGATGGATTGCGTGTGGTCTTCCCGGTAATGGCCGGACTGGGCAGGAGCCGTCGGCACGGGGTAAAAGCTTTGCGCCAGAAACTGATTCATGACCATCATCATCAGTTCGTATTCACTGCGATTCTGTTTAAGCCATTCGTCCACGCCAGCACCTCATCACATTAGCGATTCATCGAACTAAAGTATAGGTTTCAAGATATCGAATTCGCGGGGAATTGTCAACCACTAGATAAAGAGTCGAAGGCCGCGAAGAATTTCTCCAAAATGGGGATCGGGGCCACTGTAATCCGGAGGTGGCGGGGCAGTCCGAAAGAGTCGCCAGGGCGCGTGATAAATCCGGCCCGCTCAAGCTGTGCCGCCCAGTTCCGCGCTTCAGAGCGCAGGTCAACGGTGATGAAGTTGGCCTGCGAGGTCCAGAATTGATACCCTCTTGCCTGCCACTGGGCCGCCATGTAGTCGCGGGCCGCGGTTGTCTCGGCGAGCACCTGCCGGACGTAATGCTGATCGTCCAGGGCGGCCTGGGCGGCGGCCAGCGCCACGTTGTTGACAGAAAAGGGCTGGCGGGCTGTTTTCAATGTGCGGATGATCCCGGAGGGCGCGGCAGCCCAGCCGATACGCAGGCCCGCCAGCGCATAGATCTTGGACAGGGTGCGCAGCATAATCACCGGCTTTCCGCTGGCGATCGCCTGGTCAGTGTGGGCATACAGCGGGTCGGTGGCAAACTCGAAGTAGGCTTGGTCGACGGCGACGAGGACGCTGTCAGGCACGCGGGCGAGAAATTGGTCCCACTCGTCCTGGCGGATAATGCCGCCAGTGGGGTTGTTGGGGCTGCATAAAAAGATGATGCGGGTCTCAGGGGTCAGGAGCCGGAGCACGTCTTGCAGGTCAACGGCGCCTTCGGGCGTCAGCTGCGCGGCAATGCCTCGCGCCCCTGTCATGAGGGCGCCGTGACGGTAGGCCGAAAAGCTCGGGGCCGGGTAGATAATGTCATCGCCCTCTCCTGCATAGGTGAGGGCAATCAGCTCCAGCAATTCGTCGGCGCCATTGCCAGCAATAACTTGGTCGGGATGCAGGTGGTGAATTCTAGCCAAAGTGTGGTAGAGGCTTTCCGGGTCGCTTTGCGGGTAGAAGGTCAGGCCGGCGGCCACAGCGTGCCCCGCGGCGTCCACAGCTAGCGGCGAAGGGCCCCACAGGCTTTCGTTGGAGGCGAGCTTGATCAGGGTCAGGACTCCGGTGTCCTTCAGAACGGACTCCAGGGATCTCCCGGGGACATAGGGTGTCAAAGTCTTCAGGCTGGGTTTCGGTGAGATCATTGCTTTGAGCCTCTCTCTCTCTTTAGGAAAGTGGGGATGGGGTAGTCAAAAGAGCCAGGCGGAATGTTCCTCATCCTTTATTTCAGAATAGGCCTTGTAGCCCCTTAGGGGCAAGCTGTCCAAATTCTGTTATACTGAACATGGCCGAGAAAGCCGAGAAAAGCAAGGTTTGCACAAGCCGCCAATTGCGGCATTTCCCAATTGACAGGAGGAAATTGAATGGCAGAAGAGCGCAAGATCCGCGATCTCAAAGAAAGTTGCTTGACCATGCAGGGCATCAGCAAAGAAGAAATCGAGCAGCACTACGGGATTCTTTACAAAGGGTACGTCAATAAGCTCAACGAAATCCGAAACAAGATGCAATCTGTAGACTTGGCTACGGCAAACCAGTCCTACAGTGAACTGCGGGCTTTGAAAACGGAGGAGAGCTTTTGCCTCAATGGCAGCAAACTTCACGAGTGGTACTTTGACAACATGGGCGGTCAGGGCGGCGAGGCACAAGGCCGGGCCAGGGAACTGATTGACCGCGACTTCGGTTCGTACAAGAACTTTGAAGCCGAGTTTAAGGCGACAGGGCTTGCTGTGCGCGGCTGGGTGGTTCTCGCTTATGACCTCGATGATGAAAAACTGCACATCGTTGGCCAGGATGCCCACAATGTCGGAGTGCCGTGGGGAGCTTACCCTCTGTTTGTCATGGACGTATACGAGCATTCGTACGGGCTGGACTATGGAGTGAAGCGGGCTCCTTACATAGAAGCGTTCATGAAGAACGTGGACTGGGAAGAAGTGAACGCCCGTCTCGCCAAGTATCACATCTAATCCACAGTGCATCCCGAAAAAGCCCAGAAATATTCTGGGCTTTTTTTGCATAGTCATGGCGATAGCGGAGCACAGTAAGTAGGGCTGTAAGATTTCCGTAAAAACCTCACAAGCTATATTGACATATTGGCGGGAGCATCCATATACTTAACATCGTATTGACACCTTTTCGTCAAAGAGAACATTTTTTGTAAATTTAGAGGGGGATTTAGGGTGAAAGCTGAGGACGTGTTGCGCACCATTCGTGAAAAGAAGATCGAAATGATAGATGTGCATATTATTGATATGCCGGGCGTATGGCAGCACGTCAGCATCCCTGTGAGCGAGGTCGATGAAGAAACCTTCTCGCATGGGATTCCCTTCGACGGTTCGAGTCTGCGCGGATACCGCGGGATTGAGGAAAGCGATATGCTGATGGTTCCCGATCCGGATACCGCAGTCCTCGATCCGTTTGCAGCCGTTCCAACGCTCAGCCTGGTCGCCAATATTTTTGATCCGAAACACGTGGCCTATCAGAGGGATCCCCGCCGCATTGCACTCAATGCCGAGGCATATTTAGTCGCCTCCGGGATTGCCGACACGTCTTTTTGGGGTCCGGAACTGGAGTTTTTCATTTTTGACAGTGTGCGCTACATCAATCAGGGCCACCATGCAGCCTATATGGTCGATTCTGGGGAGGGTTTCTGGAATTCCTTTGAGGAAGGGAGCCTCGGCCATACCATCCGGACCAAGGAAGGCTACTTCCCCGTGCCGCCTATTGACAGCACAGCGGCCCTGCGCACGGCGATGGTCAAAACCCTCCAGAGCGTGGGCATCCGTGTGGAAATGCATCACCACGAAGTGGCTACCGCGGGCCAGGGTGAGATCGACCTCCGCTTCAACACCCTGACCAAACAGGCCGATACGGTCATGATGTATAAATATATTCTGCGCAACGTGGCTCAGCAGCACGGCAAGACGGTGACGTTCATGCCCAAGCCTATTTTTGGCGACAACGGCAATGGCATGCATGTGCACCAGTCGTTATGGAAGGACAGCCGACCCCTGTTTTATTCCGAAGCGCCCGACGCATATGCCCATATGTCGCCAACGGCTTTAAGCTACATTGCGGGGGTCTTGAAGCATGCCCGGGCCATTTTGGCTTTCACCAATCCTTCCACCAACAGCTACCGCCGCTTGGTGCCGGGATTCGAAGCACCCGTCAACATCGTTTTCTCCCATGGCAACCGCTCGGCGGCCATCCGGATTCCGGTGACAGACAACGCTAAGGCCAGCCGGATTGAATTCCGCACACCGGATGCGACGTCCAACCCATATCTGGCGTTCGCGGCCCTGCTCATGGCCGGTCTCGACGGAATTCGCCGGGGACTGGACCCAATCAAAGAAGGGTTTGGCCCCATGGACAAAAACATTTACGCTCTCAGCGAGGCGGAGCTGGCCACGATTCAAAGCGTGCCGGGATCTCTCGGGGAAGCGCTTGATGCTCTGGAGCAGGATCACGAATTTCTCCTGCAGGGCGATGTCTTCAGCGAGGATTTGATTCAGACCTGGATCGATTTCAAACGGGTTAATGAAGTCAACGTGGTCAATCTCCGACCTCACCCCATGGAGTTTGAGCTGTATTTCAACAACTGAGAACGGAGCTGGAAGCCAAAGTCGCGGACCGGCTTGGGCTTCCAGCGGACTTCCGCTCCGGGGATTGTATTGGAACACGGAAGATGCTATAATTGCAAATGTCGTTGCCGGAGTGGCGGAATTGGCAGACGCGTGCGACTCAAAATCGTATGAGGTAACCCTCGTGCCGGTTCAAGTCCGGCCTTCGGCACCAAAGTGTATAACGGCCTTTTCAGGCCGTTATTTTTATATGGATGGCACAAGCTACGCTTCATCCGCGAGCTCCACGGCAATGGACTGCAAAGCCGCATTGAAGGCGTCGGGAGTCTCGATCATCATCAGGTGGCCCGCCTGGGGCAGGGTGAACACGGGCATATGGGGCCATATGGCCAAAAACTCATCCGACAAGCTTTGGGGTGTCATCCGGTCTTCGCCGCCGCGCACCAAGAACGCTGGGCCCGGATATAGATGGAGGCGGCTCCTGACGTCGAAGAGACTGCAGGCGGTCATTTCGTGGAGAATGCGGTCAGCAGGAATGTCGTTGAGCAGCCGTAGATTGGCGTCATACAGCGCCGGATCGTAATGGCGCGCCAACGACCAGCGGGCAATGTCCGCCCGCGCTTGTCCGGGGTTCAGGGCCAGCTGGCGCAGCAACTCGGGATTGACGGGCAGCCGGGGTCCTGTGCCCACCAGTACGAGCGCCGCCACCATGTTCGGCGCCATCATAGCCATAGTCTGGGCTATAGCCCCGCCCATGGAGTGCCCGACAATGACTGACGGTTCGTGAATTTGCTGCAAGGTCCATTGGGCTAGGGATGCGATTAAGTGCTCCGGGACGATCTGGGGTTTGTCCGGCAGCTCCACAAATGTGGCAGGCCACGGCAGGCGGTGCTGCCGGGACCAGGTGCGCGCTGTGGAACCCGCTCCGTGTATGAAAATCCAAGGCATTGTCAAAGGCCGACCACTCCTTCACTTCTCTTGTTGGCGTGCATGCTGTTTGTTACCTTAGGCTATATCAGTTAGTATAGTATAGATCAGTTTGACCGGCGGAGAGGCGTTTCGGGGTGCGGTGGCAAACCCGCCCCGCAATGAACCAGGCTCGGCACCGGCGAAGCTGGAGAATTTGCGCCGTGCCCGAAGGGCAGCCAATTCTCCGGCTGGAACATTTCCGCTCGGAAGACGGAATCCCGCGCGTCTGGACAGGTCCGGGATTTTCCGCGGAATTTTGTGATGAAGGAGCCGCAGCGAACTTATGCCCACCCAACTTTTGATTGACGGCCACAGTCTGTTGTTTAGGGCCTATCATGCTTTATCATTCCAGAATCTCCAGGCCAAAGACGGAACACCCACGGGAGCCATTCACGGATTTCTCGCCATGGTGCTGAAAGTGGTCGGGCAGGAGCATCCTGACCGCGTGGTTATCGCCTACGACGGTCCACACAAAACTTTCCGCCACGAGCAGTACCCGGATTACAAGGGCACACGCAAAGAAGCTCCCGAAGATTTCCGCGAGCAGGTGCCGCTAGCGTTGGAGATTGTGCGCCATTTGGGGATTCCTACGCTGATGGTTGACGGCTACGAAGCCGATGATGTGATCGGGACCCTGACGGCTATGGGAGAGGCTAGACACTACCGGACGCTGATTGTGACAGGTGACCGGGACTTGCTGCAGCTGGTGAATGGCGATGTCAGTGTGCTGCTCACGTCCCGCACGGGAATCAGCGACATGGACCGCATGGACGCTCTCAAAGTGGAGGAAAAGCTGGGAGTGCGGCCCGACCAGGTGCCCGATCTCAAAGGATTGATGGGGGACGCTTCGGACAATATTCCCGGAGTGAAGGGCATCGGAGAACAGTCCGCTAAACTGCTCATCCAGCGATACGGGTCGATTGAGGGGGTGCTGGACCACTTGCCTTCACTGGATAACACCCGCTGGATTAAAGCGCTGACGGGCCACGCAGGTGATGCGCGCACGAGCCGGGACCTGGCGACCATTGTCCGTGATGTTCCCCTCACGTGGCCGCCGGTAGCGGAACCGTTGACGGTGGCGCCGGACGCTGAGGCGGTGCAGCTGATGGAGCGCCTGGAACTGCACTCGATTAAAAAGCGGCTCGCCAAAGACTCCCAAACGGCAGACGGCGGGGGACTGGAGAACGCCGGCGAGTTGGTGGCGGTGCAGCGCCACCAAGAGCAGGTGCCGTGGCAGCAGCTTAGCCCCGGGGGCGGCTACCTGGTTGTGCACCGGGACGCTGAGGACGTGTGGGTCATGGATTCACAAGGCCATGTGGCCCGGTGGGACAATGAGCCGTGGCCTTCCTGCCCGCTGTGGGGGTGGGACAGCAAAGCCGTGTACCGGCGGCTCATAGAGCTGGGCAGCGCGTGTCCCGAGTTTTCTGAAGATGGTCAGCTGCAGGCCTATCTTCTGGATGCGGAACACGGGCACTACGAGCTGTCCGCTATCGCCAAGCAATGGCGTATCGCCGCGCCCGCGACGGTGGATGAGGCACTGGCGGTTATTGAGAAATTGGTGTCGGAACAGAAGGGAGCTATCGCGGCTCAGGGACTGTCCACTCTCTACTATGAGGTGGAGGTGCCCTTGAGCAGAGTCTTGGCGGAGATGGAAGCGGTGGGGATGCGGGTCGACCGGGACCAGTTGGCGAGCCTGGGGCAGGAACTGGATGGGTCCCTGGCGCAGATTCAAAACGAAATCTTCAACATGGTCGGAACGGAGTTCAATATCAATTCCCCGCAGCGGCTCGGAGAGGTGCTGTTTGGAAAACTCGGGCTGCCCAGCGGCAAGCGGACCAAGTCGGGGAGCTATGCTACGGACGCGGATACCCTGGAAAAAATCGCACCCCTGCATCCGGTAGTGGAAGACGTGCTGGTATACCGCCAGCTGATGAAAGTCAAGGGCACTTATGTGGACGGACTGCTGCCGCTGATTGGGCCGGACGCCCGGGTTCACACGACCTTCAACCAGACGGGGACGGCTACCGGGCGCCTCTCGTCCAGCGACCCCAACTTGCAGAACATCCCGGTGCGCCTGCCGCTCGGGCGCCGGGTCCGCAGTGTTTTTGTGCCCAGTCCGGACCGGCTGCTGGTGGCAGCGGATTACTCCCAGATCGAGCTGCGCATCCTGGCCCATCTTTCCGGAGATGAGAACCTCATCCAAGCTTTCTGGCACGGGGAGGACATTCACCGCCGGACTGCGGCGGAGATTTTCGGCATTCCCTTTGAGGATGTCGACAGCACTTGGCGCAACCGGGCCAAGGCGGTGAATTTTGGGATTGTGTACGGCATTTCGGATTTTGGACTGGCCCGTGACACTGGAGTCAGCCAAAAAGAAGCGAAAGAGTACATAGCCCGCTATTTTGCCCGCTATCCCCAGCTCAAGGAATACTTTGACCGAGTCATTGAATCCGCTCGGGACGAGGGGCTGGTCCGCACGATTATGGGCAGGATCCGGCCCCTGAAAGATATTCAGGCCAAGAACCGCGCCAGGCGCCAGTATGCGGAGCGCATGGCCATGAACACCGCGATTCAGGGCAGTGCGGCAGACTTGATTAAAATTGCCATGGTCAATTTGGACAGGCGCCTGAAGAGCGACCACTTCCACAGCCAGTTGGTTCTTCAAGTCCACGATGAACTGATATGGGATGCCATTGCAGAGGAGAAACAGGATCTGGCGCGGCTGGCCAGAGAGTATATGACTCAGGCTATGCACCTGAAGGTGCCTTTGGAAGTGGAATTCAAACAGGGACTGACGTGGGAAAGCCTGGCGCCATGGCAGCTGGAAGCGCGGTAATGCCAGAACTCCCGGAAGTTGAGACAATCCGCTACTACTTAAATGGTGTCGTGCTGGGCCAGCGCGTGCAGGAAGTGAAGCACCTGGATCCGCGGATGGTTAAAAGTGGGGTGGCCAGCGGCGAGGAAATCACTCGCCGTTTGCCGGGGCGCATGGTAAAATCCATAAAGCGGCGGGGGAAGTTTCTCTTTCTCGAATGGGATAGCGGCGAGCACTTGCTGGTGCATCTGGGGATGACGGGCCGCCTGATCTGGATTCCCCAAGATGTCCCCCGGGTGATGCACACGCACATGGTGCTGGGGTTTGGACTGTTCGACCTGCGCCTTAGCGACCCGCGGCGTTTCGGGCGGGTTGGCTGGCTGGCGGCTGGAGAAATCCCGGGGGCCCTGCTGGGCGTTGAGCCTCTGGGCCGGCAGATGACAAGCAGATTTCTGGCCAGCCGCCTCGAGGGCCGGACGGCGCCTATCAAGGCGCTATTGCTGGACCAGAGGATTATTGCGGGGCTGGGAAATATTTATGTGGATGAATCCCTATTTCGGGCGCGGATACGGCCGGACCGGCCAGGAGGCGGCCTGCGTTTGGCAGAGGTGGCCAGGCTGACCCGTGCCATCCGCTCTGTGCTGAGACAAGCTATTGCGCACCGCGGCACTACCTTTTCGGATTATGTGGATGCGCTGGGACACCCCGGTGAAAATCAGGATTACCTGTGGGTTTACGGACGGGAAGCTGAAGATTGCATGCGCTGCGGACATCCCCTGACCACTCAGGTGATTTCTGGCCGGACTACCCATTTTTGCGCGCGCTGCCAATCTTGAGAAGGATAAGGAGGAACCTTTTTTGCAACATCTGACATTTGGCGTGGACTCTCTGGCGGAGGCCAACCAACTCAAGGACATTTTGTGGGATACCTACCGCGTGCGGGGAGAGGTGGAATTGATTCCTCAGGAACATTCCAAGTACCGCGTGAACGTCATTTCCGAAAAGGATTTAACCCCTGTGCAGCTTGAGAAGCTTCCCGGGAAACAGGGCTGATGCGGGGACGGATCTGGCCTTGGTTTCTGCTCGTGCTGGCCTTTCTCCCCGCGCTCTTGATTCACCAGCCACAGCCGAAACTTGCTGCGGATACCAATCATGTGTTTACCGAAGTGGTGTTCCAAAACCCCGGCAATCTTGATCCTGCCCTGGCGTCGAGCCCAGCGGATTGGCAGGTGGCGGGCAATCTTTTTCAGACGTTGCTGGACCTGTCCCCTAGCGGCGCCATTGTGCCCGGCTTGGCCAGTTCGGCCAGCTACCGGGGGCGCACCGTGACGATTCAGTTGCGCGAGGCGCGCCTGGCGAACGGCCAGCGGGTGACCGCAGATATGGTGGCTGAGGCTCTGGCGAGGCCGCTGGTGGCCCCCGTCAGCTCGCCCGCTGCGAAGAGCCTGATGGCCGGGGTTGTGGGCACCACACGGTTTGAGAGCGGAAAATCTCATTACGTCGCCGGAATTCGGGTACTCGCGCCGGACCGGCTGCAGCTGACCTTGAAAACTCCTGCCACCGCAGCCTTCCTCCGAAATCTGGCCAACCCAGCCTTAGCTGTGGTCCCGGTGGCGGACCAGACCCAGGGAGGGCAGAACTGGCAGTTCACCAACCTGATTGGCACCAGCGGCTACATCTTGACGCAGTGGACTCCCGGTGACCATCTGAGCTTCGAAAAATTATCGGGTTCCGGGCCTCAGGCGGTGGATCTTGTCATCTACTCGCACTTGAACCGGGCGCTTTTGGCCTATCAGAATGGACTCGTGGATGCCGTGCCGCTGGACCCGGCCGATCTGTCCCGGCTGACTTCCGCTGAGCTGAGCCACGTGCAGACTTTGGGCGAGCCGGGGGTGATCTCCCTGTACATCAACCAGAGTCAGACCGCTCACGCGCTCCCCCGGGTTAATATTCAGCGCTGGGTGAAAGCCGCATTCCGCGGCCGGGTGTCGGCTTTGTCCGGACATTATCCCCAGCTGAGAGGCGCCACAGCGAAATCGGCCGTGGTATGGGTGGACCAGTCTAATTTGGAGGCGGTTCAGCTGGCCCGAAGCCTGGCTGTCCTGTCCCACGGGACCGTGACCATTCGCACCGCGACGCCAGGCAATTTGGCGGCTATGGCCAAGTCTGGCGGGATCGGCGCGTATCTCGGAGAAAAGTCGGAGTTTGCCCACAGCGTTTCGGTGGCGCTTGTCCCTGCAGAGGCGTTCTGGCTCTTTGCGGAGCCTATGCCCCAGGCTGTGCTATTTCCCCACCAGGTTCTCTCCTGGCATTCTGTAGAGTGAAGATAGGCCATAATCTAGATATCAGAAGCGGTGGACGAGGAGGTGGTCATGTGCGGGTGGTTGGTCTCACTGGCGGCATTGGCAGCGGGAAGTCGGAGGTCAGTCGGATCCTGCGTGAGCTGGGCGCTCCGGTGATTGATGCCGACGCGTTGACGCACCAGTGCCAGGAACGGGGAGAGGACGTGTGGCGGGCCGTGTGGAGGCGCTACGGGTGGGGAATTTTAAGTCCGGACGGAGAGCTCCTGCGGCGCAAGCTGGGCCATGTTATTTTCCGGGATGCTGCCGAACGCGAAGCGCTGAATCAGATCGTCCATCCAGCCGTCAGGCAGAAAATACGTGACCGCCTGAATGACCTCTCGTCCCTCGGCCACCGTGTGGTGGTGCTCGATATCCCCTTGCTGCTGGAGGGAGACTGGCGGGAAGGGGTCGATGAGATATGGGTGGTGTATTCGGACCCTGACCAGCAGCTCGCTCGGGTGATGCAGCGCGATCACCTGGGTCCTGAGGAAGCGCAAAGGCGGATTGCGGCGCAAATTCCCCTGGCCGACAAGATTCGTTATGCCGACCATGTCATTGACAACCAAGGGTCATTGTCTTCTTTAAGAGAACAGGTGAAGCAACTATGGCACAACGCACGCACTACCGGCTGAATCCCCGGCGCAGCACAGGACTGTGGGTTGTCCTGCTCTTGCTTTTGATTTTCGGCGCTTACCGTTATGTGGCTCCTCTGCCTTACCGCGCCATTGTCTGGAAAGAGGCCAGAGCCAATGCGGTCAACCCCTACTTGGTTGCGGCTGTGATCCGCGTGGAAAGCAGCTACCGGCCGGATGCCGTGAGCGGCAAGGGAGCGGTGGGGCTGATGCAGCTGATACCGTCTACCGCCCAGTGGGCCAGCCAGAAAGCAGACAAGAGGACGATTGCGCCCCAGGAACTCTATAACCCTGCAGTGAACATTCACCTTGGCACATGGTACCTGACCCAGTTGCTGAAAGATTTCAATGGCAATCAGGTACTGGGTCTCGCTGCCTACAACGCGGGGGCGCGCAACGTGGCGGACTGGATGGCCGAGGGCAAGCTGACGGCTTCCTCGACGACACCGCAGAATATACCGTTTCCAGAAACCAAGAACTTTGTCAACCGGGTGCTGTTCTACCAGAAAGTCTACCATGCGCTGTATGGGTCATTTCCCGCGCTGGCCGCGCCGATTGGCCGTTACTGGGCAGGGGGTGTCAAGCTGTGGCACCGCATTGCGCCCCATGCATGAAACGGCGCATGCCGGCCATACTAGAGCCGGGGGGTGGTATCTTGGCAAAAATATTGTCAGAGGCCACAAAAATGAAATTGGGTGAACGGTTGGGTGTCGACGACATCGTTCGCCGTGAAGGATGGGGCGGAGTGCCTGCGAGAGAATGCGGCAATTTGGTCCGGGAAGCCATCCGCATGGCGGAGGAACAGCTTCAACATCAATAGAGCCCCGTGAGGGCGGCTCCAAGCCGCCCTCATTTAGCGCGGTACCGGTATTGGACCATTCCTTCCAATTCCGCCAGCTTATGGGGAACCACCATGAATCCCGGCCCGCTCCGCAGGATATGGGGCACCTCGGGCAGCGGCCTTTCCGGGTCATGCATGAATACCACGTAGGTATCGTCGACGCTGTCCACAAAGGACGGCAGCAGAGTTATAGGCTCACGGTCAGGGACCGACCGCCGAATTCGCTGGATATCGGACACAATGCTGGTGGCCGTGGCGACTCCGCCTGCCCCCGGCCCTTCAAGCCAGGTGGCGCCCGCCTCCGACAGGAATCCTACCGCATTCTGAGAGCCGTGCAGGGCCAGATAGCGGTGGCTGAGCGGGTAGGCGGCCGGCGCTACCACAAATCCGATACTGTCAGGATGCCGCTCCGCGCGTGCTACCAGCCGGAGGCCTAGACCCATCTCACGCATACGGTGAATATGGGACGCGTCCACGCGGCTGATGCCCTCTACCACACCATCTTCTGCCGCCACCCAGGAATGAAACGCGAGGCCCGCGAGTATCGTCAGCTTGCGGGCGCTGTCCCAGCCATCGATGTCGGCGGAGGGATCCTGTTCGGCGAATCCCAGTCGCTGCGCTCTCTCCAGAGCTTGCGCAAAGCTCATGCCCTGGTCCATCTGGTCGAGAATGAAATTGGTGGTCCCGTTGACAACACCTTCCACAGAGTGGATGGGTACGGTGCTCAGGTGGTTGGCCAGAGCATCTAGCACGGGAATGCCCCCGCCTACACTGGCTTCAAATAGGAAACTTTGGCGGACTTCTCGCGCCAGAGCCAGCAATTCCGGGCCGTAGCGGGCGACGACGGCCTTATTCGCGGTGACCACGGACTTGCGCTGCTCGAGAGCTCTGGTGATGAAGTCGAATGCTGGATGCAGCCCTCCCATGACTTCCACGACCACGTCAATGTCGGGGTCTGAAAGAATCTCATCCGCACTGTCCGTGAGGGGTGCCTCTACACCCTGATAATTTTCAAGATGACGTACCAGCACTTTGGCAATGTGCAGGTCCTCGCGGGACTGCAAAATCTGCAACACTCCCTGTCCGACGGTGCCAAACCCCAATAGGCCGATCTGTGTCTTTTCCATCAAATTGCCCCTAAGTTCAATATTCATCCGTTCGCCCGGGAAGCCTTGGCCGTCCCCCGTATGGAACCCGACCTGAAGGCGCTTTTGCGTCTGCTCAGGCCTCCACAGGGAAAGCCATGCTCCGTTAAGCGTGTGCATTGCGGATGCCTGTCTTCTCCTTCTAGTGTGCCACAACTTGGCGAATTGTGCACAAAGTGGCTGCAGGGGGAAACCAGAACCTTGCCGATTATGAAGGCGGCCGGCGTGAGTGGAAATTTTGCGCGGGGGCATGATACCTACAAAGAATGCCATGGCAGGAGGGAATACAACAAGATGATTCGTTTGTGGCTTTTGACGGCGTGGCTCGGGCTGTTTCCGAATGTCGCCGCGCCGGCTGCGATAGCGCCTCACGGGGGACCTTTGTGGGCTCGGCTGGAATACCGCGCGCTAGCTCCGGCGGTGGCTGCAAAGACACTGCCTGGGGGTTCTTGGACCGCACTCAAGCTGCATTACGTATTGGGGCAGCAGACCACCAACTACTTTCACGCGACTCCCAGTCAGGCCAAAAATATTGAATTGGCGGCGAGCCGGATTAACGGCACAGTCGTGCAGCCCGGCCAGGGGTTTTCTTATTATGCGGTGGTGGGGCCCTATACGGCGGAAAACGGGTACGGCTGGGGACGGGCATTTGTGGGCGACCGCATTGTGCCTTCTGTGGGGGGAGGCGTCTGCCAGGGCTCATCAACATTATATTCGGCCGTGCTGCGCACGGGGCTTCCGGTGACAGAACGCCACAACCACGGACTGACGGTACCCTACTTGCCTGCTGGCGAGGATGCCACTGTGGCCAGCGACTACCTCAACTTTCAGTTTCGCAACGACCGCGCCACGCCGGTGCTGCTAACCGCAGAGGCCGCCAAACGCCATATGACGGTTAAGATCTGGGGCGCTGCCCCCGGGCCGGAAATTGCCGTGCACCATAAGATACTGGCCACTTACCCCTTCCGCACCATTATGCGCGACAATCCCCGTCTGAAACCCGGAGAGGAAAAAATTCTGGCGCCGGGCCAGCCAGGGGTCCGCGTGGAAACCTGGCTGGAAATCAAACGCCCTGGCAAAACAGAGACAAAGAACATGGGAACTGACCGCTACCGCCCCAGCCCGCGCATTATTGAAAAAGGTCCAGCTGCAGGTTCCTGAAGACTAGTTGGCTTCCTTGTCCCATAGACTGTGGGATAGGGGGGACAGGATGTGGATATATGGCTCGCGGTCAGGGTGGCAAGCCTAACCGGCGAAAGGCTGGCTTACCGGCTCTTCGGGCGCCGGCAGGCCAGCCCTTGGCCTGTCATGGGCGCTGCTTATACAGGGGCAGCGCTTTTCCTGTGGGCAGCTGCCGGCGCCCAGGGGCACTGGGGGGTCGACTGGCAGGCTTTTTGGCCGAGCCTGGCTTATGCCGCCGCCTTTGGCCTGTACACCTCGTCTCTGGTCACGGGGCAGGCCAGCCAGGTCAGCCCGTGGTCCAATGCGACGGCCATGATGCTCTTCATCCTCCATCCTGCGGACTGGCGGGGAGTTTCGTGGCTATTCATGGGACTTTTTGGGATGGGAGCATGGTGCCAGGTTCAGGGACGACTCTCATGGCCTGTCTTGATGATGGTGGCGAGCGACATGCTGCTGGTGGTGGGGCGGCTGGGAGATGTCCATGCCGCCATGGGGAACCCTTGGACGTACGGGGCTAGCCTCATGACCTTTGTCGCCGTGTGGATGGGACTGGCTGTTGCCGCCAGGGGGGAGCTTCCCGCCGTGTTCCGGGTCGTGGCCGCCTACCCCCTTGCCAGTGCGGCCACAGGGTTGCTGAACGCCGTGTCGTACGTGAGCGTGGTGGTGCTGCTTGAGAGCTGGCCAGCAACTTTAGTGGAGGCCAGTTCTGCCGTCGCGGCTCTAGCGGCGGCAGTGATTGCGCCCTTTCTGTTTCAGGAACGCGCGACTTCCCGTAGAATAGGGGGAGCGGTCCTCATGACCCTCAGCGCGGTGTTGCTCCTGTGGGATTATCACCGCACGGGGCTTTACAGCGGCTGGCGTTTTTCGTAGGGAGCGGGCAAGTACACGGGACAGGGAACGGAATTGGGAGGACATCGGTGAAAATATACACAAAAACGGGAGATACGGGCATGACCAGCTTGTGGGGCCATGGCGGTATGAAGCGGGTGACAAAAGATAGTTTGCGGGTCGAGTCGTATGGTGCCGTCGACGAAGCCAATGCGGTGATTGGGGTGGCGCGCGCCTACCTGCAGCCGGGCGGGCTTGATGCTGCGCTGCTCGCTGTCCAAAATCATCTGTTTGCTGTGGGGGCTGACCTCTCCAATATCAGTCCTGACCGGACGGACCGCCTGGACTCGGGAGCCGTTGATTCTCTAGAACAGGGGATCGACGCGATGGAAAAGGACCTGCCCGCCTTGCGCCAGTTTATTTTGCCGGCGGGAACTCCGGCGGCCGCGTTTCTGCAGCAGGCGCGCACGGTGGCGCGGCGCGCGGAAAGGCGCTTGGTTGCCCTTGCGCAAGAGGACGGGTCCTATGGGCCGCAGCTGAAATACCTCAACCGGCTGTCCGACTTTTTGTTTGTGGCGGCGCGCGCGGCCAACCGCGCGGCCGGGGTGGAAGACACGGACGCGCAATTCTAGGCCCAGGGAGGATGTGCTATGACGGCGAGACAATTCACAGTCGGGGAAGCCAATCAGCTGCTGCCGCCGCTGCGCGAACTTCTCAGCAATTTGCGGTCGCTCCAGGGCCAGGCGCGGACGAAGTATGAGGAGATGCGCGACATCCGGGAGGTTGGCTACCGCAAGGATGGCAACCTGATTATGCTGAGCGACTATCAGCTGGCGAAACAGGAATTTGACCACGTGGTCAGCGAAGCCAATCATGTGCTGGCCGAGATTAATCAGCTGGGATGCCGGGTCACCGATGTGGAAATGGGGCTGGTCGATTTCCCCAGCGAAATAAACGGCGAGCCGGTCTATCTGTGCTGGCGGATGGATGAACCGGCAGTGTTGTACTATCACGGTTTGGACGAAGGCTTTTCGGGGCGCAAGCCCATAGGAAACTCCCCGGAGGGGAGCGCCTAGAGCCGGTCGGGCTCTAGGCGTTGAGGCCCAAAGATTCAGCATGCGGCGCCAGCGCGTCAACCACGAACTGGATGAGGGCGTCCAGGGGGATCTCCAGCCCTTCGGCTCCCTGGTAGACGTCATCGCGATTGACCCCTTTGGCAAAGCTCTTGTCTTTCAACTTCTTTATCACCGACCGGGGAGCCACATCTCTGAGGCTCTTGCTGGGGCGCACCAGAGTGACCGCCACCACAAACCCGGTCAGTTCATCCGCGGCATAAATGGCGCGTTTGAGAACGGTGTCGCGCGCTATCCCATTTTCGGTGACGTGCGAGGAGATAGCCTCAATAATAATGGGGGGGAAGTCCGCTTCGGCTAAAATTTTTGCCCCTTCCACCGTATGTTCGCCAATGTTGGGGAATGCTTCATAATCGAAGTCATGCAGCAGGCCAACCGTGCCGAAGAGATCAGGATCTTCCCCGTAACGCTCTGCCAGGGCCCGCATCACGGCCTCGACGGCGAGCGCGTGTTTGATCAGGGAAGGATTTGCGGTATAGCGGTTGAGTAAGTCCCAGCTTGTACCACGGTCAGGAATAGGAGACGACAACGGCATTTGAGCACCACCTTAGATCAAATAGAAGTTTTCAGACGACGATACTGCGAAATGCGATTTTTGACAAGACGAAAATTTATTGGCTACACTGAGAAAGGAATTCTTGCGGATTCCCAATGGAGAACGAGGACAGTGAGGGAACACCATGGGAGAGAGCTCAGCCGATGTGCTTGTAGTTGGCGGGGGTCCGGTTGGTTTGTACGGCTTGTATCTCACAGGCTTGCACCATCTGAAAACGACGATGATTGAACGGCTGTCCAGTCTAGGCGGGCAGTTGGAGCACTTATATCCACAGAAGCCGATTTATGATGTGGGCGGGTTTCCGGCCGTGACGGGGCATGATCTGGTGGAGCAGCTGAAACGGCAGGCGCAGCAATATCCTTCCCAGATTCTCTTGGGGACCACGGCCAGAACTTTGGAGGCGAAGGGCGGGCTGTGGCATATCGAGACCGACCATGGCCGGTTTGCTGGACGTGCGGTCATTATCACGGCCGGGATTGGGGAGTTCATCCCGCGGCGCTTCAACCAGGATGCGATAGACCGGTTCGAAGGCCGCGGTTTGCATTACGTGGTTAGGGATCTGAGTGTCTTCCGGGACCAGTCTGTCCTGGTTGTGGGTGGCGGGGATTCGGCCGCCGACTGGGCGATGGCCGTGGCTCCGCTTGCCAAAAAAGTCTGGATGATTCACCGGCGGGACCAATTTCAGTGTCATGAAGACAGTCTGGCGAAACTTCAGGCGCTGCCGAATGTGGAATTGCTGCCGCGCTACCAGCTGGTTGGGCTTGACGGAGACCAGGAGATGCTGTCGGTAGCGCACCTGCAGCACAATCAGACGCAGGGGACCACCCGCCTGGACGTCAGCCGGGTGATCGTAGCCATCGGTTTGGTGCCGGGGACCACGATTTTTCATGACTGGAACCTCACCCTGAACGGTCATGAAATTGCGGTGAATTCGGCGATGCACACTAATCTTCCCGGCGTATTCGCAGCCGGGGATATCGTCAACTATCCCGGCAAAGTCAAGCTGATTTCCGCAGGGTTCGGCGAGGTGGCCACAGCGGTGGAATCCGCCCGCCATTATCTCCTCACCGCTCCGGCGCTGGAAATGTCGCACTCGTAATCAGTTAAGGCAGAGGGGCTCCCAACCATTCGCGAAATTGTTGGCGGGCCTTTTCTGTGCTGTCGGACAGCCGGGTGAGAGCCCACTGGTTGGGCCGCGGGGGCTCTGGCACCACCCCGTATGTCTGCAGATGGTTATTGCGGAAAATACTCAGGGTGATCTCTTGCCCCGGGATGCATTGGGCCAGACGGGTCTCGAGATCTTGGAAGCGGATGCGGGCTGTGTCGAGGGCAATCCACTCATCGCCCGGTCCAAGTCCCGCTGCCTCTGCGGGACTTCCCCGCAGCACATGCTTGATGAGAATCCCGCCATTTTCCATACGCTCCGCAATGATTCCGGTGAACACGCCGGTGTCTTGCGGATTTTTGAAGTCCCGGCTCAGGGTGAGACCAAAATCTGCCCAAATTTGGCTGTCCCATTCCGCTGTTCCATAGACCCAGCTTTCAAGCCACTGCCGCACGATTGGGCCGCCTTCCTTGATGAGGGCCTCTTCGACAGCTCCGTCTCCGTAGCCCTGGTCTCCGTACTGGTCCCACAGGTCGCGCATGACGGCATCGAGACCGGACTGGCCTGCGGTGGCGCGGCGCAGGGACAAGTCCAAGAAAAGGGCAACCAAGGCGCCTTTCAGATAGTAGCTGACGGTACTATTGGGAGAATCGCCGTCTGGTCGGTAAAATTTGATCCACGTGTCCCACGACGCTTCTGCCACGCTTTGCACCGCGCGTCCCGGGGTGCCATCCAAAACCCGCAGGGACTCGGCAAAGTGCTTCAGCACCACGGTGGGCTCCACGGCACCGGCGCGGGCCAGCAGGATCCAGGCATAATAGTCGGTCCAGCCCTCGAGCACCCACAAGAGAGTCGTGAAGACTTCATGCTGATAGTCGAAGGGCCCGAGGTTATGCGGGTGCAGCCGTTTTACATTCCAGACATGGAAGTATTCGTGAGCGAACAGCGCCAGCACTCTGGGGTACTGGTCTGGACTGTGGAGCATAAACCGGTCAAAAATGATGCTGGCTGAATTGCGGTGCTCCAAACCGCCTCCGGTCCCCTGAGCCCCGTGCACGAGAAAGACGTAGTGGTCATAGGGCAGAGGGCCTCCAAACACGTCTTGGGCCGCCTGGATGATGGGCGGAAGGTCCCGGAGGAGGGGGGAGACATCAATCTGGTCCATGCCTGTCAAAACCAATTCATGCACGGTGCCGCCGACCGTAAATGTTTCACGGCGCAGCGTGCCGCATTCCACTGGGCTGTCCACCAACGTGTCGTAGTCGGGGGCGGCATAGACAAATCCCGGCTGTGGGAGCCGGTCTAAAGCTGTGGCCACATCCCAGCCCGGCGCGGGGACAACTTCCAGCTCGATGGTATAAGGCGCGGCGGTCTGTGGATACCAAAAGACGTTGGCGCCGTTGAAATAGCCCCGCGCGCCATCGAGGTAACTGGTGCGCACGCTCAACTCAAACGCATAGACTTCATATTCTAGGGTTACAGGCGCATCCGGCTCGGGCAGGTCCACGCTCCATGTGGACTTGCCCGTCTTGCGCACCGCCAGCGCCTTGCTGGGAGATGCTGCCCGGACGGGTCCGACATGTTTGGAGAATTCTCGGACGAGATAAGAGCCGGGGGTCCACACGGGCAACGCCCACTGCTCAGGAAATTCACCAGGCCCAGACCACGTGATCCGCACCTGGAAACGGTGGCTGCCCGGATGCATCATGGCAATCCGGTAATGCAGGGTAGATGAAACATGCATGCGCTTGTCCTCCTTGACCCGCAACTGATGGGCCCGGCCATGCTGTCAGTTTTAGGGACTGGCCACAGGCCAAGGCTCCATGCTGGCGCATCCCAGGGACGCGCCCTTGTTCTAATGATATCAGACATCACTGCAAAATCCTGAAGGCCTGCCTCCGTGCAACTGCCGCCATGGGGAAAGGCACGGCCTTTTGGGCACGCTATCAAAAGCACGACGGCCTGTGCCATTGGAGACCCTGAAGCTCCACTCCCGACAGGCGCCGATTCTATAATTTGACAATGTCTGTTATGATGGGAACAGAAAACGAACCGAAAAACGAAGGGAATGACGCATTCATTATGGCAGGTCTAGAGACTCGTACGCACCTCGATCAGTTAAGTTTGAATGCCGGAAAAAAAGCACGTCTTTACCGGCTGTTATATGGGGCGGGACCAGCCAACGGGACGTTGATGATTCTGCCGATTGACCAGGGACTGGAGCATGGGCCCCGTGATTTTCTGGAGGCGCCCGAAAGTCAGGATCCCGCATTTCAGTTTCGCATTGCGCTGGATGGTCATTTTTCTGCTATTGCCTGCCAAATCGGGCTGGCAGAGAAGTACTACCCAGAATATGCTGGACAAGTGCCGCTGATTCTGAAATTGAATGGCAAAACCGAGATTCCCGCGGATGATGCACCATTTTCCTCTCTGAATGCCTCGGTTGAAGATGCTGTCCGGATGGGAGCGGATGCTGTAGGATACACGCTCTATGTGGGGTCACCCCGGCAGGCGGAAGACTTTGCGCAGTTCCGTCAAGTCCGCGAGGATGCCAACCGCTTCGGGCTCCCAGTAGTGGTGTGGAGCTATCCCCGCGGCTCAGCAGTTGAGGCCAAAGGCGGCAAGGACAGTGTGTACGCTATTGATTATGCGGCCCGGACTGCTCAGGAACTGGGAGCCGACGTGATCAAGGTCAACGTGCCCAACGTTGACGCCGATTTGACTGCTGCTCCCAAGGTTTACCAAAGGCAGTGGACCATGCCCGAGGCGTTAGCGCAGATTATCCGCTCCGGCGGCCGCTCCTTGGTGATTTTCGCTGGGGGTGAGAAGGCTTCGGAGCAAGATACCATGGGGAAGGCCCGGCTGTGTATGGAGAATGGGGCAACGGGACTGATTTTCGGCCGCAATGTCTGGCAGCAGTCGTATCATGAAGCCATCACGTTGGCTGAAGATATTCACCAGCTTTTAGCCAATTACCCGGGGTAGGGCGAACTGGGCATATTTTGATGCTGGCCTCTTCAGGCCAGCATCTTTTTTGTGCGCTCATCTCCAGGCTTCAGGCCCTACAGCCAAAAACAACATCAGTAGGCATGGGCTTTTGCCGCTCGGGCAGGTCCGTTCTGAGCCAATCCCAGTGTCGCGGAGCGGGCAGTCTGCTGGGATCATTTGAACGGAACGGGAAAAAGATGCCGCACTGGAAGAACCTGACGCTGCGGGTGAAGTGTCCCGCCCGCCCGGGGCCGCATACTCTAGATGGTATCAATGCAGCAAGGGAGAGATGATCATGGCGAGTCCAGTCAACAACTCCGAAGGCAATGGCACTTGGATTGAAAAGCCCGCCCGGACAGCAGGCAACCAGCAGTTCTGCCGATTTGTTGTCCGCAGCCATCTGGTAGTGCCCGGAGAAGATCTGCTGAAGACGGTAGTGCCGTACTTTCAGGGAAAAGTCACCCCGCGCGACATTGTGGTGATTGGTGAAAAAGTCGTGGCGATTGCCGAGGGACGCGCCGTGCTGCTCAATCAAGTCAAGCCGCGGTGGTCAGCTCGCTGGCTGGCGCGGCATGTCCGCCAGCTGGGATACGGTCTGGGTCTCGCCCGGCCGGAAACAATGGAAATGGCCATCCGCCAGGCTGGCCTGCCAAGAATTCTCGCTGCCGCATCGGCAGGGGCCATGGACCGCATTACGGGACGGTCGGGAGATTTCTACCGTATTGCCGGAAGGAAGGTTGCGGCTATTGACGGCCCCGGACCCACGACGATTCCCCCGTATAATGAATATATTGTGCTGGCTCCCGAACGCGCCAAGGAAACCGCTGAGCGGCTGGCGAAGGTCTTGCGCGCGCCAGTGGCGATTGTGGATGTTAATGACATTGGCGCCGAAGTTCTAGCCGCTTCGTCACGGGTGGACATAGAGCTGGTGCGGACTCTGCTGCGCGACAACCCCATGGGGCAAGGCGCCCAGCGGACGCCGCTAGCGGTTCTCAGACCCCAGGCAGAGACGCCCGGGCATACGGCATGGCCTGCAGTGCCGTTAGGCGGCCAAGAGGGCGGAATGGTGGGGATGGTGCCGGGGGAAGGGGTCGGAGGCCTGGTGTGGGCGGGGGACGAAGTCGCCTCGACCCAGTCAAAACCTAACCCCACTGGCATTGCAAAGCGTGGCCATTGCCGCTAAAGTCATAGAGAGGAATGCGAACTTTCTCATAAGACTGGTCGCAGACAAGGGGGAATTCTATGGACATCTTCAAGGCTATGGCTCAGCGGGGACATGAGCAGGTGATTTTCAATTTCGACCGCACTACGGGGTTGCGGGCGATTATTGCGATCCACGACACAACACTGGGGCCCGCCCTGGGGGGATGCCGCCTGTTTCCCTACGGGTCAGAGGATGCGGCCATTGAAGATGTCCTGCGGTTGTCGGAAGGGATGACCTATAAGGCTGCTGCGGCGGGAATTGACTTTGGCGGGGGACAGGCGGTGATCCTCGAAGATCCCGCCGCGAAACCCTCGGCAGAATTGTTCCGGGCGTTTGGGCGGTATGTGGACACGTTGCAGGGACGCTACATTACCGGTGAGGATGTGGGAACTGGCGAAGAGGACTTAGTGCAAATTTCTAAGGAAACCGGCTACCTGATTGGGCTGCCTAAAGCTTACGGCGGGTCCGGAGACACCGGGGACATGACTGCACAGGGTGTCATCGCGGCGATCCGCGCGTCCCTGTCCCACCGCTTTGGCTCCGCATCTCTAAAGGGCCGGAGACTGGCCATTCAGGGGTTGGGCAAGGTCGGTTATCAATTGGCGCGGCGGGCGGCACAGGAGGGAGCCTATGTCATCGCCGCCGACATAAATCCTCATGTGGTCGGAAAAGCAGCCGCGGAGATCAACATTGAGCCTGCGGACCCGTGGACGATCCTCGAGACCGCGTGCGATGTGCTGGCGCCCTGCGCCCTCGGCAATGTGGTCAACCGGGGATCCATTGACAAGCTGGCCTGCCATATTATTGCGGGGTCGGCCAACAATCAGCTGGAAGATCCTTCCATGGGAAATGCCCTCCGTGACCGCCAAATACTGTATGCGCCCGACTTTATGACCAATGCGGGCGGCCTCATCCAAGGGGCTACGGAAATTCACGGCTACAACGATGAGCGGGCGCGGCGCCAGGTAGAGAATATCTATCAGCTGCTGGGAGACGTGTTCCGGCGCGCAGATGAGACAGGGCTGTCCACGGTGGACGTCGCCATGGCCATGGTTGAGGAGCGCATTGACCTGCTGCATTCGATCCGCCGGATTTTCTCGCCAGATCATCCGAAAACCGCCCAGTAGCAATCGCCGGTGGCATAAAGACCGGGAACTTTGATTAAGAGGAAATAATACGACAATTAGGAAGCATTGAATAGCCCCGGACCCCCGTGTATGATGAAAACAATAGATGAGGGCCGGACCGGGAGCCGGTGAACGTCTGTCACCGCGGCGGTCTGGCGCTGCGCGAGTTTATCAGGAAGTGCTGGAGAGGTCGCATTTTTCGGACCCGGTGAATTTCTATCGTGAAAGGAGTTGCGTATGGCAACCGAGGCATTTCACCATCATTCTGCAGCGTTGCGTTCCTCACCGTCGGGAGATCCGTACCAGGGGAACCGCAATTTTCGCACGCTGTCGGGCTTGCCCGTCAAAGAGGTCTATGACGCAGATGATGTGTCACAGGCAACAAGTCCGGAAACGCCGGGCGCCTATCCCTTTACCCGGGGGATCCACCCGACGATGTACCGCGGACGGCTGTGGACGATGCGGCAGTTCGCCGGGTTCGGTACGGCGCGCGAAACCAATGAGCGGTTCCACTACCTGCTGGACCAGGGGCAGACGGGGCTGTCTGTCGCATTTGACATGCCGAGCCTCATGGGCTACGACTCGGACGACGCGCATAGTCTGGGGGAGGTCGGCCGCGAGGGGGTTGCTATTGACCATGTCGGAGACATGGAACGGCTGTTCGAGGGCATTCCTCTCGAAAAGGTGTCTACGTCAATGACTATCAATGGCCCGGGCCCGATTATCTGGGCGATGTACCTGGTGGCGGCGGAACGTCAGGGAGTGTCGTGGGACAACCTCCGGGGCACTTTGCAGGCGGATATTTTGAAAGAGTATATCGCACAGAAAGAATGGATTTTCCCTCCGAAGCCGTCGATGCGGGTAATCGTGGATATGATGGCTTATGCCACACGCTATGTGCCCCAGTGGAATTCCATCAGCATCAGCGGCTACCACATCCGGGAGGCGGGCTCGACTGCGGCGCAGGAACTGGCATTTACCCTGGCGGACGGTTTTGCGTACGTGGAGGCGGGCATCCAGGCGGGGCTGGATGTTGACGCATTTGCGCCCAGGCTCTCGTTCTTCTTCAATTCCCACATCGACTTCTTCGAGGAAATTGCAAAGTTCCGGGCGGCTCGCCGCATCTGGGCCCGGCACCTTAAAGAAGTTTACGGGGCAAAAAGTCCCAAGTCGTGGACCATGCGCTTCCACACGCAGACAGCGGGCTGCTCTCTGACTGCCCAGCAGCCTGAGAACAACATTGTCCGCACCGCTTATGAGGCCATGGCGGCTGTACTGGGCGGGACCCAGTCTCTGCACACCAACTCGATGGATGAGGTCCTCTCCCTGCCCACCGAAAAAGCCGTCAAGATTGCTCTGCGCACCCAGCAAATACTGGCTTATGAGACGGGCGTCCCCAACACGGTCGACCCTCTGGCCGGCTCCTATTATGTGGAAGCTCTGACAGACCAGATGGAGCAGATGGCTGAGGATTATTTCCGGCGCATCAACGAACAGGGCGGCGTGTTGGAATGCATTGAAAACGGATTTCTGCAGCGCGAGATTGCCGATGCCGCCTATATCTACCAAAAGGAACTGGAGAGTCACGAACAGATTATGGTGGGCATCAATGCCTTTGTAGAGCCGCAGGACGGGGAGTCGATCCCGCTCTTGCGGATTGACCCGTCGGTGGAGAGGGAGCAGGTGGATTCCCTCAGGCGGTGGCGGGCCAGCCGCCTGGAGTCGCGTGTTCAAGACACCTTGCGCGACCTGGGGGAGGCTTGCGCCCAGGATGATGCACCCCTTATGCCCGCCATTATTGAGGCGGTTCGGGCTGGGTGCACAGAAGGCGAAATTGTGGAAGTGATGAAGGCCGTATTCGGAACATGGCGGGAACGCCCCGTCTTTTGATGGGGCGGCGAGGTGGGAAGACAGGTGGCCGTGGCATGTAGCACCATGTGGCGGCGCCTGCGCTTTTTCCTGATAGGGCGCGTCCTGCCGAAGCGTATGGTGCAGGGCATCATGTACCTGACCCAGACGAAGTTTCTGGTGGCGGTGGTCGTAGTCCTGTGGCATGGCGATGAGATACTGCTGCTGCGGCACAGCTACCGGCCGCGCTATCCCTGGGGTCTTCTCACGGGCTGGGTCAATGCTGGCGAAAGTCCCGAGCAGGCCGCTTCCCGCGAAGTTTTTGAAGAAACCGGCCTGACCATTTCACAATTCCATTATTTCTATTCGGGCGCTGCGCACCGCCGCCACATGGAAATAGGGTACTGGGCGGATGTGGCCAGCCAGGACCAACTGCCAGCATCGGCTGATGGGGAAATTACAGAGCTGCGCTGGTTTGCAGCCGATGCCCTGCCCGATCTCCTGTTGCCGGCGCAGCGCCCTCTGATTCAAGCAGCCCGCCGCCAGTCGCGGGAATTCTCCTAGTCCCTTGCGATCGGTGTCGAAACATCGCACAATAACGTGGGTGATGCGGGTGATGATACGGTGGTTCAGGAGACTGGGAGCAGCGGGATTAACACTCACGCTGGCGGGCTGCGGCTCGCTGGCAGCGCAGCCGCAGCCCTTATCGGTGGGCCTGCCGGCTGCTTTCCCTGGGGTGGCTGGCCTTTCCCTGCGAGCGGTCAGCCCTGAGCTTGAAGGCTACGTCGCACACCTGGCGGTATCGCCTTCGGGGGTGCTGGAGACGGAGGCGCTGTGGAGCAATGTGCCTGATGCCGCGTCTTTGCTGTCATGGCAGCCGGGGACGGCTCATGTTCAGGTGAGTCCCTATGCTGCCGTGGGGGCGGCCACCCTGAATGCCGCCGGGCGGCCTGCGGCAGCCGGGAGAGTAGGGTCCAAGAATTTTTTGGAAGATGCGCAGGGTCGGCAGACATGGTCCGCGCCCTCGGAGCTGGCACCGGCGGCGGTTGCGGGCGGCCCGGCGGCGGTTTTCGCGGCCGTCCCCCTGGCCGCTGGCGGGTGGGAATTAGCTGAAATGCGGGGAGGACGGGTGTCGCTGGCTCCGCTTCCCCAGGTGAAGGGCAGGATTGTGGCGGTGCAGCCGGGCCCGGAGGACGGGGTGTGGCTGGCGGAGGATGATCCTGATGCGGTGATGCTGTGGCAAAACGGCGCGGTGCAAAAACAGGTGCCGCTTACGGGAACTGTGATGGACTTGGCGCCGCCGCGATTTGCCGGTGCGGGCGGCGCGGTTATGGCCTTGGTGTCGGGTCCCGGCTCATTTCCCGAAACCGCCGACAGTCTGGTGCGGATCACGCCATCCCAAACTATTGCAACCTCTCTGGCCGGCAGCTGGCTCGTTCCTCCAGGCGTTCAGCATTACGCAGGGGGCGTTAGCCGCGCCGACTGGGTGAGTGCTCAGGTTGCCTTGGTGACGCTATGGGATTCTGGTTTGAATCAGGTGTCTGTCGCCCGGGTGAATCTCGCGACAGGAGCCATGGCGATTCTCCCGCGCAGCAATTTCTCCCCGGCCCTGCTCAACGGGCAACCCCCAGTTTTTCCCCTGACGCAGACGCCTGCGGGTGTCGTGGTGGTGGGCCAGGGCTATGGGCTCGCGTTTTATATTCCGACAAGAGCTTCCTGGTCCCAGTTCATAAAGTCAAGCCCTGTGTCATAGAGTGTTTTATCACTACAAAGGGGGCGGACGGATGGGACCTTCCAAGGACCGGGCGATTATCACGGGGGGAAGCCGGGGGATTGGCCGCGCAGTGGCAGAGCAGCTGGTGGCGCAGGGCAGCGACGTCCTTTTGGTTGCGAGAGATGGGCAGGCGCTTGCCCAGAGGGCGGGTGAGCTGAATCAGGCGGGTCCTGGCCATGCGTTCTGGTACGCGTGCGATATGGCCGACCAGCCTGATGCCGCCAAGAGGGTGGCGCAGTATGCCCAAGCATCGATAGGAGAGCCCACACTGCTTCTAAACGGCGCGGGCGGGGCTTCCATTGCTGGCGCCCTGGACGCGCCCTGGGAGCTTTGGCAGCAAGATTTCACCCTGAAGTTTTGGGGGTACCTGGCGATGATGCGGGCGGTTCTGCCGGGAATGATGGCGCGCCAGCGCGGGGTCATCGTGAACTTGGTGGGCGTGGCGGGAAAAGATCCCAATCCCAATTTGGCCATTGCCAGTGCCGTGAACGGGGCGCTGCGGGCGGTGACCAAGGTACTGGCTGACGAGGCTAGGAGCTCCCGAGTGAGACTGGTGAATGTCAATCCCGGAGCGACGGACACCAGTTTGCTGACCCAGATGGCTGGCCAAATGGCCAAGAGGGTCCAGCGCGACCGCACTGAAGTGCTCTCAGAAATGCGCAGCGGCTCCCCTTTCGGCAGTCTGCCGGCGGCGGCTGATGTCGCGCAGCTGGTGGTGTTTCTCATGTCCGAGCAGGCGCGCTACATCACCGGGACCAGCATTGACATTGATGGCGGAGCCCACCGGGGCCTGGCCTGAATCCTGCGCTCCCGGCGCCACTCTCTAGCTTTGTCGAATCCTGTCACCAGCATCGCCCGCCGCATCCGTCCACAGTTCATGAAAATGAAGTTGTTGTCAGAATAACGCATTATTTTTGCTGGCCAAATGAGCGCAGGCAGCCCGTTTGTCGAAGACTGTGGATATAGTGGGGATAAAGTTGTGAAAAAACTGTGGACAGGAGAATGTGCAAGGCAGGAAAATGCTCTCTGGCCGTGGAAGTTTACTGTGAATAACTAAAATGACTTACAGGACTTGGGAGGGGCTAGTGTGGATGATCGTTGCGCGGTGTGCGGGTCAGAAGAAGTGGTGACAACAGGTCCTTTAACGGTGGAAGGGCAGCGGGCGTCCATTACCGTTGTCCACGGATGGCAATGCACCTTGTGCGGGAATTTGCAGGTGATGGTGCCGCAGTCAGTGCTGGTTCACCTGTACCCGCCAGGCATCCGCCTCCTTACCGAATCCCGGCGGAGCCGCCTGCAAACCCGGAGACGGCTGCGGCACCATAAGGCGCGGCGCGCGGACTAGAGTTGACAGCGCACCGCAGGCCTCTTAATCCTGTGGCCTTCCTGCTGCTCAGAGACGGCCACCCCGGCCGGGAAGCGGGGGGGATTTCTCGGCTCCGGGATTCACGGTGGTCAGAAACGCCAATACGGCAAAGCCAACGGCAATCCAGAATACCCCGTGGAATCCCATCAGAAACCATGAGGCGTAATGGGGATTGGTGTGGGAGGGGGAGGGGCCGAGTCCTGCCAGAATCCAGAGTACGGAGAGGATTTCTGTGGCCAGGCCGACGCCGATCGCACGGCCGAGATTTCTTTCGGTGGCCATGAGGCTGGAGGCAAGACCGGTATCCCTCTTTTTGACCGAGTTCAGGATGGCTGCGCTGTTGGGCGAGGAAAACAAACCGGCGGCGATTCCCTGGCCAGCCAGCAAGATCCAGATCCACCATAAGGGGGCGGTTCCCGGTACCAATGCCAAGCCCACGTTGACGAGGGCGAAGATGGCCAGGCCCAGACGCGCGGGGAGCAATATGCCGTACTTGTCGGCTAAAGTGCCTCCCCACGGCGAGACAACAATCATGGTCAGGGCTTGGGGGAACAGGGAGACGCCGATGACGCCCACAGACAGTTTGAGCTCATCCCGCAAGAAAAATGGGATTAAAAAGGCTGGAAACATCATCAGTATCCAATAGAAAATTCCCGCGATCATATTCATCGAGAAAGGCCACACCTTAAAGAGCCGCAACGGGACAAGCGGGTGCTCTCCACGGGACTCCACTCTGATAAATAGGTAAAGGGCGGCAGCCGTCAGGACCAATAGCGCGACGCCGTACCAGTTGTGGAGGTTGGCCAAGCCAAACTGCAAAAAGGATGTCGTCAGCAGGAACGCCACCGCGCCCTGCCAGTCAAAGCGCTGGGCGCGGAGCGTCTGGTCGCGCGGAAAGTGGGGCAGGTAATGGTAAGACCCCCACAATCCCCACAGTCCAAAGGGAATATTGATCCAGAAGATGCTTTGCCAGCCGAATGCTGCCGTTAATATGCCGCCTAAAGGCGGCCCTGCCAAAGTGCCGGCGGCCACGACCGACCCGATAAGCCCCAAGGCCTTTCCCCGCTGGTCGGGCGCAAAGATGAGAGCAATAATCGCCATAACATTCGCCATGATGATGGCGCCGCCCAGACCTTGGAACACGCGGGCCATCACCAGCCACTCAAAGTCGGGGGACAAGGCGCACAGCAGAGAACCCACAATGAATGTCGCGGTGCCGACGACAAAGACCTCGCGCCGGCCCAGGCGGTCGGCTAACTGCCCCATCACCGGCAGCACACCCGTGATGGCCAGAAGGTACGCTGTCACAACCCACTGCAGGGTCGCAATGGGCAGAGCGAACTGGTGCTGCATGACCGGGAGTGCGACGTTGACGACACTGGAGTCGACGTTGACCATGAACGTGCCGGTGGTGGCCGCAGCAAAGCTGAGCCACAAGGCACGGCCGGTTAGGGGATGCTGCCGGCTTGTGTGAGACGAGACAGCCATAGTGACCTCCCTAGAGGGTGCGGTTAATGACAGGATGCAACAAATCCTGCAAAGTATTCCCTGACCATACTAAAAATTATCGTGTAATGCAACAGTCAGTACTGGTGTGCCGCATTATTTCTTATGGCCAGGGATTGCTATAATCGGGAGAGAGATGCGGGGTGTTGAGTCCGCACCGGGTAGGGGGATGGCGGATGCACAGTGATGATCTGCTTTGGCTCAAAACATGGGGACAGGCTGTGGCGGGTCCGGACGGCCGGGTGTATTTTGTGGAGTCAAGCATAGACCGTGAAAAGAACCAAGCTGTGCACCGGATTATGCAGGCGGAGCATATGGATAATGCGGCCGCGTGGGCCCCTGTTCAGCCTTTTACGGGGGGATTTTCCGATGTGAGCCCCAAAATTTCTCCCGATGGGCGGTGGTTGGGGTTCCTTTCAAAGCGGTCAGGAGCCAGGCAGGTCTGGGTGATGGCCACGGCTGGCGGGGAAGCGGAGCAAGTGACGTGGTTTAAAGGCGGGGTCAGTGAGTTCACGTGGGACCCTTCCTCCCGTAAAATTGCTGTGGTGGCCTCTATGTTTCACGGGCTCGTGGAATACGAGGGGGTCCATGCTGAGGGCCGCGCGCCAGCCCGATACCGGACGACGCGGGATGTCATGGTGATCACTGACCAGTACTACAAGCACGACGGTCTGGGCTATTTGGACAAAGCCATTCACCGCATCATCCTGGTGGACCTGGACTCGTCCTTCTTTGAGGTGCTGACGCCAGGGCTCTACAGTGCATCTCACATTGCTTTTTCGGGCGACGGCCTCAGCATCTACTATCTCCAGCGCCCGCACCTGACGGCCGATTCAGAACCCGGCATCAAAGACGTCTTCCGGTACCGTCTGGACACCAAGGAGATGATGCGGGTCACCGACCTATCCCTGAATGTGACGCGGATAGCGCCTGCGGGCGGGGACCGCATTGTGCTGACGGCGGCAGACCCCCTGGACTACGGATACGGAAACGAAGAGCTGTACCTGTTTGAGGAGGCAACGAAGCAGCTGCGTTCGCTGTCGGCGGGCCTTGACCGGCCGGCAGGAGACCATATCCTGACGGATACGGCAGGCCTTGCCCAGGATGATCCGCTGGTGATGCCTGGCGGCGACACTGTGGTCATGAGCGTGTCGCGGGAGGGATCGGTCAATCTGTGGGAATTCGGGTGGGATGGCCGCGCGCCCCGCATGCTGACCCAGGGCGAGAAAACGGTCTACAGTTATGCGCGGCACCCGGCAGGCATTGTGGCGCTCTGGGCAGACGACCGCTGCCCTTCGGTCATGGCGGTGGTGACGGGCAGCCCTGGGGTGGAGCCGGCGCTGCGGGTGGAGATGCCGTGGCCCGCATCGGAAATCGCGGAACCCCAGCCGCTTCATGCCGTCAGCGCTGACGGGACGGAAATTCCCGCCTGGATCCTGCTTCCCGATGATTTGAACGCCCCGGTGCCGGCCGTTCTGGAGATTCACGGAGGGCCCATGGCGCTTTACGGGCACCGGTTCTTCTTTGAGATGCAGTGGCTGCGGTCCCGGGGATATGCGGTGGTCTACGGCAATCCGCGCGGATCCGCAGGGTATGGGCGCGACTTTTGCCGCAGCATTATGGGCCATTGGGGAGACAAGGATTACGAGGATGTGACGGCGATTATGGACGCGGCGCTGGCCAGTCCATATTCTGCGGTGATAGACCGTGACCGCCTGGGCATCATGGGCGGGAGCTATGGGGGATTTATGGTGAACTGGGCCATCTCCCACACGTCACGGTTCCGGTGCGCTGTGACTATGCGCTCCGTCGTCAACCGGCTCAGCGCGATGGGGACCAGTGATATGGGCTGGCTCCGCGTGCCTCAATATGGCACCGGGCCGTGGTGGGAAGAACCGGAGCCGTACTGGCAGCAGTCTCCTTTGCAATACGCGTCAAACATTGCCACGCCGCTTTTGATTGAACATCAGCTGAATGACTTCCGCCTTCCCGTGGAGCAGGCGGAGCAGCTGTACCGCGCTCTGAAATATTTGGGACGGGAAGTCAAGCTGGTGCTATATCCGGATGAGTCCCACGGAATGAGCCGGGGCGGCCATCCATGGCACCGCGTCTTCCGGTTGGAGCAGATTGCTGGCTGGCTGGACCAGCACCTGAATTCCTAAGGATGGTTTTGCTGACAAGCTTCCTCCGCTCTGCGGGAGGAGGCTTGTCAGCATTGGTGCGATTAGTCTTCTTGAATGGTGACGTGGGTCATGCGGTCTCCCTGACGGATGCTGTCCAACACGTCCAGACCTTCGGTCACGCGGCCAAACACCGTGTGGATGCCATCAAGATGCGGCTGGGGGCTGTGGCAGATGAAAAACTGGCTGCCACCGGTGTCCTTCCCGCGGTGAGCCATCGACATGGATCCTCTCAAATGCTTGTGCGGGTTGCCTTCCGTTTCGCATTTGATCGTGTACCCCGGGCCCCCGCTGCCGTTTCCATTGGGATCTCCCCCCTGGATCACAAAGTTGGGTATGACCCGGTGAAAGGTCAGGCCATCGTAGAATCCCGACTGGGCCAGCTTGGCAAAATTGGCCACGGTTCCGGGGGCTTCCTCCGGATACAGTTCAAGAATCATCGTGCCCTTGTCTGTTTCAATGGTGGTATGCATCGCAGTTCTCCTTTAGTGTGGGGTCCGCTATCAGGCGGGCTTCAGCAAGTTTTTGGGCGGTGGCCCATTCCTGTGGAGACAAGATGTCCGGACGCATGTCGAAGGTCTCAGCGAATCCTCTCACCAGAGCATCACGCACCGCGCTTATCGTGACCGTTTCAAATCCGGGCAGGCGGTTGAGCGCTGTCACCACGGATTCACGGAGGACCTGGCCGCTCCCGGCCCGCCGGTAAAACTCCTGGATAAAGTGAGTGGTGCGGACGGGATCCTGCTCCACGAGGATCATTCCAGACACCAGGGCCGACCCTCCCCGGATAGCCTGGGCAATTCCGGAAATTTTCTGGCCGCTGCCGCTGGTAACCAGATCAAAGGGCCCCTCGCAATAGGAGCCTTCGGCGCGGCCAAAACGGCAAGGAATGCCCAGCATAGCGAGACCGTCGATTACCGGCTGGGCCATCACCCGGAAGTTTTGTTCCCATACGGTGAGGTCGCGGCACGGCATGGAGACAGCAAAACTCAGGCAGGTCCGGTCGAGGAGGACGACGGAGCCCCCGCCAACCCGCATAAAGACGGGATAGCCTTGCTGTGAAGCCCAGCGGGTGGCCTCTTCCAGCTGGGGCAGCCGCCGGTCCTTGGGACCAAGCAGGAGATAAGGGTCGTGCTCCCGGATCATGACCCCCCAGTCGCCCGTATTGGCGGAAAACTGCCCGAGAACTTCCGCAAGCACGGGTGAAAGCCGGAAGAGGCCGGGACCGACCGATGCCTGTATATCGATAAACCGCGCAGAAACCTTGTCGTGCATACGGTATCCTTTCAGGTGAGCCCTCAGATGCTGTCCTTGTTCATGGTACTTTAAAGAAGCGCTGGGAGCAACCAAACCCGCCGTAAAGAAAATGGCTGGTCTTGTATTGTCCGCCGGGCATAATTTATTCTTAAGAGACTAGAGAGCGGAGGCGGAAGAGTGACACGCAAGATCGGCCGGCTATTGTGGAGCATGGGCAGTGGGATTTGGCTGGGAACCATCATTTTCTTCTCGCTGGTGGTGGCGGAAGCGGTGTTCAGAGTGCTGCCCCTGGAGGACGCGGGAAAGCTGCTGGTGCAAATTTTTCCCGCCTATTATGATATAGGATTGTGGGCAGGGGGTGCCGCCATGGTGGGCGCCCTCATCGTGGCCTGGTTTTCCCCCCGGAAGATGGGCTGGGTGCTATTCGCGGAGGCGCTGATCTCGTGGATTTTAGTGCTGTACGCCAACAGCTTGCTGCGGGTGATGAATGATATCCACAGCACGTCCAGCCAATTTGCCCAGCTGCATGGGCAGTCGGTCATGATTAATACGGTCATTGGAATCCTTTTGATTGTCGGATTTGTTGTCGATGTGTGGTTTATCAAAGACTAAAGGCCAGGAAATGGGTGGCCGCTCTAGTCAGGAAGGGAGGCAAGAAACTATGGACTTGCCCCGGTGGGTGGAAGACCACGCCGTCGAAGTGTTCGTGGATGCTCTTCCGCTGCGGCTTCCAGATGAGGTGCAGAAGGCGGTCGAGGAGTGCTGGACGCGGGAGACCCGAGTGTCCCCGCAGTTTTTCCGGGGGCCCGTGCTTTCGGTGCAGCGTGTTGAGGAGCGCACGGGGGGGAGCCGGATTTATGCTGCCGTGACAGACTATGCGCACTATCTCTATGGCAGAAATCTTCCTGCGGACGACCCTTATCAGGTGCGGGTGCTGTTTGCCGCGGCCTGTCTATGCACTTGCGACCACTGTCTGATAGCCGGCGTCATGAGCGCCCAAACATCGCGGCCCGGCTGGATTCAGGCTGTCGGCGGCTCGGCTGACGCGGCGGATATTGTTGGCGGCCGGTTTTTGCCGGTGGTCTCAGCCCGCCGCGAAGCCCTCGAGGAAGTGGGGCTGGACGTAGCGGAGGCGGACTGCCGCGTCAGGGGCTACACCCAGGACGGGGCGGGGCGTGTGGCTATTGCTGTCGAGATGCGGGTTCCAGACACGGCCGACGAAGTGGTCCGGGCGTTCAGAGAGCATGCCCGCCATCCTCTCGCCGACCATGAGCTGGAAGACGTGGTGCCTGTGCCCCTGGGCCCCGGAGGGCTGAGGGTTTTGAACAGCCGGCCAGGCCGTGTGGTCCGCTATCTGAAGACGCTGGTCACGGTGCTGTGAGAGAATGCCGGATTAGACTGGGGGACGCTTCTGGATGGCTGCCGCCATCCTTTCCAGGCCCTCTTGCAGCCGGGCCGTATCAATGGTCAGAGAGATGCGCATCCACCCTTGGCCATGGGTTCCGTAAGCTTCTCCCGGGGTCAGAAGGACTCCGGCTTCGCGGATAAAGTACGTTGTGGCTTCGGCCGATGTCATGCCAAAAGGCGCCTGGAACCAGAGGTAAAAAGTGGCCTCCGGAGCCTGAAGGGGAATGCCCATGGAGGTCAGGGCGCGCACGGCGATATCGCGCCGTTCTTGGTACAGGGCGTTCATCGCCGTGAAGAACGGGGCGGGGCCTGACCGCAGCGCCGAGACAGCGGCATCTTGCACGGCCGTGAATGGACCAGAGTCCAGATTGCTCTTCAGGGTGCCTAATGCTTCGACCGCGGAGGCGTTGCCCACGGCTGCAGCAATGCGCCAGCCCGTCATGTTAAAGGGTTTTGACAGGGAGTAAAACTCAATGGCTGTCTCTTTTGCCCCGGGGATCTCCAGCACGGAAGGTGCCTGATACCCGTCGAAGCCCATTTCCAAGTAGGCGCCGTCGCTGCACAGCAATACCTCATGCTGTCCGCACAGGTCAACCGCTTCCTGGTAGAATTCGCGGGAAGCCACCGCGCCGGTGGGATTGTTGGGATAGTTGAGCCAAAGCATTTTGGCCCGTGCCCAGACCGCGTCGGGAATTGCGCGCAGGTCCGGAAGAAAGCCGTGTTCCACGGTCAGGGGCACCGCGTAGGGCTCGGCGCCTGCTAATATCGTCTGGGTATAATAAACCGGGTAGGCGGGGTCCGGCAATAGCACGATGTCACCCGGTTCCGCCATTGCCCAAATCAGGTGGGCAATCCCTTCTTTAGACCCGATCAGGCCCACCACTTCATGGATGGGGTCCAGGCTGACATGAAACCTCCGCTCATACCAATCGGCAACAGCCTGCCGGAACTCCAAGCTGCCCAGATAATTGGGATAGCGGTGAGTCGCGGGGTTGTCCACCGCATGCTTTAGGGCCTCGACCGCGACGGGAATCGTAGGACGGTCGGGATCGCCGATGCCCAGACTGATAATATCGCGGCCTTGAGCCCGTTCTTGCGCGATGATGTTGTCCAGCTCCAAAAAGAGATATGGAGGAATCTTTTTCATCCGAGAAGCCCATTGCATATAAGAATTCCCCTGCCTTTCTAAACCGTCCGCCCTGTGTCCAGGACGGTCACCTTGTCTCCTGAACAAAGGCGCTGAACGAAGTGCCTGTGCTGCCCGGAACCGTCTCAGGACTGAAGTCCCCTTCACGAGGGAAAGGGTATGCTGCCGCACATCTGTCCGTCCGTCGAGCCAAGAGTGCGGCCATTGTGCCCTCGCCAATCATTTTATGCCATAAGCGGGGCCAAACCGCAAATGTTCTTCATTTCCCCTGACCGATTGACCGTGCCTGTCCACAGCCCGCCCTATGTTCCGTGCACTATGCAGGCGAGTGAATTATTATTTGACGCGAGAATGCCAACGTGGTATAGTACAAAAAAAGCGCACCGCGAAAGGGGGAGAATTTTCATGGCCGGATCTTTACAGTCATGGGAATTTTCCGCATTTTCGTGTGTAGCCGCTGTCTCTGAGAAGTCGTGGAAGAAGCCGGGCGTTAAGACCTGGCCGGTTCGTGCGTAAATTTCGCGCGGTCCGGCGTCCGTGTCTAGGCAATCTATCCACTACTCCAAGGAGGCTAAATTTATGTTACCCCGTATATTCACTGCGATGATCACCCCCTTTAACACTGCCGGAGAAATTGATTATGAAGAAGCGGCTACGATGGCTGCTTGGCTTGTGGCCCACGGCAGCGGCGGTATAATTCTTTCCGGCACGACCGGGGAGTCCCCGGCGCTCACTGACCGGGAGCGCATGGATCTGCTGCGCGCCGTTCGCGAGGGAGTTGGCCGCAGCGTGCCGCTATGGATGGGCACCGGCACGAATAATACGCGGCACAGCCGTGAGCTTTCATGGCAGGCCGCGGAAGGTGGAGCGGACGGAGTGCTTCTGGTGTGCCCCTATTACAATAAACCCCCTCAGGAAGGATTAATCCGGCATTTTGTGGAGATATCGTCAGGTTTGCCAGTGCCGGCCATGCTCTACAATATTCCCGGACGCACGGGGGTCAACTTGCTTCCCGCCACGGCCCGCACGATTATTCAGGAGTGCCCCAATGTCGTCGCGATCAAAGAAGCGGCAGGATCCCTCCCCCAAATGCAGGAACTGATCAACCTGGTGTCTCCGGCAACCTACGTCTATGCGGGAGATGATGCCATGTATTTCACGGCTTTGACGTTGGGAGCCCACGGTGTCGTCAGTGTCGCCTCCCACTTGGTGGGGCCGGCGATTGAGGGGATGACCCAGGCCGTGAATCAGGGCAATCTGCAAGAGGGACGGCGGATCAATGCGACCCTTATGCCACTCTTTCAAGAACTCTTCCGCCACACCAATCCGATCAGCGTGAAATGGGCCATGAATTACCTGGGATTTCATGCAGGCGACGTGCGTCTGCCGCTGGCGACGCCCGGCGACCCGCGGGCTTTTGAAGAGCTGAGGGCACTGGTGGATCAACTGGTGCCCCAGGCGACGTGGCCTCGGGCCAGCTGAGCCGGGGAGGGCGGGAGCGCCGCCCTCCTAGAGTCTATATAATATGCACCTGATACTCTTTAAACCAGTGATGCGCCTGAATCAGGAAGGCAAACAACTGGGCGTTGCCCATCAGCTGGCCAAACCAGGGGATCTGTTCGGCTTGAGGACCTTGACGCATCACGTCTCTGACCCGCTCTACATCGACTACCTGGTGCAAGGGCGACGTGCTGTCATGAAGAATCTCTTCCAGACCGGAGCGCATGGCCGCGAAGTAAGACGGGTTGGGAGTCGACGGATAGGGGCTTTTCTGGCGCCAGAGCACGTCATCGGACAGCAGTCCGCGCATGGCCTGGCGCAGAATGACTTTTCTCTGGTCTCCCTCAGTTTTCATAGCCCAGGGAATGTTCCAGACGTATTCGACCAGCCTGTGGTCGCAGAAGGGCACCCGCACCTCCAGACCGACGGCCATGGTCATGCGGTCTTTGCGGTCCAGCAGGGTGGGTAGAAAACGCGTAAGGGTCAAGTAGCCGATTTCGCGGATGCGGGCGGCAAATGGCGTTTCCCCATTGAGGCGCGGCACCTCTTCCAGCGCTTCTTGGTAGCGATCCTCCACATACTCAAAGGGTCTAATGTAGGATGTGAAATCCCCGGAGAGGATGGAGACGCGGTCTCTCAAGCGCCGGGCCCACGGAAACGTGTCAGCGCGGATAGCATCGGGATGGTGGAACCAGGGATACCCGCCAAATATTTCATCAGCCGCTTCACCCGACAGTCCGACCGTTGCGTCTCTTTTTATCTCCCGGGCAAAAACGAGCAAGGACGTGTCGACGTCTGCCATTCCGGGTAAATCTCTGGCGCGCATGGAGGCCAGGAGGTTGTCAACCAAGTCCGGGGTATCCAGGAGGATGCGGTGATGACGGGTATGCAGGGCGTCTGACACACGCCGGGCCCAGGGCGCATCCAGGTTGGTCTGGAATTTTGTCGCCTTAAAGTGTTTCTCCATGTCGACGAAATCCACCGAGTAGGTATTGAGAGGACCGCGGCCTTCCTGCTGGAAATGCCTCGCTGCCAGGGCCGTGACCGCACTGGAATCCAATCCGCCTGAAAGCAGCGTGATGACGGGGACATCGGCAATCAACTGCCTCTGAACCGTATCGTCCAGCAGCGACCGCACGGTGTCCTGGGTAGTTTTGAGGTCATCAGGATGTTCGTGGGACTCCAGCCGCCAGTAGGACCGCACCCGCAGTCCGCTGGGAGAGTAGAGGAGAAACTGCCCCGCTGTCAATTCCTGCAGCCCTTTAAAAACACCGTGTCCCGGCGTGCGGGCCGGTCCCAGGGCAAAAATTTCAGCAAGTCCGTCGCGGTCTACGGTATGTGGCATTTGGGGGTGCGCCAAAATCGCCTTCATTTCCGATCCAAACAGCAGCCCGTGAGGCATCTGGGAATAAAATAAAGGTTTGACGCCCAACCGGTCCCGGGCCATAAATAGTGTCTGGTCCGCAGAATCCCAGATCGCAAAGGCAAAGATGCCGTTGAAATGACCTAAACAGTCAGCGCCCCAGGCAATATAGGAGGTCAGCAGCACTTCTGTGTCTGACTGGCTGTGAAACTGATATCCGAGGTCTTGAAGCTGGAGCCGCAGCTCGCGGTAGTTATATAATTCGCCATTATAGACAATAGTGAAGACCTTATGCCCCTCTCTGCGGGACATCGGCTGCATGCCACCTTCGGGATCAATCACAATCAGCCGCCGGTGGCCCATCCCGGCATGCTGTGTAACCCAGGTCCCGCTGCCGTCCGGACCCCTGCATGCCAGCGGTGACACCATGGCTTCCAATGAAGATTGCCGCTGACGGATATCCTGCTGCCAATCGATCCATCCTGCAATGCCGCACATATCAAGATCCCTCCTCAATATCAGCCGCGGCGCTGTGTCTCGCGATCCGCAGGCCGAATCACGAGATACCTTATGCGGCGTTAAGGGGGGCGTGAGAATAATGCAGGGAGCAAGTAATGGAGGATCAGGAAGATCCCGCATTACCCTCCA
>DAHWJO010000300.1:0-1605 GCA_027344105.1 Sulfobacillus sp.
CAGGAGTGGCAAGAGCGGGCGGAATTTGTCTGTGTGTCCAACAGCCAGCAAAATTCGGCAGTGCCGGTCCTGGAAAAACTGGGGCTGCTCCCCGCCTTCGACAAGGTGTTCGCCCAGGCCCGCAAACCTGAAGGACTCACCGCTATTGCCGAGACCCTGCTCGGGGAGAACGGGTCCGGCGGCGAGGTCTTGAGCGTGGGCGACAATTACGTGAATGACATCGCCCCGGCTCTGGAAAAGGGTTGGGCCGCCGCCCACATCAGTCCGCGCGGCTATTTTCCGGGACCCAGCACCTATCAGGGACGCACCATGGAAGACGTGTTGCCGGGCATTCAGCACTGGTTGGCTGCCAGGCTGGAACGGAGCGACTATAACAGGGAAAGTGGGTAATGCGCATGGCTGAGATCAGTTTTTGGGGTGGAGTCGGGGTGATCGGCTCCAGCAAGATTCTGGTGGAACAGGACGGCTGGAGAGTGCTGCTGGACTGTGGATTGGACTTTCATCCGGGACGGGGTCTGTTCCGCGACGGCGTTGCTCCCCGCACCGGGCACGCTCTGGCGGACCGCCTGCGGACGGGCGGCGCCCCTTGGATCCCCCGCCTGTACGACCCGGCTTATGTTGCAGGCACGGACTTGGCGGGAGGGAGCGACGGGCAGACGGCGGTGTGCATCACGCATGCCCACTTGGACCATATTGGCCTGACGGGCTTTGTCGACCCTTCCATCTCCCTGTTCGCGTCTCCCGAAACGGCGCTGCTGATGAGGGCTCTGCACGCGGCCCACGAAGACGTTGAGGGACACGTGCCCCGCTTCACGGCGGTAGAAGACCAGAAGCCCTTTGAGTTCGGGCCCTTCGAAATTACCCGCTACCCTGTCGATCACGATATCGTGGGGGCGTCTGGCTACAGTGTCGCTACAGAGGACGGGGTTGTAGCATTCACGGGAGATATCCGCCTGCATGGCCGCCATCCCGAATTGAGCTTGGCTTTTGCGGAACATGTTGCTGAGGCCCGGGTCTTTGTCTGTGAGGGTACCATGCTGTCTGCGGACTTTAACCGCGCTGTGCGCTCCGAGGAGGATGTGGACAGCGCTTTCCAGCAAATTGTCAGTCGGACGCTGGGCCTGGTGCTGATGAGTCTGTACCCGCGCAATATCGAGCGGGTCGAATTTTTCCTCCGCATTGCGCAGAGTGCGGGCCGGAAAATTTCGACCTGTACAATTCATTACGATGACGTAGTAAAGCATTGGTGGTGGTTTTATTCTTTCCGGGTGGGCCGCCCGGCTGATGGCCCTCTCTGGACTTTTGGCTCAGGTTACGCTAAGGTCGTCTGGGAGGGATTATATCATGCTCATGCGCATTCAGATCAGTTTAACGGACTCCGAAGGCCACACGGAAATGCACCCCATTGATGTCGAAGCAGAAATGCCGGAAATGGGGGATCGGATTATTGATGACGTGGAACAAGCAGTGTTGGCTCTGAATAAAGAGGCCATCCGCGCTGCGATCGTCGGGTATCTAGAAGAACTGTCAAAAAAAAAGCCCGAGATGCGGCAGGAACTGATGGCGGAACTCTCACGACTAATGCCCGACTCTACACGGTTGACA
>DAHWJO010000301.1:0-1515 GCA_027344105.1 Sulfobacillus sp.
GCAAGCTGGCTGAAACAGCAGGGATATACCGTGAACGAGGTTATCTGGGCCAACAACCACAATCAGACCCAAAATACTATCGTTAATTTCACCGGCGACAACAATTTTGCCAAAGCGATCGCGAGCCATCTGGGCCCGGCAGGATCCACCACGATGTCGGATAGTCCGTATCACGATGTGCCCCATTTGGATATGATCATTACCGTCGGCTCAGATTTCAAACCCAACTTCACGGCACCCTCCACTTCGCACTCCGCCCCGTAGCCCCCGCGTTATTTGCGGACGGACCATGGAAGCCAGCCACCCGGCTGGCCACAGAGCTCCCCTCGACCGACCCGCGTGGCCCCTTTGAGGAGCCATGCGGCGTGGGACTCCATGGCACGCCCTGAGAGAATCGCCCACCCGCGCTGCCCTTACCGGGTCCCCAGCTATGGGGCGCTGCCTCCTCTCCCCAACCTCGTCTCCGGCTCTCTTGCTGCTGATGATCTAGCGTCTTGCCGTTTTGGTATAATGATCTCGACACTGGGCCATCGGGATCGAGGATGTGGAATGAGCGGAGCTGCTCCCCCACCGTATTGCCGGCCAAAGAGCTGCGGGCGGATACGGTGTGGCGCATGATGGATGGGCGGATCTTTTACCTGGTGTTTCAAACCCAGTGGGAATCCGCGCTCTGTCGCTTTCTCAGCTACGATACCCGCTTAGCCACGCAGCATCAAGCCCCGATTCGGACCGTTGTGCTCTATCATGCGGGAGTCACACAAGCGCCGGATCACATCGACTTGGGCGTGATTTACTACCAGATCGAGAATGTCTATCTGACCCAGCTCGACGGCGATGCTGCACTCCGTATGGTGGCCCAGCATCTGGCGGCTCATGCATGCGAACCGCCCGACCGCTTGCGGTTGGCCCTGGCGCTCTGCATGCATACCGACGATCGGCGGGCGCTCTTTGGGCAGACGCTGGCTTTGCTTCCCCACGTCCCGCCTGACGAACGCGATCTCGTCACCGCGGCCATCATGCCCCTGGCGGAACCGCGGTTAACCGACGACGAACTCGACGAATTGATAAAGGATCTGACAAAGGTTCGGGGCCCATCCGGCGTGGATTCTTGGCAGAGGCGGCTATTTTTCATGCGGCGGGGCGCGGCGGAGCAGCATGGGAAACTGTAGGTTATGGTTCCGATGCCCGTCGTGTCGGCGGCCCACCCCGGGATGCGTCTCCAGGAGATCCCGGGTCTTCACTTCGGTATCCAGCGCGGTGATCTGCTCGTCGAGCGTCGTCAGGTGGCGCAGTTGCTGGCCCAAGAGAAACTGCTGATGGCTACCCATCAGCCCGTCTAAGGCCCGCATTAGTTCCTCAGGGGTGGCCCGGATGCGGTCATCGGCCAATGCGGCCAACTGGGCGGGGTCGGTCTCCCCCCGCGCCAAGGCGCGGAGGATGCGGATGCCAGAAGTCCCGAGGACATCGCTGATCACGGATCCCAGCTGAATGTTGGCGCCTTCCAACACCTTCTGA
>DAHWJO010000302.1:0-1508 GCA_027344105.1 Sulfobacillus sp.
GAAGCCCGTGCAGGACGCTTCACCCTGGTCGGTGACGAACCAGTTCCCTTGGGCGCGGATGCTGGCCCTAACCTGGTCGAATATTTGCTGCAGGCACTGGCCTCTTGCTACATGGTCGACATCGCGATGATCGCCGCCCAGCGCGGGATCGAGCTGGAGGGCGGGCGCCTGTAGCTGGAAGCCGATGTGGACCTGGCAGCGTTATTCGGTGTGGACCCAAGCGTGCCGCCTGGGGTCAGTCAGGTGCGCGTCAAGATACACGCCAAGTCGCCCAATGCTACTCAAGAGCAACTGCAAGCGCTGATTGCCGCCGTGGAGCAAGCCTCCACGTTGCGGGACACCTTGGTGCGGCCGGTGGATGTCATCACCACCCCTCGGCGACTGATCGCTGTCTGTAGCGCCTCCCGCCATCGGCACACCGATGGCGGGAGCCTCTTACTGAAACGTCAGCCGGGCGTGTCCCACGTCCGGCTTCGAGACCCGCTGGAAATCATCGATGACCGGGTGAACCAAAGGGCCACATCTCCACGTCCCGGCGTACCAGCACCGAAGCCCATGGCGGCTTTACCCCCTGAACATACGGACGTTCAGCCATGGTCCACCTGTGTGCGCATTTCCTTGCCCGCCTTGAAGTACACCGATTTTTTGGCCGGTACGGCCACAGACGCTCCGGTTCTGGAATTGCGTCCCTATGTTTAAGCTGGTCATCGTTCATCCGTCACCCCATCCTCTTCGCCAAATCTTCCGCCCTCAAGTGCGTATACCTCTTGAGCATCTGCAGCGTCTTGTGGCCGGTAATGGCCGACACTTCCATGGGGTTGAAGCCTTTCTCGAAGAGCCGGGACGTGGCCTCGTGGCGGAGATCGTGGAAGTGCAGGCCGGTGATGGCGGCCTGCATCAATGCACGTCGCCATGATGCACGCATGCCCTCTTGCGTATACGTCCATACCTTGCCGTCCATTCGGCGGGGTAGGGCGGCAAGGATGCGCTCTGCCGCCGTTGATAGCGGAACATCTCGTGCCTGGCCGTTCTTTGTGTCCGGCAGATGAACAACGCGGCGCCGCAGATCCACCATCGTCCACGTCATGCCGATGATCTCTCCCTGACCGACTGGCAGGCGGACAGCAGGCGGGTTTCCTCATCGGCAACCAACCGGCGATCACGCCCTTGCGGGAGCTTAGGCTTGCGGACGAGTTCGACGGGATTGGTGAGTGACGCCATGCGCCATTCTTTCCGCGCAACCTCAAACAGATGCGAGAGCAGGGCAAGATGTAGGCGGATCGTGTTGGCCGCTTTGCCCTCAGCTTCCATCTCTTTAATGGATGCGCTTACGTCTTGGCCATCGATGGCGGCCATAAACCGGCAGGAGATAGGCCGAGTCTGCCACTGACGGATAAAGCCCAACTCTCGACGTCCGTCGCCTTTTTTCGTCGGGATGATTTCCTCAGCGTAACGCTCCAAGCATTCCTTTAATGTCGCGCTTTCGGCCTCCGACCGATCCCGCCAGA
>DAHWJO010000303.1:0-1380 GCA_027344105.1 Sulfobacillus sp.
GAAGCTATCCCGGTTAGAACCACCGCGACCCAGAATTTCAGAGGAAGATCCGCGAGATGCGATGGAACATTGGCTTGCTGGGTTCCGCGCAGGTCCCTATACATTCCGGCACATTCCTCCTTGTTGGTCTTGAATTACTGAACAGGGTTGGTGCCCCTGAAGGCCGCACTCGGTTTACAGCAGCCGCTCGTGAGCTGGGAGTGGGCCGACGCGATTACGCAAGCCGGCAAAGTCGGTCTTGCTGCCGTCGAGAGCGACCGTGTCCTGCAGGGATCTTTACGGATCCCAATTTGACATCTGCCGTTGCTGGCCCATAATGAGGACGTATTTCTACGACGTGCAGGCGAAATTGGCGCGCAAACCGACCGGCACCCCAGCTGGCCAATACTCCCGTCCCACAGGCGCGCCCTGTACACACGTGGCTAAGGTTTGGACGCTGAAGGCACGGCGCAACACTGCAACGGAACATAAAGCTGCTCTTCGCCGCCCCACGTGCATCATGCCGGGTCCCCAAGGGATTCTTGCCACTGACAATCCGAAGCCTTGTGCTCTGCGCCTAGTCGCGCCATGACCATTGGGCAGGTTCTAGCCTCCAGCCTCTTCTGCCCGGTCGAGGCAAAGTCGTCTATATGCTTGTATCCCCGACAACCGGCCGAACAGGCAGTGGGAGGTGTGTTTGCAGCATTTCGCGGTGTTTGCCGACCCTGGCCGTGAGCCAAATTGCGGCGCCTAAACACCTGGCGAATCATTTGCAACCCGCTGACCATCCTTAAAGCTATTATACGCGAATGTTCCGCTGCCAGGCATTTTTTGGAGTCATGGGCCAGCACCGTTTGCCCGGCTTTGCAAGTTTGGGTCACCCAGGGTTCCTGCCTGACTCAGCGTCTGCGGGAATCGAGCACAGGGATAAGACAGGTGACAGAGCCATCCAAATAAAGGCGGTGAAATTGCCGGCCACAGCAACCCACAAGGCGTTCCGGTATCCGGTTTGAGTGCCGGGAAATCCGCCGAGAAGCGAGCCGATGGGCAGTGACTACCCGGCGAAGGATGACCTGAGTAATGTTGTATATCGGTGCCCCCATGAAGAGCAACCCAATGGCGACGGACAAGGCTGGAAACGCTAACCAGTGCAGGGGCGGGGTGGCGGGAATAATCAGCAGAGTCAGTCCGGAGAGCAGGGTGCCCGTCAGAATTGTGCGGCCCAATCCCCAGGGGGATACCAGATTTCTCTGCGCCAAAGCACCGACAACCGCGCCTAGACTGCCTGAGTCTGTAAATCAGTCCGACATCCAGCGCGGAGCCATGCAACTGGCGCACGACATGGAGCACCAGTCATGCGGACGTGATGGAGGAAAAGAGATTGGCTGTGCCGGTGGGGAG
>DAHWJO010000304.1:0-1341 GCA_027344105.1 Sulfobacillus sp.
TTGTCATGCGGGCGGGAATGGACAATCACGTCATCCGTACGCTTATGCCCCTTTCGACAAGTGACGGCGAGCTGGACAAAGGCCTGCAGATTATGGATGAGGCTTTGACTTACGCCTCGCGCCAGGTTCAAGCCGCCATGCTTTAGAGTTAAACGCCCCATTGGCAGCGAGTGCGGTCTTCTCTTCTCGTTCGGCGGCCTTCTTATCGAAGAGGCCGCCCGGGGAAGACAGGAGCCTACCTGAAGAAAGGCTACCCATCTTTGTGCACACCGTGGTGACCATTTTGCCTTACATCCTTCCTACGGACTTGGTCTTGGTCCGTCCTGTTTCATCAGATCCATCTTTCAGCGATTATGGTAAGGGAGGCGTTCTCATGAAACGAACTGAGCCAACATCTCGCCGCAGACCTGTGGAACGGTTGAATAAGAACACGCTGACCACGGCTGACATTACCGCCGTGTCCCTGGCGAATACGGCGCCAGCGATGAGTTTTTTCTTTTCTTTTGCCACTATTGCCGCAGCCGCCGGCGTGGCCAGCCCTTTAGCCATTGTCGTCGCGGCCATCGTCATTCTCTTGAAGATCAATAGCCTGGTGGAATTTACGCGGGTTACCCCTAGCGCGGGATCCTATATTTCGTACATTGGAAAGACATTCGGAGCTATCCCTGGAGTGATGGCCGCATGGGCCCTGGGATTCGGCTTTATTGTTGCGGTAGGCTTTGTGATCGCTGTCTTAGGTGGGTGGACGGCTCTCATTTTAAGCCAGTTTCTTCATGTCGTCGTCCCCTGGGAGATTATTTCGGTTGTGCTCGTCCTGTTTGTCGCCTTCCTAGTCTACCGCGGGGTGAAGATCTCCACCAGGTGGGCGGTAGCGATGTTTGCCTTTGAACTGCTGCTGATTCTTGTGAGTATGATCGCGATTATAGCCACGCACCTGCATGATCTGTCCTTCAGCAGTTTTAATCCCGCTCACATCAAAAACGGGCTGGCGGGAATTGGGTTGGCCTTTCCCTTAGCGGTCTTCTTGTTCATTGGTGTCGGCAATCCCGGAGCCATGGTGGAAGAAACCAAAAATCCCCGCCACGCAGTGCCTATCGCGATTTACACGGCTACGGTCTTTGTGACCGTGGTGTATCTCTTGATGGCATGGACCACATCGATTGCTTTTCATGACCATGCCACCCTCATTGCCAATCAGTCGGTGCCGTTTGTCGCCGCCGCGACTAGGGCGCTGGGACCCTTCGCCATTCTCGTCTATCTAGCGGGACTCACCAGCACATTCGCCTCGCTGATCGGGGCGACAAATGCGCAGGCGCGGATGATTTTTAGTGCGGGCCGCGA
>DAHWJO010000305.1:0-452 GCA_027344105.1 Sulfobacillus sp.
TTCAGCATAGAAACCGGAAAGAAAAATCCGGATTTGGTAAGCTTTCGCGGGGCAGTGCGTAACTTTGTGAAAATGGATAAAAGCCCAGTTGGCATAAACATCCCAGATATCGAAACGCAGAAGTTCGAACAAGTGATTGACTTGCCAGTCGGTAAAACAATGCGGATCACTGGATGGTCAAAGAATGCAGGAACCACTGTGGTTTCTATAACTCACGCTAAGCAAGCTACTGCTTAGTACTCAGTTTGGTTTGATGGTCACTTGGCTTAATTGGCGGAGCGTTGTATGGTCAATCACCCCAGCCCTTAACAGTTTCACTAATACTGAAGTATACAAAGACAGGAGCTTGTGAAAACAAGTTAGGTTGACCAGGGAAAGCGGTAACCAACCCGCTACGCTAGTAATAGGTCGTTTTACGCACCAGTGGATGCTTCCTTAGTCCGCTGCTCTGC
>DAHWJO010000305.1:462-1326 GCA_027344105.1 Sulfobacillus sp.
GACCAGGGAAAGCGGTAACCAACCCGCTACGTTTGCAACAGGTCGTTGAGACGCACCGGTGGATGCTTCCTTAGTCCGCCGCTCTGCAAGGCTTGAATCATGCTGGCGAAAGGTAAAGCGCCGAAGGTTCCAGCCGCCGCGAAAGCGGGAGCCGGTCGCAAACTTTCCCGAAGGGAGACCGCTGTGTGGGAATAATCCCGCAAAGTGGCGTTACAAGGTGCGTAAGCACTAATGAAGTTGTAAACAACGAAATGGATAAAGGTGCGTAAATATCCGAAGGATTAGCGAAGCGGATAAGCACTTTTATCAGGAGAATGTATGGCAGTATTTGTATTAGACAGAAAAGGAAGACCGTTGATGCCGTGCTCGGAGAAACGGGCGCGGCTGATGCTGGAGCGAGGTCGTGCCCGCGTCCACCGGATGGTGCCGTTCACTATCCGGTTAGTGGACAGGTTGCAGGAGGATTCCGAATTGCAGTCCACTCGGATCAAACTGGACCCTGGCAGCAAAATCACAGGAATCGCCTTGGTGCGTGAGCAAGACACCGTATCCGCCGACACTGGTGAGATTGTTCGTGCTGGCACTGTTCTAATGCTGCTGGAGTTGCAGCACCGTGGTGCCGCCATCCGCAAGGCGCTGGAACAGCGGCGTGGGCATCGCCGTTTTCGCAGGACCACGTTGCGGTATCGACCCGCGCGTTTCAATAACCGCACACGACCGGCGTCTTGGCTCGCTCCGAGCCTACAACACCGTGTAGACACGACGATGTCTTGGGTGACGCGTCTCTGCCGTCTGGCAAGCCCCAGGCATTTTTCACTCTCCCCTCGTTGCACAGTGTGGTCCAGATTCGGTTAGAAAGTTACC
>DAHWJO010000306.1:0-1318 GCA_027344105.1 Sulfobacillus sp.
AGCTTCTCGGCCTCGGCTAAGGGCAGCCGGCTGATGCGGTCCATCTTCTCGGCAATCACCACCTCACCGGGCTGCAAGTCAGCGATCATCCGCAGTAACTCGGGCCGATCAGCCCGCGCACCGGAGGCCTTCTCCCGGTATATGCCGGCGATGTAGTAACCCGCCTGACGCGCACTGTGCTCCATGTCCGCCTGGCGGCTGAGATCCTGTTCGACGGTGCTGACACGTAGATAGATGCGGGCGATTTTCATGATCTATGGCCAATATGGGTATACGCTACTTGGCCCCCTCAAAACCCCATGGCCAAGAACTTCTGGCCCATATTAAACTAGCCACATCATTCTTGGCTATCTATATTGGCCTCTTAACCCTGTTTTCCGTTCCACTGGACCTCACAGGCCATTATAAGATATTACGGTGACGGTGCCCATTTTTGCCTGTTCAAGACAGCTCAAGGCGGCGCTCGATACGCTCGAGCCGCTGGTTGAATCCATCGGAGGTAAGCTGCTGTTGAGCATCAGCGGCGGCCAGAGATGCTGGATGATGTTGGCTTGCCCGAATTCCAGGTTACCGACGCGACGGGTCAAGTCGTCCAGCTTGCGCTCGACGCGATCCAGTATGGCCTGAAAGCGTTTCACCGCATAAAAGCGTTTCACCGCATACCCGCGAAAGCCTCAGCCCCGTGACCACATCCCATCCCAGAACTGCACATCCCGCCCCAACACGGAACACCCGTCAAAAGCCCGCATACATATTGATATAAAAATATGCTGTGATATTATTATACAGAAGAGGTGCCCTCCTGGTCCTTTGATGCGCCCGCGACGAGGTCCTGACGGCACCACTTTTCCGGTATACCTCCTACGTATAGTTTATGCTCCTGTCCGCAGGGGCTTTTTTTCGTAAAACCAGAATTCCATACGTTCGGTCCACGCCAGAGGGACGTATCGATTCGTTTTCCTTGAAAAAGGCCATGCACGAAGAATCCGCAGATTCGCAGAAAACCATTGAATCACTCGTCCCGGACGGGGTTGCCGCCCTGGATATTCCCTCCGCGACCATCAGCCATACGCGGTCACGGTCGGCGCCTTCCTCCCGCAGTAGCCGCAACGCTGATTTCTGGAGCTGCTGGCGGCGCAACACCCCCCAGCACGCGGCTCCCACTCGATGACTGACCTCATTGTCACCCGGGACATGGCCCGCGTCCTTGATTGCCTGCGCGACGGCCCTAGCACCTGTAGGGAAATCGCGGGAGCCCTTCGCCTGACGCGCACCCACACCAATGCGTTGCTCGTGGAACTGGCAAGGAAGCAGGCAG
>DAHWJO010000307.1:0-1288 GCA_027344105.1 Sulfobacillus sp.
ACTTTCAGATCCCAACCTGACTCATCTTAGGATGCATGTATACTTATATATCGCCTTCAACACCTTTTTTGCGTATCCTCCTGCCACCTGCCGGGATGTCCACTGACAACTCCTGCCCATGGTCTTAATCTTAATGGATGCCGATATACCTCCCCCTTAAAATCGGATTCCAGAAACCCCGGCAGACAGATAGCGCAAAAGGAATCCATGTCTATTGCAAAAGGCCGTGGCCCCTCACTTTATGTGGCGCCCCCCGCTTGGAGAATGCCCCCCGATTTGGCTGGAAATGTAAATTTTTTAGGATTCTTGTTACCAACAATTCGTCTGCGTCGTTATGGTAGGTATAAAGCGAATAAAGGAGAATGGCTATGCGCGAAAAGTATCCCATTTGTCCTGAATGCGGGAACCGCTGGGTCGGACGGCTCACCGCTCCGGGCTGGTATTTCTGCTCGACTTGCACGGTGGAATTCAAAAGTGATGATGCCGGACTGATTGTCTACACTATTACGGCAGAGGGAGTGAGAAAGCGCGCCCACCGCAAAAGGCGGCGCGAGGGAGTGCGGTCCCAGGAACTCTCCCCCACCTGAACCGCCGTGCGCTAGTGCTTGAAGGCTTTCCCGTTAATGGCTTTCCCGGCGCACGGGTGGCCGCGCTTAGCGGGAGCAGCTATCCATGCCTATGCGAGCGCCGCGACCCGCGCACGCCTGCAATGCCGTTCATAGTGAACTGCATCCTTGTAGCCACGGGTGAACTATTGGGTTGCCCCGCAACCAGAGCAGCAATCGGCCGAAGTTTCTCTCCAAGGCGGGCTGAGCCAAACTTCTTCCATCAACACTCCACGGGAGCTTTTCCAGTTCTGTGATCATATTGTGTGCGCCTGGGGCCGATTGACAATTCCGCACCGGCGGATCCATTGCCGTTACGGTCTGCGGGTTGCACCGCCGGCATGCGCACTTCCGGGCTAACTTGTCTCACCATGCTCACCGTTAGCGACACGTCCCCGACGGGAGAGAGGTCGGCTTATACATCCCCGGGGCCGATTCGGCCCAGCAGAATCTCCTCTACCCGGTTAAGGATTTTCCTTCCCGCCGCATTCCATGCCCTTAGTCCGGTGCCTTATGGACGCGGGAACAACCAGCACTGAGTACTAGCCGTTCCAGATCGTCCTGAGTAAATTTGTGTCCTCTACATCTCAGGCCGGGCATCAATCCATTTTTGTCCGAGAGCCGCCGCCGCGATGAACAGCGCAGTATAGGCGAGCAGAACGGCCACATCCGCCACCGGCACC
>DAHWJO010000308.1:0-920 GCA_027344105.1 Sulfobacillus sp.
GCGCTGTTCAGAATCCCCGACTTCTGCAAGGCTGGCAGCAACAGCACTTCACCCCTTTTGACCCGGTGGGTAAACGTACCGAAGCCCAAGTGACGGATTCATCTGGTCAGATTTGGACCATGACCAAAGGTACGCCGCAAGTGATCCTCGGGCTTTGCCATTTGCCAACGACTGTACTTCAAGACACGCAGGCCCACATTCAGGTCCTAGCGCAGAAGGGGTATCGTACCCTCGGTGCCGCGCGCAAGGTTGCTTCAGGCGATTGGCAGTTTCTGGGTATCATTCCACTCTTTGACCCACCCCGGGAAGATTCCCGGGATACCATTGCTCAGGCTGAGGCGCATGGTATCGAGGTCAAGATGGTAACAGGCGATAACGTGGCGATCGCCAAGGAAATCTCCGGCCAATTGGGTTTGGGGACAGACATTCTGCCTGCGGATCAGGTGTTCGCCAACCAAGCCGATGTCACCCTGATTGGCGCGGACCTGCGCCAGAAAATTGCGGCTGCCGATGGTTTCGCCCAAGTTTTTCCGGAGCATAAATACGGCATTGTCAAGGCATTACAAACCGATGGCTATCTGGTGGGTATGACCGGCGATGGCGTCAACGATGCCCCGGCGCTCAAGCAAGCGGACGTGGGTATCGCAGTGTCCGGCGCCATGGATGCCGCCAGGGCTGCGGCCGCTCTGGTGCTGATGGCACCGGGCCTGAATGTCATCATCAGCGCTGTTGAGGAGGCACGCCGCATCTTCGAGCGCATGAACAGCTATGCGATTTACCGTATCGTCGAAACCATCCGCATTATGGTCTTCGTCGTGCTGGCCATGCTGGTTTTCGATTTTTATCCCATCACCGCCATCATGATCATCCTGCTGGCGTTCTTTAATGATGTGCCAATCATGGCCATCGCCACCGACAAT
>DAHWJO010000308.1:930-1281 GCA_027344105.1 Sulfobacillus sp.
ACAATACCTGGCTGGATCCCAAACCGGTGCGCTGCGATATGCATCGCGTTCTCACAGTGTCTACCGTCTTGGGGCTTATCGGAGTCGCGGAAACCTTCGGCATGCTGCTCATCGCCAAAGATTACTTCCACATGAACATCCCGCATCTGCAAACCCTGATTTTCCTCAAGCTTGCAGTTGCTGGACATTTGACCTTATTCATTGCGCGGACGCGCAAGCCTTTCTTACGAAAGCCTTGGCCATCGGCGATACTGCTTTGGTCGGCCATTCTGACCAAAGCCGCGGCGACATTGTTTGTAGTCTATCCCATGGGGCTGGTGCCCTCTATCACCTGGGGGGAGGCCGGTGCAG
>DAHWJO010000309.1:0-1281 GCA_027344105.1 Sulfobacillus sp.
ACCGCGGGTTAGTCGACCCGGAGCGCATGGTCATCCGGGGAGGCAGCGCAGGAGGATTCACCACCTTGGCGTGCCTGACCTTCCGCGATGTCTTCCGGGCCGGCGCCAGCTATTTCGGAGTCAGCGACATCGGGGCGCTGGCGCGCGAGACCCACAAGTTCGAGTCGCGCTACATGGATCATCTGGTGGGTCCCTGGCCAGAGGCCCAAGCGGTCTACGAAGCGCGCTCCCCTTTATTTCATGCGGAACAGATTACGGCGCCCGTCATCTTCTTTCAGGGCCTGGAGGACAAAATCGTCTTGCCCAATCAAGCGGAAATGATGGTCGCGAAGATGAAAGACAACCATGTCCCCGTGGCTTATATCGCTTTCGAAGGGGAGGGACACGGGTTTCGGCAAGCTAAGAACATCCAGAGATCCACGGAGGCCGAGTTGTATTTCTATAGCCGCATTCTGGGCTTCGAACTGGCCAGCCCTGTCGAACCGGTCGAGATCGAGAGCTGAAACCCGGTGGCAGCAGGGGGCCACTGCCACAAATGCCCCCTGCCCGGCCTCGCCGGCAACATTTTGATGAGTCTCGCGGCTACTATGGAGCTTCAGCCCCTTCTCCGCCCAAGCTCCATAGCAGCCCCGTAGATTTGTGAAAGGACGTGGATTCATTGACCGACGTGATTCACCGCCAAACCCTGTACGATTTGCTGCACCGCTCTGCCGCCCGCTTCCCTGACAAACTGGCCGTCATTTACCAAGAGTCGCGCCTGACCTACCGGGAATGGGAAGCGGATGTGCTCTTGGTGGCAGGCCGCCTGCATTCTCTCGGCTTGCGCCGCGGGGACCATGTGGGAGTTTACGGGCGCAATTCCCAGGACTACGCCACCGTCATTTTCGCGGCCGCCCGTCTTGGACTTGTGCTGGTCCCCGTCAACTTCATGCTGTCAGCAGGTGAAACCGCCTATATTCTCGATCACGCCACGGTGCGGGCCGTTGTCAGCACCCCGGAGTTTCTCGGGACAGTCGGTGAGGCTCTTCACTCACTCGAGGACCCGCACTCGGAACAAGCGCCGCACTTGAAGCTGCTCATGGACTGTGCCTCGGATAGGGGGGAGTGGCGCAGCATCCATTCCGCCCCAGACGCTTTCATGCCCGCAGACAAGGAGGAGGAATACGCCGACTCACAGGACGTGGCCCAGATTCTCTATACGTCTGGCACAGAGTCGCGCCCTAAAGGGGTTCTGCTGACCCATGAAAGTCTCATCAGCGAATATGTCAGCGCCATCGTAGA
>DAHWJO010000030.1:0-26358 GCA_027344105.1 Sulfobacillus sp.
CACCGGATTTTCCGTCGGCAGGGTGATAAGCGCAGTCGAGGAGCAGGGGGGGCGGGTCGCAGCTGTCGGGGCTTTGGTCAGCCGCGCCCAGGGAGCGCTGCCGTGGACAGTGCCCATGGTCTCCGTGCTCGAGCTGACAGGGGTGCGCAACTGGGATCCGTCCGAGTGCCCCCTGTGCCGGGAGGGCGTGCCGCTGTCCGCTCCCAAGCGCTGAAGCTCAGTCTGTGAGTTTGTCTCCTGTAGCGCCGAGATTGCGCAGGCGCTGGGCATCGGGAGTGATGTACAAGGTTTTCTCACGCTCGTAGAGGACCTGGCCGGCTTCCGCATGCGGCCTTTTCCTGACGAATTTGCGGCGGGTGTAATCGACGGCCACAGTGGATGAGCGCTTGGCGGAGCTATAGAAGACCGCGAGGTGGGCGGCGTCGAGCAGGTCCTCCAAACTGGGGTTGTCCTTGCCGCTGAACAGCACGACGTGGGAGCCGGGAGACTGTTTCACGTGAAACCACATGTCGTCGGGGCGGGCCCGGCGGATGGTCAGCTCCTGGTTTTCCTCCCGGCTGCGCCCGACCAGTATTTCATAGCCACTGGTGCTGGCGAAGCGCCGGAAGTGCTGGGGCGTCTGAACCGTGTGGCGCAGGCGGGGGGCCAGCAGGGCGAGCTCCTTGCGGTAGTAGTCCGCGGGGTGGACCATGCCTGCGTCCTGCCAGGCCCTTTGGGCCTCGGCCAATTCCTGGGCGAGGGCTGTGACCAGGCGGCTGCTCGCGGACACTCGGTGCTTGGCTTTCTTGTATGCGCGGTAGCAGGCTTCCGCCATCTGCGCCGGAGTCTTGCCCTCACTGAGCTCGAGCTCGAAGTTCCGGTCGGGCTGGGAGAAGCCCGGGACCGAAACCTTTTGGACGCCGGGGCGGAACTGGTACTGGTAAGCGAGCCACAAATCGCCCATTTCCTTATGCGCTTCGGGATCTTCCTGGGCGGCCTGCTCGGCTTCGCCCAGCTTTTTGGCGAGGTGCTCGGCCCGGTCTTTCCAGTGGGCAGCCAGCTGGCTCTGCAAGTTGGCGAGGATGCGGGCGCGGTCCCTTTCCCAGTAAATCTCGTCCAGGGCAGCGTCCGGGTCCTGGATCTCCACAGACTCCCAGCCGGGCAGGGGATAGACCCAGACATCCTCCATGCTCTCCTGGCGGAGGCGGTAAAAGGGCAGCGCATAGTTCGTTAGATCGCGGCACAGCTGCTCCCATGACCAGCCCGGCAGCAGGGCCAAGGGGCGGGCGGCCGGAGGCAGGTCCGAGGGCAGGCGGCTTCCGCAGGGGTCAGGAAGGGCCGGGGGGGCCGCGTAGGGAGTGCCGGGAAGAACACCGCGGCGCTTGTTGCGGGGAGGCACCTGCCGCAGCGCATCGAGAATCACACGGTCTTCTGTGAGCATGATAAAGTTGGTCAGGTTGCCCGTCAGTTCGACGACAGCGTACCCGGTGACGGTCTGGCCCCAGTCGTCGGCCCAGTGCACCTGAAGCCAGAGCACCCGGTCTAGAGACGGCGTGAACACCCGGTCCACGGTGAGCGGCAAAAACCGGGTGAAGACGGACTGGGCGGCTTTGGGAATGTCAAAACGGTGCTGCGTTTCATGGATGCGGGCCAGTCCCGTCGTCAGCACGATCAGCACCGAAATTTTCTGGTGGGTCGAGGGCTGCCACCCCTGCAGCACAATTCGCCCCTTATCGGCTAATACTCCCGAAATTTCGAGCCCTGACCAGCGGCTGTTCCAGCGGTGGGATAACTGGCGGATTAAAAAGGAATCAAACGGCATGGGAAACCTCCAAACCCGAAATGGGCAGCGCCAAGCGTGCTGCTGCCCTTACGTGCATTGTACGATCTCCCCGCCTGCAAGAAAAGAGCCGCCAAAGTGGTAGATTTATTAAGATGATGGTGGGATAATACATCCGTAACCTGATCGGACTATTTGAGAAAATATTCACAAAATGGGGGTGCAAAAGTGGCAAGAGCGACGGGGATCCGCGGAATTTGGCACTCGTTGCCTCTCGAACGCTATACGTCGCGGGACAATTACATCTGGCTGGTCGTGGCTACGGTATGTATTGGCGCCTTCATGGCTGCGGTGGATGCCAGCATTGTCAATGTCGCTTTGCCGGATCTGAGCACGTATTTTCACACGAGTGCGTCTCTCGTCAGCTGGGTGCTTATTGCCTATTTGCTGACCTTGGCGACATTGTTGACGCTGTTTGGCCGCTTGGCAGACATATTGGGCCGGAGGCCTTTGTACACTTTTGGCTTTTTGGTGTTCATTGTCGGCTCGGCGGCCTGCGGGGCAGCCGTGAACCTGCCCATGCTGATTGTATCGCGGGTGTTTCAGGCCGCGGGGGCTGCCATGCTGCAGGCGAATTCGGTGGCGATTATCACCGCCACAGTGCCGGCGTCAGTGAGAGGGCGCGCGATTGGGTTTCAGGGTTCAGCGCAGGCCATCGGCCTGTCGTTAGGCCCGGCCATTGGGGGCGGCCTTATCGGGCTGTTCGGGTGGCGGGCTATTTTTTATGTCAATGTGCCGGTCGGGCTGATCGGGACGCTGATGGCGGCGGCAATCCTCCCCAAAGACAAGCTGTCGGGCCACAAGACCACGTTCGACTGGTGGGGGACGGTGCTGATGACACCCTTCCTGGTGCTGATCATGATTGCGCTGACCGAAGGCAACGCCTGGGGCTGGGCATCTCCCTTGATTTTGGGAATGTTTGCGGCGGCGGGCATCTTGCTTGTAGGCTTTATTTTCCGCGAACTGACGTTCCGTGCGCCTCTGGTAGACATGCGGCTGTTTAAGATCTGGGTGTTCAGCGTCGGGAATTTTACCGGTCTCCTCTCTTATCTGGCGATGTTCGGCGTGCTGTTCTTGATGCCTTTCTTCTTTGAGCGGGTGCTGACTTACAATTCGGCCGTGACGGGACTGATCCTGACCGCCGTGCCCTTAGGGATGACAGTGGCGGCGCCCAAGGCGGGTTCTCTGGCGGACCGCTATGGGCCCCGCATTCTGACGACGGGCGGGATGGCTTTGACGGGGCTGGCCAGTTTGCTTCTGGCCTGGACTTTGAGCCTGCACGCCAATGTGGTGCTCATGGTCATCGAACTGGTTTTGATTGGAGTGGGGCTGGGGGTTTTCACCCCGCCCAACAACTCGTCCGTCATGGGCAGCCTGCCAAGTTCGCGGCTGGGGGTCGGCGGCGGTATCCTGAATATGGCCCGGTCGCTCGGCATGGCCATGGGGACAGCCATTTCGGGCACAATCCTGGCCGTGGTGCTCTTGGCCCACGGGGGCGTGGAAAGGGCGGGGGGCCCGAAACCGCCCTGGATTCCGTCTACCCGCTATGCGCTGTATGTGTTGGTGATCCTGTCGTTTCTGGCGGCCCTGCTGTCGATTTTCCGGGTGGCCGAAAAAGACTCATCCAAACACGAGAGCATGCCTCTGGAATGGTAGCGAGGACCAGGAAACTCAGCGGGCGGCCTGCAGTTGTGATAGCGGGCCGTCCATTGTATTCTTAACCTAGATTCACCTACTATCCAGGAGGCTATACCATGTGGACGGTTGTCTATATTGCGCCTACCAGAGCCATTGCGGAACGGGTGCAGGCCATTTTAGAGGGGGAGAGCTTTCTGGTCCACCTGAGAGTTGTGGAACTCGGTGAGGATGACCGCGGGACAATAGAAGTGCAGGTGCCCGAAGGGGAAGCGGAAGAAGCAACGGAAATTATCGCCGAACACCTCGGACGGCTGCGGTAAAGGAGTCAGCATGTGAGACGGACAAAAATTGTGGCGACAATAGGACCGGCCTGCGATCATCCAGACGTACTGCGGGCCATGATCGGGGCAGGTATGGATGTGGCCCGGCTCAATCTTTCCCACGGAGACGTGGATACGCACCGCAAACGAATCAGGCTGATACGCCAAGTGTCGGAAGAATTGAAGCAATATACTGGCATTATGCTCGATACCCGGGGGCCGGAAGTGCGCCTGGGCGATTTGCCTGCGCCCATTGTCCTGGGGGAGCGGGACCCACTGTTTCTGGGGCAGGCACCGGACCGGCGCCAGGCGTCCGCGACCGTCAACTGGGAGGGCCTGTACGGCATGGTCGAGCCGGGTCAGATTCTGTGGATTGATGACGGCAATATTGTCGTCCGCTGCGTGGAATCTGAGCCTTTTGCCCTGCGCTGCGAGGTAGTGGCGGGCGGTGTCCTGCAGAGCCGGAAAAAAATCAGCTCGCCCGACTTGACATGGCCGCTGGATGTTCTCAGCGCGGTGGACAAAGAAGCCCTGGCCATGGGAATCGAGGAAGGCATCGACTTTGTGGCGGCCTCATTCATCCGCTCTGCCGAAGATGTTCTGGCGATTCGAAAATTTTTTGAGGGCTATCATTCCAGTGTCTTCTTAATCAGTAAAATTGAAAACCGGGCCGGGGTGGATAATCTCTCCGACGTCTTATCCCTGTCGGATGGCGTCATGGTGGCGAGAGGGGACCTTGGGGTCGAACTCCCTCCCGAGCGGGTGCCGTGGCTGCAAAAAGAGATCATCGGGCACGCGAACCGGCTGGGGATTCCGGTCGTCACAGCGACCCAGATGCTGGAGTCGATGACCCATTCCCCGCGCCCGACGCGGGCGGAAGTCTCCGACGTGGCCCATGCCATATGGGACGGCTCGGACAGTGTGATGCTCTCGGCTGAAACCGCATCCGGGCAATTCCCGCTGGAGTCGGTGAAAATGATGGCCAAGATTGCCGAGGATGCCGATGACCGTCCGGAATATGTCAGCCGGGGGGTTCATAGTGTGTCGCGGGTGGCAGATGCTGTCAGCCAGGCCGCCGCCGAGATGGCGGAGAGTCTGGGGGCGCGGGCGCTTTTGACCGTGACCGCGTCGGGATACACGGCGCGGATGGTCAGCAGGGCCAGGCCGGAGGTGCCCATCGTCGCGCTGTCCTCCACACTGCGGGTGGCGCGCCAGCTGCAACTGTCATGGGGGGTGCACCCTCTTTTCTCCCCCGGAGTGGAAGGCGCTATGGACATGGCCGAAAAAGCGATTGGGGACGCTGCGGACTGCGGGTATGTGCAAGATGGGGATCTGGTGGTGGTTACGGCCGGAGTGCCTGCCGGCATTCCCGGCACCACCAATCTGGTGCGCGTCGAAACGGTCTCCCGGCCCGAGGTGGTGGGGGTGGGCCTCGGCTACGGCCAGCCCGTGACAGCGCCCGTCAGGTATCCGCACGGCGGGGAATCGGCCGGCCCTGGCGAACCTTATATCGCCGTGGCGGTCGACTACACTCCGGAGCAGCACGCCTTCTTCGAACGCGCAGCCGCCATTATCGCGGAGCGCGACGGGCGCACGTCCGACATCGCCGTGGTGGCTGTGACTCTTGGCATCCCCGCGGTGGTTGGGGTGAAAGACGCGGCCACACGCTGGCCGGAAGGACAGCTCGTGACACTGGACCCGCTGCGGGGAGTCATCTATAGAGGCCGCGCGCAAACATAGGACACTGAATAGAGGATGCAGGAGGGCGACAGATGAAGGTCTACTGGAATGGCGCGGTTGTCGACGAGGAGGCTGTTCGGCTCTCGTTTGATGACCGGGGTTTTCTCTTTGCGGACGGGGTCTATGAGGTGGTGCACGTTTACCGCCGCCAGTTTTTTGAATGGGAGCGGCACATGGCGCGGCTCCAAAGGTCGCTTGCCGGAATCGAGCTGGAGGGCGTTGACATCGCCGCCTTGAGCCTCGGCGCCAACAGTCTGCTGGAGTCTTTCGGTGCGGACGAGGGGGCGTTGTATCTGGAAATCACGCGGGGCGCTTACCCGCGCTCGCATGCCTTCCCTCCGGAGGGCACCCCGCCCACCGTGCTGATGTGGATACGGCCGGCGCCAGCCCCGGACCTGCGGGCCTGGCAACAGGGTGTGGCCGTCATGACGGCGGCCGATGACCGCTGGGCGAAAGTGTGGATCAAGACCATAGGGCTCTTGCCTAATGTGCTGGCCAAAGAGAAGGCGCACCGCCGCGGGCTGTTTGACGCCATCTTCGTGCGTGACGGCATGGTGACGGAAGCCACCAGCGCCAATGTGTTCATTGTCCGCGGCGGCGAGCTTGTGACGGCGCCGGTGACCAATTACATTCTTCCCGGAATTACCCGGGAGGTGTTGATTGAAATCGCCCGGGAACGGCACATGCCCCTGACTCTCCTGCCCTTTTCCGCTGACGACATGCTGCAGGCTGACGAAGTGTTTCTGAGCGGCACGACGACCGAGGTGCTGCCGGTGACCCAAGTCGACGGCGCGGTGATTGGCAGCGGGCAGGCGGGCCCTGTAGCCCGTGAACTGTCACAGGCCCTCAGGCAGCGCGCTGGCGCCGTATCATAATTCACCTTCCGGGGCAGACTGCCTGCAGAGGTGAAATCATGCAAAACAGTGATATTCTGGCAGATGAAGCGAGGAGCTATTTTCTAGCCCTCGCGGATGTTCTGCGTGAACTGGACCAGGATGATCTGCTGGGGCGTCTGGCGGAGCTGTATATGGATTTTCGCCAGATCGACTATTACAGCGGGCATTCCTGACAGACCGGGAGACAACAGGGGGGCAAGGCAGTGCATGTGGTGTTAGTGGAGCCGGAAATTCCCCCCAATACGGGAAATATTGCCCGCACCTGCGCAGCCACCGGGACGCATCTGCACCTGGTGGAGCCTTTGGGCTTTTCTGTCAGCGACCGCTACCTGAAGCGGGCGGGAGTCGATTACTGGGATCTGGTGGACATGCATGTCCACCCACAGTGGGCCAGCGTTACGGAAATGCTGGGAGACCCATCCCAATGGTATTATTTTTCTTCACACAGCGCAAAAATTTATACGGAAGCCCACTACCAAGATGCATCGGTGCTGGTTTTTGGCCGGGAGTCCACGGGCCTGCCCTCTGGACTGCTCGAGGAGTACCAGAAGACGGCATATGCTATCCCGATGGACCGGCGGGTGCGCTCCTTGAATCTCGCCAACAGCGTGGCGATTGTCGTGTATGAGGCGCTCCGCCAGCAGAATTTTTGGCGGGGGGACGAATAGCCCCGGCCAGCAGTCCCATATAATGAAACAAGTGGCGGGGACACGGGGGATCTGTTGATGTCTTTATTGCTCATCACAGTCAGCGGCATGGTGCTCATCGTCTTGTCCGCAGACTACTTCACGAACGGCATCGAGTGGGTGGGTTTCCGGATCCATCTGGATGAGGGAGCCGTGGGCTCTCTGCTGGCAGCCATCGGGACGGCGCTGCCGGAAACGCTGGTGCCGGTCATCGCCATCCTGTTCGGGCGGGGACAGAGCGAGAGCTCTATTGGCCTGGGGGCAATTTTGGGCGCACCGTTCATGCTGGCGACTGTAGGGTTTCTGGTCATCGGCTTGGGACTCTTGTGGACGGGGCGGAAGTCTCTCAGTCTCGACAGGCAAAGCCATATGACCGGAGACCTGCAATTTTTTCTGATAGCGTTCGGGCTGGCGCTGCTCGCAACCCTCCTGCCCCGCCTCTGGCACCCCGTGGCGGTGGGGCTTTTTGGGCTGTACGGCTGGCATGCATGGACTCTGGTGAAGGGCCAGGGAGGACACCAGGCGGAAAGCGCCCGGCCCAGCCAGGCGCTCCGGCTGTCTTCCCGACCCGAGCCGCCCCTGTGGGCGGCTTTGGTCCAGGTGACATTGGCGCTGTTGGGACTGATTATGGGCGCGCACTTTTTTGTGACGGCACTGAACGGCATGACCGGCATCATTCATATCTCGGCTTTTCTGCTCTCGGTGATTGTCACCCCCGTGGCGACCGAACTGCCGGAAGTGCTCAACAGCGTCATCTGGATCCGGCACCACAAGGACACCCTGGCTGTCGGCAATGTCACGGGAGCCATGGCGTTTCAGTCGAGCGTGGTGCCGGCCTTGGGTATTGGCCTGACCTCGTGGCAATTGGACCCTCTCGAACTGCTCACCGGCATTGTGGCTTGGCTGGCTACGTTATGGATCTGGCTGAGAAGCCGCTCGGGCCCGTTGAAGGTGTCAGAACTGCTGACAGCGGGGCTGTTCTACATTCTCTATATTGGGATGATCATCGGGATGACATCGCACTGAGCCGTTCGCTGCAGTCCCCAGCGTTCTGGACGGGTAGGCTTCTGGTGCGGAAGATCTTCGAGTGTGCATCAAGACCTGCCAACCCATCCGAACGTGCATTTGCCCAAAAAATAAAGCAACTGCTCAGGTACCCTCCAGAACAGGCGGTTAAGGCCCTTGGCAGTGGTCCGGCTTGTGAGCCTGCTGGAGGTACCCGGTGGCGATTACGTCAGAGGCTGCCAGGGCTTTCCCTCAATCACGGACCGCAATACGGCGAGCATGGATTGATTTTGCTTGCGGGCTGTCGACAAATAGGTGCAGACCGCAAATCGGGTGGCTCCGTCCTCTGTGCGGAACGTCCCGGACACCTTTTGCTTCATCTTAACCATCCGTAAATCTCTCTCCGCCCAGTTGTTGTCGAAAGGCACCGAGAGGTCCCCGAGAAAGCAGAGCTCTCGTCCCGCTTCGTGTCGAGACGTCGATCGGCTCCCCTCTAGCAGGCTCTTTCTCAAATTCGGTGATGCTTATGCTGTGAGATGTTCCGCTCGGAGCACATTGCAGGCATTCAGCAGTTCCATCTCGGCGCGCCCGCCTGTGCGCCGATGTTTCATTTTAATCCGGCTGTTGACGCCTTCGAGCGGCCCATTGCTGATTTCCGGATAGATCAGGCTATTTTTCACCGCGTCATAATCGTTGGCGAGGCCCGTGGCGTATTGGGCCAAGGGCCCGATGTCGCAGGCTGGAGTGGCCGCGCCGCGGCTCTTTTGACATACCGGGCAATCGTCTCATGGCTCACCGCAGCGCCTTCGCGCTTGAGGGCATCTTCCGCGGGTTTACACCCGCTGTCCAAAGGCCGGGCTACACAGGCACGCTGGAACCGCAGGGTATTCCGCGCCCCGTCGTCGGCAAACCCCGGCAATCGGTCCACAAACAGATCCCGCTCGCACGCTGGATTGGCGCAAACATAGCGGTGTCGCTGCACCCAATGGTACACAGCCCGGCCATCCCGGGGCAGGTCTTGAAGGGGCTTTTCGAAGGAGTCGTGCCGGGCCGTGGTGCTGAGGGTCCCGCAAAACGGACACGTGGCGGTCTGGGAGCGGGAGACCCAATAATACCGGATCTGGCTATCGGCGCGCTCGATATTTTGCAGCACCAAAAATGGGGGTTAAACCGGGGCTGTCCGCTCACTAGTTCCCCAAAAACACGGTATACGGATGGACGATGGTCTCTCCTGAAGCATTCGCGACGAGCTAGAGTCCTCCGGAATCGGAAAGCCCGCGAATGAAGGATCCAAGAGATTCATCCCATTTCACGGCCTAGGAGTTGTCCAAAAGTTGGAGTAATACTGCCGTCGAATAGACCTGACACAAATTCCGGGCCTCATCAAAGTCCTTGTCTTGACTCCAAATCGGCCAACCGTGCGCTAAGGCCAAGGCTAACGTCGGGACATCATCCGGATCACGCTGATGTAAGCAGGCCCACGCCTGATTCCATGCGGGGCCACTGTGCGGAGATTCTAAGGCCTCCACCGGGAGGAGACGCCAGATTGACCATAAGAGTTCCGCGTTCAACTTTTTTCGTGTGGCCAGCGCCGGAATGTATTCCTCCACTTCTGCCAGCGCCTGCCGCGTCACACACAGTTCCGGAGCCTTCGGATGTGTCATGATGCGGTGGGCTGCTTTGCCGCCAATCACGATAGACAACAACGCATTTGCATCAATGACGATCTTTTCGATAGGCCTCAAAATCCGCGAATACCTCCTCTTCGGATATATCGGATTGCGCCATTTGCTCCTGGAGTTGACGAGCCAGCCTATCATACATGGCCTTTTTCACAATGTCGGGGGGCAACAGGGACTCATCCCAAGGCAAAAAAACACCCGCAGGAGAAGCCCCCCGCATGATAATGATGGGTTCAGATGTCCTCAGATGTTGGGTTGCGTGATCGCGAAATTCTTTAACACTCACCATTTTCAAAGTGACCACCTCTATGGTCATTATACCGCATTGTGCTTAAAAATTCATGCGTCCCCAGAGGAGCCGGATGGGATTATTCCCGTGGGGTATAGGCGGCCAATGCGGAGGTCATGGTACTCGGCCATGGCAGAAACTCATGCGAAAGGGGCGAGAAATACGGACGTGTCCCTGCGACCTACCTGACCTAGGGAGGCATGTCAAAAGTAAAGACACCCGTGTCAGGCTTCACGTGTCACTATGGGATAAACGGCAATTGAAATAGAAGCGGTGTAGAACCTGCAAATCCGTGGGGAAGTACCCCCCAACGGATGTCATGGCCAAACCTTTTGGCTTGGGGCAAGGCGCCTATGCTGGCGTGGTGACGGGATTGCCGGTACAATATGCCCTATGGAATGAAAAGGATGTATGGCTCCCCCTGTGGGGAAGAGTGAGGAGCGGTATGGCGGTGGGCGCCAATGTAAAGGTCAGAGAGAAAACGGGCAGCGAACTCGTGGCCGTGATGTTGCCTCAAGGCTTTCAGCTGGACTGGCAAGGCGATCCAGGGGAAAGCCATTCTCCATTTGTTGCAGTGCAGGACGACCTCCTGTCCCAGTTTCGTGAGGATGAGGGCCGCGCTTTTTTGCATCTGGGGTTTTTAGATCCTCACTGGCCCTGGTCCAGCTCTTTGCGCTTTGTGCATGCGGTGGCCGAGCAGTTCCTGACAGATTTGGCCCGTATTCCGGATCTCGAAGATTTGCGGGAGCAAGCCCGGGTGGACTGGGAGATTGGGACGGTCGACAGTCTTTTGGCGATGGGGCCGGTGGGCTGGGGATCAGAATTTCTGACTCCTGCTTGGATAGCGCAGAGCTTAAGCCGTCTGCAGGCGGCTTTCTCCACCGAAATCCGCGCGTACCCCGGATCGGTTGAGGAATTTTTTGCGACCCGCAGCCAGCAGCTGCATCCAGTGGGGCGGGTCTTCTTCCACCTGGTGGAGAGCAAGAAAGAGGACTTCCCCTTTGCCTTTATGGCCACCTATTCCTCGGATACCTGCAGCGAGGGGAAATCCCGGCACCTCCCATTGAAAAATGCGCTGATAGAATACCAAGGGGACCAGGCCGCGCTGCTGGGGTTGCTCTCCACAGTCAATAAGGCGGCGGGCCAGAGTCCGTTCATTGCTGGCCTCGTCGAGTCCGGGGAAATATTCCACCCTTTGCGCCTTTCAGCGCAGGAGACCTATGAGTTTTTGAAAGAGGTCCCCCTTTATGAGCAGGCAGGCATCTTGTGCCGCATCCCCAAATGGTGGAAGAAGTCCTCGCGGCTGCCCAAACTTGCCGTCAACATCGGTACCGAGCCTCCCTCGATTTTGGGCCGGGAGGCTTTGCTGAATTTCGATGTGCGGCTGTCCTTGGGGGAGGACGCTCTTGATCCGGAGGAACTGCAGGAACTGCTTAGGCAGGAAGAGGGTCTGGCTTTTCTGAAGGGCAAGTGGGTGGAAGTGGACCACGATAAGCTGCAGAAGCTGCTGGAGGCCTATGAGAGAGCCCGGAAAATGTCGGGGCGCGGGCCAGTGGATATCCTGGGCGCTCTGCGTTTTGAGCTGGAAGCCAGCCAGATGGCTGGCGGCGGTGAAGACGACGTGCAAGTGGAAGTCAGCCATGGAGAGTGGCTGCGCACTGTGCTCGGCCAACTGTCCCACCCGACTGCAGAAGATGTCCCAGGACTCGTGGACGGAGCGCTTCATGCCGACCTGCGGGAATACCAGCGGCAAGGGGTGGCGTGGCTCGGAAGCATGCGCCGTCTGGGGCTTGGGGCGTGCCTGGCGGACGATATGGGTTTGGGGAAGACACTGCAAGTGCTGGCGCTGTTAAGCGCCATGCACCAGGAGGGGCCGCTGAAAGCTCTTCTGCTTGTGCCCGCCTCACTCATTGGCAACTGGGTGGATGAGATGGCTAAATTCACCCCTCACCTGCCCGTATGGGTTCTTCACCCCTCGGAGCATTCCCCGCGGTCACTGAGTGTGGAGCAGATAGGCGAGCGCTGGGGCGTCTTTCTCACTACCTACGGAATGGCGGGAAAGTTCCCGGAGCTGACCGATTTGACGTGGGACGTTTTGATTCTGGATGAGGCGCAGGCGATAAAGAACCCGGCCACCCATCAGGCCAGGGCTGTGAAGCGGATCCCGGCGCAGTGCAAAATTGCCATGACGGGGACGCCGATTGAAAACCGCCTGTCCGATTTGTGGTCCCTGTTCGATTTTCTGAATCAGGGCCTGTTGGGGACGGCCAAAGAATTTACCGCATATACCAAGCAACTTTCCGCCCATCCCGAAGGTTATGCGCCTTTAAAGCGGGTGGTGAGCCCATTTATCCTGCGGCGCCTCAAAACGGACCGCACCGTCATCTCCGACCTGCCGGACAAGATTGAAATGAGAAGCTTTGCCGCCCTGACAAAGAAACAGGCTGCGCTCTACCGAGACCTGGCCGGCGACGTGCGTGAAAGACTGGAATCTGCGGAAGAGGGCATCGCCCGGCGCGGAGTTATCCTCTCGTCCATTATGAAATTCAAGCAGATTTGCAATCACCCCGACCAGTACTTGGGTCAAGGAACCTTTGACCCGCGCGACAGCGGGAAATTTGAGCGGCTGGCGGAAATTTGCGAGACGATTTACGCGAAGCGCGAGCGGGTGCTGGTGTTTACCCAATTTAGAGAGATGACCGGTCCCTTGCAGGAATTCCTGGAGACGGTCTTCCATCATCCCGGTCTGACGTTGCACGGACAGACGCCGGTGGCAAACCGGCGCGCGCTGGTTGCCCAATTTCAGGGTGCCGGCTATGTGCCTTTTATGGTGCTCTCCATCAAGGCCGGAGGCGTGGGCCTCAACCTGACGCGGGCAAACCACGTGATTCATTTTGACCGCTGGTGGAATCCCGCTGTGGAGAACCAAGCGACAGACCGGGCTTTTCGAATCGGGCAGGAGAAAAATGTTGTGGTACACAAATTCATCACACGCGGTACAATCGAAGAAAAAATCGACATGCTGATTCAAGAGAAGCTGCAGCTGTCCCAAGACATTGTGCCAGACCAGCAGGAAAACTGGATAGGGGACTTGGACAACCAGCAGCTTATGGACCTCTTCCGGCTGTCGGTTTGAGATAAGGAGAGAGAGCTGTGGCGCACGACTACCGATACCCCAAATATACGAGCGTCGGGGAGAGAGAGGAACTGGCTTGTGCGGCATTGGAGCGCCTCCGCCGGAACCGTCCGGACATTTCCCCCGTTACCATTGAGGGGCGGGCCTTGGCGCGCACCTGGTGGGGAAAAGCCTGGAACCGCAATCTGGAGAGTTATGCGGATTATGCCTACCGCATTCAAAGAGGGCGCAGCTATGTGAGGCACCAGGCCGTACTAGACTTGCGCGTGCGGCCTGGCTCGGTAGAGGCGCTGGTTCAGGGAAGCGGGGCAAAACCCTATAAAATTGCGATCACCGTCAAGCCTCTGGAGCCGGATGCCTGGCAGCGCATCATCTCCGCCTCGGGTGGCGCCATCGACTCACTGTCAGAACTTTTGGAAGGGGAATTTCCCAAGGCGCTGGCTGATCTCTTTACGGGCCATGACGCGGGGCTGTTTCCGTCGCCCAAAGATATCGCCCTGCGCTGCGACTGCCCGGATTGGGCGGCGATGTGCAAACATGTGTCGGCTGCCCTGTATGGAGTGGGAGCCCGCCTGGATGACAATCCGGGCCTCTTCTTTGTCTTGCGGGGCGTTAATGTGGAGGATCTGATTTCCCGGGCCGTGTCCGAAAAATCCGCCAAACTCCTGGAGAAGTCCGGAACAAAGAGTCGCCGGGTGATCGAGGAGCCCGACCTCGAAACACTATTTGGCATTGAGCTGGATGATGAGAGTCATAGACCCGACGCCTGAAGGCGGGGCCCCGGGAAAAGCCCAACGATGACCAGTCTTAGCGGCTGAGAGCAACAAGCGGCTCCTTTCCTGCGGTGCTTCCCCAACCTCAGGCACTCTAGTCCTCCGCAAACGCGGAACATGATCAGCCCCTTACAGGGCATCATCAGTCTATTGCCGCGAGAAAACCCCGTCCTTCAGGGCGGGGAGGAGCGCCGCTTCCCCTTTTCTGTGCGAAGAGATGCCACCCATAGCCATAGCCGTCTGCCCGCTGAACGAGTGCGCAGAAACGATGCGAGATGCCTTGGACTAGCCCGTATCCCGTCTGAATGTTGAAATGGCCACTCGCGCGAATGGCGACGCGGCCCCGGTAGGTGCCGACCGTCTTGCCGGTAGTGACCACCGCCTTGACCCATCCCCGGTCGGGAAGCCGAAGGCGCTCTTGCTCCGGGTCAGTACCCCCGCGGGAAGCCGTATCGGTTCAGACGCGTGCGCTGATAGCTCCCGCGTCCGGTGGCGAATACCGCCATTTTCCTGTCTCCTATGCGCCCTTACGGGCCTTGTGACGTGGGGCTAACGCCCCGTCTCCCCTCGGGAATGTCGGCCACCGGCTCCACCCTTGCGGGTGCAATGCAAACCTTCGGCGCTTTGCCTTTCGTCCGCATGCTCCGCACTTTCCATGGTCCGGGACTGAGGAAGCATCCCGGAGTGGATCTTGACGTTGGGGCTTTTGTCACACCATCCCTAGGGCACGCACACATAATTTTCCGCACAACAACAACCCCGGTCCTTCATATGGGTACACGTGGGGGGGCTTTCGGCTCTTTCTTTGCCTTGTTCTTCGGTCAGTCCCACGGACGCCAGTGCGGGTTAAGTGAAAGTTCCAGCGGTCACGGCTGCGAGATCAAGTGTCTTGGCGGGAATACTTCGTGCCGGTAGGATTTCGGCTGGGAAAATCGACAATCCGGACCTTGTGGCCTTCTGTGACCAGCTGGTAATGCTTCATGGCTAACGCCCAATTCGGCACCGGAAGGCAGCAGGATAATATCGGGATGATCCGATTTCTGTAGGGGCACTGGCCTCTGTATGAACGAGAAACCGTTGCTAGACTCGAGGCTATGCAATTTCCCATGATCTATTGTTATATTGCAATTTTATGTTATATTTAAGTCGTTGTATTTGTAAAAGAAGCCCTGAAACCCGTATTGCTTATCACGGGACGCCACACGGACCAAAAACAAGCGCACCGCGGATGTGAACCGTAGTGTCTATATATAAACGGGTAACCGATATTTCTTGAAAATATATTCCTGTTAGTGTCGACACGAAAATGGCGCCGTGGCTGAACCACGACTCGGGGATCTCGTAAACACCATCATCGCCCCTGGGACGGAACTTAGCGGCCACTCCGAGTTCTGACCGTGAACTGGCTTACGGTGAAGAAGGCATCGCGACAGTTAAAATTGCCTTACCGGTCGATCCGGCGAGGTGGATGTCAAACGAACGCGCGGCACCGCATTGCGTTATGGAGACTGACGGGATGGACGATGAATTGATAGAAGGAGGGCTATGGGATGACCGTGGGATCGTCGCTAGGGAATGACGATGCCGTCTTCGTGAAGACGGTGCATTATCTGATTAAGAGTCGCAATCTCCTGTGTCGCGGATGGGAAAAGGAGACGGATGATCCGCCATTAACGCACCAGGTTTTTCGTGTCCTCTTGGATCGGCATGTGGCGGTGGTGGAAGCCCTATGCAGGTATTGTGAAGAGATTCCCGGCGGCGGGCGATGGCTGGATCAAGCTATCCGGCAGGTCGTTCCCCTACGGAAATGGCTCGACAGTGGACGGGACGCTCCCAATGGACACCTCATGCGAAAAATTAGAACCTTGGCACATGCAGAGGATACGGTGCTGTTGCCAACGGCGACCCTTTTGATGGGACCGGATGACTGGCACAACCTGAATACCGTGGTCGAGCAATTGGAGCAAGCGCTTCCCGATCTCCCGGCGCGAATGACGAGGGTGTTGGGGAGGCACGTATGAACGCCCCGGGGCAGCCGGGTTTGGAGCCCACGTGGACCACTGGCGCCAAGACGGCGGTGGGGACGGCTATCTCGCCGACATCGCGGGTATGGTTTACGATAGCCCACGGCATTATTACAGAGGTGTATTATCCGCGGTTAGATAACACGGCCATCCGGGATGCACAGTTTCTGATCCGCAGTCGGGCCGGCGAATTTTGGGATGAACAGCGTGATCTGCGCCATTCCATCCGGTATCTGACCGATGACGCCCCGGCATTTGAAATGATCAGCGAAGAACCGCATGGCCGATTTCGTCTGATTAAACGCATTGTGACGTGGACCCAAGGCCACGCCTTAGTTCTTCGGGTGCGGTGGGAATGGGGGCCGGGCGAAAATCCCGAAGATTATCGCATCTTTTGGATGGTGGCACCGCATTTGGAAAACCAGGGTCGAGGCAATTGCGGGCGGACGGCGAAGCTACGCGATCGAGATGGAATGGTGGCCTGGTGCAAAACGACCACGTTATGTCTTGCTGGCAGTGTCCCTTTCCGGGATCGCAGCATCGGCTATGTGGGCCAGTCGGATGGATGGCAGTTGGTGCATCAGAACCAATGGCAATCGTTTGACGAAGCCTTGGATGGCAATATTGCCCTGACGGCGGAATTGGACCCGACGGTTTCGGAACAAACGTTAGTGCTGGGCTTTGGCCGAACATTATCTGAGGCGGCTTTTACGGTGGAATGGGTGCTGCTAGAGCCTTACGCGCAGATTGAAGCACAATATCTGGAGGAATGGCGGGCTTATTTTGCCACGTTGTCGGGCTTGGTGCCTCCGGATCATCCGCGCGCCCGGGCGCAAAGGATCGCTGCTATGGTCTTGCGGGTGCACCGCGGCAAACTCTTTGCGGGGGGGATGATTGCGTCATTGTCTATCCCGTGGGGGGAAGGGGCGGGCGATGGAAACCTGGGTGGGTATCATCTGGTCTGGTCTCGGGACATGGTGGAAGCAGCGCAAGCATTGGCGGCGTTGGGGGATTGGCCGGGGACCTTGGATGCCTTAAAATACCTGTGCGCCACTCAAACGGCCGATGGGTCGTGGCCGCAAAACTTCTGGCTCGACGGTCAGCCCTATTGGTCGGGTTCCCAACTCGACGAGACAGCCATGCCGATTCACCTGGCCTATCGTTTAGCTCATGTCGGGTATCTGGAGATTTACCCTGCTGCCTATACGATGGTGCGTCAGGCGTTAAGATACCTGGTGCGTTATGGGCCGGTGACGGATCAAGATCGCTGGGAAGAGAATGCCGGATATTCGCCATCGACCATGGCCACCTGCATTAGCGCCCTGGTACTCGGGGCCGACGTCATGCGCCGTCACGGAGAAGCGGAACTTGCTGAGTATGCGGAAGCGGTGGCCGATTATTGGGCAGATCAAGTGGACACTTGGACCTTCGTGGAAGACGGCGACCTTTTGCCCGGTCGACCCCGCTATTATGAGCGGATTCACCCCGCGGGGGTGGTGCCGGAGGAGCATGCCCATCGGGCCATGCTATCCTTAGCGAATCAAGCCTCGGAGGCAACCGTATGGCAGCGCGATCAATGCGTGGTGGATGGCGGCTTTTTACGGCTGGTGCGCTATGGACTGCGGTCCCCCACCGATCCGACAATCACCGATACACTGGTCGTGTATGATACCCTCTTGAAGACGGAGACCCCTTCAGGGCCGGTTTGGCATCGGTATAACGGAGACGGGTATGGGGAACCGGATGATGGGTCACTTTATACCGGATGGGGCCGCGGCAGGGGGTGGCCGCTCTTGACTGGAGAACGCGGCCATTATGCCTTGGCGGCAGGCTATGATGTGACGCCCTATCTCGACGCGATGGAACGCATGACCTCCGAAGCCGGCCTGTTGCCCGAACAAGTGTGGGATGCGGCGGATATTCCCGACCGGGAACTCGTGCGAGGGCGTCCTACCGGATCGGCTATGCCGCTGGTGTGGGCCCATGCCGAGTATGTGAAGTTGCTGCGCTCGCAGCAGGACGGGGCCGTATGGGAAGAATGGCCGTTGGTACGTGCCCGCTATGGGGCAGGGGTTGCCAACAGGCGCGTATTCTGGCGTTTTGCCCATCAACGGCACACTTGGCCGGCGGGCACCCGTTGGGTGCGCATTGCCGTCGACGGACCGGTGGAGATCATTTGGACGACAGACGCGTGGTTGACAACCCAGCACACGGTGGCGCGCTTTAGCGACATTGGCTGGTATTGGGCCGATCTCCCCGTGCAGGGAGTGGACCGGATGGAATGGACATTTTACTGGACCGATACGCAGCGATGGGAGGGACGGAATTGGACGATGACTCTTACTGCGTCGGGAGTGACGAACAAAGCGGACGGGACGGTCGTCTAACGCGCGGGTGATCAGTAGATCTGCGCACAACACCAAGGAGCGTTGCTTATGAGTCCTCAGGAATTAGATCAATTATCTATCAATACCATTCGAACTCTGGCCATCGACGGCGTGCAAAAAGCCAATGCTGGCCACCCTGGTCTTCCAATGGGCGCAGCGCCGATGGCCTATATCTTGTGGACCAAATTCCTCAAACATAATCCGCACAACCCGTCATGGTTCAATCGGGACCGCTTTGTCCTCTCGGCCGGCCACGGTTCTATGCTGCTGTATTCCCTGCTTCACCTAACCGGCTATGATGTGTCTGTAAAAGATCTTGAACATTTTAGGCAACTCGGCTCCAAGACCCCCGGCCATCCAGAATATGGCAAAACCCTTGGCGTTGAGACCACGACTGGTCCTCTCGGACAGGGATTTGCCACTGCGGTGGGCATGGCCATGGCAGAACGCTACCTGGCTGCCCGTTACAATAAACCAGAGTTTCCGCTTATCAGGCACTACACCTACGCCATTGTCTCCGATGGTGATTTAATGGAAGGATTGAGCGCTGAGTCAGCATCGTTCGCCGGTCATCAAAAATTAAGCAAACTGATTTACCTTTACGACGACAACCATATTACTATTGAAGGCAGTACGGATCTAGCATTCTCTGAAGATGTTCTAGCCAGGTTCCGGGCTTATGGTTGGCATACTGATCGCGTGGAAGTGGGCACCTATCTCGACGGGATTGAAGCAGCCATCCACCGTGCCCAAGGCAAGAACCTGCCATCGCTTATAGCCGTGAGGACCCATATTGGCTATGGCAGTCCCAATAAGCAGGACAAGGCTTCAGCACACGGATCTCCTCTCGGCGTGGAGGAAGTGCGCCTGACTAAAGAAGTCTATGGTTGGCCTGACAACAAAGCCTTCTATATTCCGGATGAAGCTCTAGCACATTTCCGCGAAGCAGTGCCCAATGGGCAGGAATGGGAAGCTGGCTGGAATCGCATGTGGAAGGGTTACCAGGACAAATATCCCGATTTGGCGGCGGAACTTTCCCGCGATCTCACACGGGAACTGTCGAAAGATGTGTTCAGTGATTTGCCGGTCTTTAATGAAGGCGACATGGTGGAAACCCGCGCCGCGTCGGGGCAGGTCATTAACGCCATCGCGCGGCATTTTCCCGATTTGATTGGCGGGTCTGCAGACCTCGCTCCCTCCAACAACACCCACATCAATGACGGCGGAGATATTTCCGCAGCCGAGCCGGCTGGCCGTAATTTACATTTCGGCATCCGCGAGCACGCCATGGGCGCTGCGCTGAATGGCATGTCGCTGCACGGGGGCTTGCGCGTCTATGGTGGGACATTTCTTATCTTCGTCGACTACATGAAGCCCGCTGTACGACTCGCCAGTTTGATGCACCAGCCTGTCATTTACATCCTGACCCACGATTCCATCGGGCTGGGCGAAGACGGTCCGACACATCAGCCTATTGAGCAGCTGGCATCGTTGCGGGCGGTGCCGAATATCCTGGTCATTCGGCCAGCGGACGCCAACGAAACCAAAGAAGCATGGAAGTTAGCCCTGCGTATAACAGATAAGCCCATCGCGCTCGCGCTCACGCGCCAAAAAGTTCCAACCCTGGATCTGAAAAAGGCACAGAACCTATCACGTGGCGCCTACATATTGGATCAGAATTCGGAGGCTCCCGATATTATCCTGATGGCTTCCGGTTCAGAAGTGGGCATTACCCACCAGGCCGATTACCAACTGGTTGAAGAAGGCCACAAAGTTCGGATTATCAGCTTTCCCAGCTGGGAGCTATTTTCAGCCCAGCCGGAATCCTATCGGAAGGAAATATTGCCGCCGTCCGTAACCCGCCGCATTGCCGTAGAAGCACTCTCGACGATGGGATGGGCCGATTTGTCGGACTGGATGGACAAATTATCGGCATGACTACTTTTGGTGCCTCTGGCAAAATTGAGGATCTCATGCCGCATTTTGGATTACCGCCAAGCACATCACCGATGTAGCGCATAAGATGCTGAACCACTAACTGCCTAAAAAGACAAGGAGGCATAACGCGATGGGAACCGCCATTAATAAATTGAACACCTTTGGCCAAAGTGTATGGCTAGACAATATCAGCCGTGATCTGCTGGAATCGGGAGAACTTCTGGGTTTGGTCGAAAAGGGAATCTCCGGTGTAACCTCCAACCCCACGATTTTTGAGAAGGCCATAAACGGCTCCAAGGCCTATGATCCAGCCCTTATCCGGCTATTTGCCGAACACAAATCGCTCGAGCAAGTTTACGACGATCTGGTGCTGGAAGACATTGCACGCGGCGCCGATGTGCTTCGTCCGATATATGACCGGACTGATGGTCGCGATGGGTATATCAGCATAGAGGTTCCACCCACTTTGGCCGCAGAAACCGACAAGACGATCACGGAGGCCCGGCGCCTTTTCCACACTCTCGGCCGTCCCAATGTCCTGATTAAGGTGCCCGCCACTCCTGAAGGCATCCCGGCAATCTACCAATTGCTGTCTGAGGGAATCAATATCAATGTCACGTTAATTTTCAGCTTGGAAGCCTATGAACAGGTGATGGAAGCCTATATTTCCGCTCTGGAAACCCGAGTAGCGCACGGAGAGCCGATTGCGAAAGTGGCATCGGTAGCCAGTTTCTTCGTGAGCCGGCTGGACACCCTGGTCGGCCGGCTTATCAAGGACAAAGGGGCGCCTTCGGACCTTGCCGGCAAAGCCGCCGTGGCGAACGCCAAACTGGCCTACGAGTTGTTTCTGAAGCAATTTATATCCCCCCGGTTTGATGCTCTGAAGGCCCATAACGCGATGGTTCAACGCCCGCTGTGGGCTTCGACCAGCACCAAAAATCCGGCGTATCCCGATCTGCTTTACGTCGACACTCTTATTGGTCCGGATACCATCAATACGCTGCCCCCGCAGACTGTTTCCGCCGTGCTGGATCATGTGAGCCCCGCAAGGACGGTGGACAAGAATATGGATCAGGCGCGCCAAACACTCCAAGATCTCGCGTCGCATGGTATCATGATGTCCGACGTGACCGCCCAGCTCTTGCGTGAAGGGGTCGAGAGCTTCTCTCAGTCCTTTGTCACATTATTTCGCGGCCTGCGCGCAAAACGGGGAGAGATGGCCACAAAAGCAGATTTCCTAGACTGGAACGAACCCATCCTCCATTCCATAGCGGACAAAACTGTGGAAAATCTGACTGAACAATCAGCGGTAGAACGGGTATGGAATCATGACACGGCGTTTTGGAAAAAAGATTCAGAACACCAGGCTATCATCCGCAAGGCCTTGGGGTGGCTGAGCGTGCCGGATGCGGTCACCAAAGACATTCCCAACCTGAAAGCCTTCACTCAGCAAGTCATTAATGACGGCTATACAGATGTTGTGGTTCTAGGAATGGGCGGAAGCAGCTTGATCTCCGATGTATTGCTCCATGCGTTTCCGGCTCCTGCCCCGTACCTGCGCCTGCATGTCCTCGATTCAACCAATCCCGATGGAATAGTCTTTTTACGGGACAGTTTGCCGGTAGCCACGACATTGTTTATTGTGGCCAGCAAGTCGGGGACAACTCTGGAGCCTCAGGAATACTTCCACTATTTCTGGGAAGTGGTGAGTCAGATTAGCGACAAGCCCGGCGAACATTTCATCGCCATCACCGATCCCGGCACGACACTCGTTGAAGAGGCGGCGAAATACCATTTTCGGAAGACGTTTGAAAACCCAGCAGATATTGGTGGGCGGTACTCCGCACTCTCCTGGTTTGGGATGGTTCCCGCAGCCCTTTCGGGCCTGGCAGTAGATGATTTCCTCTTAAACGTTGAACAAATGCAGCAGTTTTGCCACGAATCGTCGGTCATAAATAATCCCGGGGCGTTGCTGGGAGCCCTCATGGGGTCCTTTGCTGTGCAGGGCCGTGACAAAATGACGCTCTTGATGCCGCAGGCATTAGGACACCTCTCTGATTGGATTGAACAGCTTTTGGCCGAGTCGACGGGCAAAGAAGGGACGGGGCTCGTACCGATCGCGCATGAGCCATGGCTCCCCGCTGCCGATTATTCGGCGGACCGGTTATTTATCAGTTACCAGCTCGACAGTGATCCGGATCCGCAATTGGCGGAGAAAATCCGCGAATTACGGAAACACGGTCATCCGGTTGTGATCATTCCCATGCCGGAACGGCTGTCTTTAGGCGGGGAACTTTTCCGGTGGGAATTTGCCACAGCCATTGCTGGGGCGGTCTTGGGCATTGACGCCTTTGACCAACCCAATGTACAGGAGAGCAAGGACAACACCAACGGCGTCCTAGCGGAATTCAAAAAAGCCAAGGCCCTGCCGAAAGAACCGGAAGCGGGTTCACAAGGTCTCATGCATTGGTCGGCAGCCCATTTCCCACTGGCGCCGGGCAAGACGGTGGCAGACAGCCTCAATTCTCTCCTTGCCACATTCAAAACAGGAGACTACATTGCCATCATGGCCTATGTGAATCCCAATGCGCAGTCGTGGGATCAGTTGCAGAGAATGCGCAAGGAAATGGGGGAGACCTTTAAAGCTCCCACAACGCTAGGATTCGGACCGCGCTTCTTGCACAGCACGGGACAACTGCACAAAGGCGGCAACGATCACGGACTGTTTATTCAAATTGTGACGGACAAAGGTCCCGATGTTCCCATTCCTGGCGAGCCCTACAACTTCCTCACGCTCATCAAGGCCCAGGCGATTGGCGATTTTCAAGCATTAAAGAGTCATAAGCGCCGCGTTTTGCGCATCGTCATTGACGAAAACTCTGCAGAGGGTTTGTCTGCACTGGAACACTCTTTTCAAACAATCGCAGTAAAGTGAGGGGGATAACTATGAAAATTGGGATGATAGGTCTCGGACGCATGGGCGCCAATATGGTCAAACGCCTGATGAACGACGGACATTCGGTTGTAGCGTATAACCGCAGCCCTGAAGCCGTCATAGAGATTGAGAGCATTGGCGCCCAAGGCGCTTACTCAATCTCTGAATTAGTCGGCAAACTACAGGCACGGCGAGTGGTGTGGATGATGGTCCCTTCAGGCGATGCGACCGAACAGACTTTGCAAACTCTTCTCAACTTGCTTTCCGCCGGGGACATTATTATTGACGGAGGCAACTCAAATTTCCGAGATTCTATGCGCCGCGCCAAACTTGCACATGCTCAGGGAATCAAATTCATCGACGCGGGCACCAGCGGCGGCGTATGGGGCTTGGCCAACGGGTACTGTCTGATGGTTGGCGGGTCTGATGAGTCCGTCCAGTATTGCGAGCCGATCTTCAAAACCCTGGCCCCGGTAGATGGATATCTGCACACAGGGACCGTGGGATCCGGCCACTTCGTCAAAATGGTCCACAATGGGATTGAATACGGGTTGCTCCAAGCCTATGCCGAAGGGTTCGAAATTCTCAAGGAAAGCCAGTTCCCCCTGGATCTCCCCGCCATTACCGCCCTATGGAATCACGGAAGCGTTGTGCGGTCCTGGCTGTTGGAACTCTTGGAAGAGGCTTATGCGAAAAATCCCGGGCTCAACAATATCCGGGGCTACATCGATGATTCCGGGGAGGGCCGCTGGACCATTCAGGAAGCCATCAACGAAAGTGTCCCCGCTCCCGTGATCACTGCTTCGTTATTTGCCCGCTTTGCGTCGCGACAGGACGAATCCTATGGCGCCAAAGTGATTGCTGCTTTGCGTAATGAGTTTGGCGGCCATGCCGTTAAAAGCGAATAGAATTGTGGTCGCAACACCGTTAATCCGCTGAGGGCGGGGCTCATTGAGAGTCCCGCCCTCAGCCCTTTCATCTTTGATGCGGTGGGAGATTTGATGGTGGACCCTTGGTGTTTCACGGCACCTCTTTGATGACAGCACCTTTCGTACGGAAGTGGAGCACTCAGTTGTTGCTGACGAGGTTTAATGACAAGGAGTAGACGGTGGGTGTTTTCCACCCGGCCTACCATGATGCCCGCGATCGGAGCCAGATTCTGCAACGGGCCATCCGCCGGTTGGAGCGCCTCGGCTATCGGGTGACCGTGCAGCACCCCCCGGAACCGGGAACCGACACGGTCTAAGCCGCAGCGGGAGAGGCAGTCGGCCGCCCGCTTTCACGGGATCTGGGGGGTCTTAAGGGGGGTGTGTCTTACTCTCGTTTTCCCATTTTTCAGAGCAGCAGAAATCCCGTTCGGGCCTCCGTGGATTTTTATGAAATTAGTGAGCACGCCTTTACAATTCTCCGGAACTGTAACGGTTCAATCCGCAGCTCGGAATTATGTCCTGCAGAGGCAGATATGACCGGGTTGCGACATTGTGCCGCCAATGGCCTGTTGGCCCAATCCGAATAAAGGAGAACCGGCGAACCGTGAGAATCTGCGTGATCGGTAAACATCTTCCCATTCAAGGAGGGGTGAGCGGCTTCAACTATCGGCTCACCCACGCCTTAGCCCGTCTTGGACATACTGTCATGGTTGTAACGAATGCTGACGAAGTCGAATCTGAGTATCGGATGGGACTGTCTGCACACGACGTGGCAGCGTTGGCGCAACATTACGATTCCCGAGGCTCTGTGCAGGTGGTTAATAACCCACGAGCGTGCGCTACGCTCACGTTCCGAGGTCCAACCCCTATGTGACCAAACTGGCAAGCTTATCAACCGACGTGATTCGCCAGTATGCAATGGTTTGATTATATAACGCTTGCGTGTCCACAATCGCTTGTCGCTTGCCAGGATTCATCTATTTATGGATGCCCAATGTGATCGTTTTGATGACCGTGGCCATCGGTCTCACCTCCTGTCATGGCCTCCATGATTTTTTGAGTCTGATGCCGAAATTCATGCGACCGCACTCCCGAGAGCCGCGCAGAAAAGACGGGGACAATGGTCAGCAGATCACGGACGAGTTGTTCCTGGGACGCTGGGATCAAAGATGATGCTTGATCACTATCTTGTTACCTCTTCGCATCAGCGCCGGAAATGGCTTCCAGCGACCCAGTGGGTGCGGATTGCGGTGGACGCGCCAGTGGATATCATTTGGACGACGGATGATTGGCAGGCGGTCCAGCGTACAAAAGCGCAACCCAACGATCTGGGCGTCTGTTGGAGCGTTATTCCCGTACAGGGAGTGCCAGCACTGACATGGACATTTTATTGGACTGATGTGCCGCGGTGGGAAGGCCGTAATGGGACAATGTCTCCCATCATTGGATAAGGGAAAGGCTGTGCCGCGGAGGCAGTCATCCTGTGGGGTCCCAAACTTCCTGAAGTCTGTGGGCCCATCGGAAATTTGCGGCGGCCCTGGGATTGTGGGCGCCCAGGGCCTACAAAAAATGGGAAAGGGAACATCCGCATAACATATTGCTATAATGCAATATTGTGGTATTATGAAACACAGGAAGTGTGTGTGCTGGGCAGGCCGGAAGGGCGCACGCCGCCGTATGTGATCGGGAATAGGGACAATGGCACACGCGCTACCCTTGGGAAGGGAACCCGCTTGTCGGGACATGCACCGTAGCCGCCGCTTCTTGCTGCGGCACCAAAAAAAGGCCCTGCGATTTCTCTGGGAAGGGAACGGCCTTCTCGAAGCAGAGAGGGGGAAGGCGCGCCGGGGGATAGACAAAGAGCTTGGAAATCTTTGGCCAAAGGAGTGGCGACAATGCGGAAGACCTCTCAATGGAAAATTCAAGGCATGCATTGTATTGATTGCGTGAACCCTGTGGCGGCTGCGTTGCAACAGGTTCCCGGCGTGGTGCAGGTCACAGTCCATTATCTCAAAAAACAGGCAACGATTGTCACGGTGGATGCAGTGGCGCCGGCGGCCGTGGAGCGAGCCGTGCGCGAGGCGGGGTACACCGCCATTTTTGCAGAATAACGGCCGAAGGTCGTCATGGCAAACGGCGGTTCCGACAATTTATGGCGCTG
>DAHWJO010000310.1:0-1254 GCA_027344105.1 Sulfobacillus sp.
CAAATTCGAGCATCAGCAACGCTTCTCGTACCGGCGTCCGACTCGAACCCAATTCACTCGCTAAGGTGTCTTCCACTAAACGCTGGCCAGGAACCAAAACTCCGTTTAATATGGCAGCACGAAGCGCTTGGTACACTTCGGTTCCTGCCGTGCGCACCTGTATCGGCCCAAGTCTTTGCGAAATTTCCATAACATCACCCTCAACTGCACATCGTATACGAAATACGGTTACTGGCTGAAAGTATCATTTTGTCACTCATAAGTCAATACTCTGACTTTATGCCCTAAACCCGCCTCGGTATCACTGTTTTCAAATTATCAACAGGGATGTGATCCCTTCCGGAACCATTTCGATTCTTTCGGTTCTTCAGAACGCTCCCGAGCAAGGACTGACACGATGGCTCAATGCTCCTCACACGGAAAGATTATGACCAAATACTTCTCATACATAATATGGAGGATGGCCGTAGAAGGAGATTGAAGCCTGGCCCCCGGCCCAGCACTCTCAATGGAGACAGCAAGAGCAGCGACGAATTCCATGCCATGTCGTGCGAGATTTCGGCGATTTGTTGGTACCGACAACCCTAGCGGAAGTTTCCTAGTTAAGGGGCAAAATTGGCCTCAAAGGCTTGCACCGCCTCAAATTTGTGTTTATACAACAAAATTTGGGTTGCAGACGGGTTAGGTCAGAAAAAATATTTCTTATTATGTGCCAAAATTGCAAAGGATTTTTGCGGGTCGATCGCGAACTTCTTGTTTATCAACCCATGGAACAGGAGGTTCGTCGATGGCAACCATTACCAAGCGCAAAGTGAAAGGACACGTCTACTACTATCTGGTCGAAGGAAAACGGGTCGATGGGAAATCACGACTCGTGAAACAACAATACTTGGGGCGGGCTGAGCAGGTCGTCGCACGATTGGAGGGGCAGCCACCCGAACCCACCCGGGTGCGGGTGACCCGAGTACGGGGGCAGCCAAGCCTTGTTGAGTATGGCTCGTCGCTTGCGCCTTGTGGAGATCGTTTATGCGGTCGCACCAGGGCGCGACCAAGGTTTGACTGTGGGAACTTCTATGCTGTTAGCGGTTCTCCACCGCGTGTTGGCTTCCTGCAGCAAAGCCCCATGGCACGAGGGGTTCCGGCGCACTGCGCTGTACCACGATTTTTCTGTTCGGGAGGGAGACCTGCGAAGCCAGCGGTTTTGGGACCACAGGGGCTACTTAACGGGGGACCGAGTCCGCGAGGTCGAGCGGA
>DAHWJO010000311.1:0-236 GCA_027344105.1 Sulfobacillus sp.
GCCGTCTGGCAACTTGGCGGTAAAAAGAAACATGATTCAAGTTACCAAGGAGACCTTGATCTGCAACGTCCGACCACATTAATTCGCCTATATTGCGTTCCTTCAGCGTCAGCCTCCCGCTTGGGTGACTATCGACCCTTACCTCTATATCGATTTGTTGTTGTGTGCTCATTTAATGCTCCTGTGTTTCTCTGTGCTCTGACCCCGAATTACCCATCCTCTTCGCTAGATCCTCC
>DAHWJO010000311.1:246-1245 GCA_027344105.1 Sulfobacillus sp.
TTAAATGAGTGTACCGCTTCAACATCTGCAAAGTCTTGTGGCCGCTAATGGCAGGCGCGGCTGCTTGGGGTTGAATCGCCACTACGCCTGCGTTTATTTGCTGAGACCCGCGCTGTTCATCAGGGGAGAGCGTGTCTCCTGGCTAGCGTTGCGCGAATCTGTCGTGTCGAATCTCCCTCTGCAGATAGGGTTCCTTCGATGGTGTTGCGATGCTCATCCATAGTTCCAACGAACTGGAAAACAAGATGTTCATAAGGACCAATGACTGATTGGCACTGCTGCTGGTGATTAAAGCGGACAGACTTTACCTGCCCACGGATCGTCATACCGTTAACCTCATACGTCCCTATGTAATAGTAACAACTGTCACCGCCGAATATCCTGTTACTTTCGAAAACAACTACCCCTGCGCTACTGGCTGGCCCGCTTGTGTTGTGAAACTGCATTGTCCACAGTGCTTCTATGCTCATCCTAATCCCCTTTATCGAAGAAGTTTAGCCAGATCTTCTGCCCGCAAGTGAGTGTACCGCTTCAACATCTGCAAAGTCTTGTGGCCGGTAATGGCCGCCGCCAGCATTGGGTTCAAGCGCCGCCACGCCTTGCCCCGGTGGCCGGGGTCGGCCTATCTCAGTTTCAGCGCCAGATCTTCAGCCCGCAAGTGAGTGTATTTCAGGAGCATCTGTATGGTTTTGTGCCCGCTGATGGCCTGCAGTTCCAGAATCGTCAAACCTTGCTCAGCCAGGCGACTGATCCCTTCATGGCGTAGATCGTGGAATGTCATGCCTTTGATGCCGGCACGGCGGCAGGCCCGCACATAGGATTGATGTATGCCATCGTAAGTGACCCCAAACACCCGCCCGTCCAGGTTGCGGGGCAGGGCTTCCAGCGTTGCTGCGGCGCGACTGGACAATGGCACAGTGCGGGCGTCGCCGTTCTTCGTCTTGGGCAGGTGCGCCGTGCGCTTTTTCAGGTCCACTTCTGACCATTGCAGGCCAATAC
>DAHWJO010000312.1:0-1242 GCA_027344105.1 Sulfobacillus sp.
TTGCCGACAGGGGTTCCGGCAATGAATCGATGGGCACACCCTCCGTATATCCGCAATCCGGACACACCCATCCGTCTTTGGTGGCCAACAGACAGCCAATGTCCCGCCCGTTATCGTGATGCGGCATGATGGACCGGTTCGGGCAGGTGTGCGGGTTCCCGTCCAATTCGCCGCGCTGGATTCGGTTGCGTTGTTCGACTTGCTCTGGGGTCCAGTTCTTCATGCCACCATTCTCCCTATGGCTCCATCGCCTTTCGTATCTGATACGGCTTCAACCCGGCAGCCACACATCCCGCTTCCGTGGCATGATAAAAATAGGTATCTGCATAAGGCCGCCCCTTGTATACCAAGCCTGCGGTCTCCAGTCGTTCCATGCTCTGTATATCCGCGCCGCCTGGCGCAAAACGGTTGCGGTAGCCCCACTGCCGCTTTTTAGTGTGCGAACCGATGCCGAGCATGTGGCGAAGGTTGTTCATCCAGTTTGCGCGGGAAACCCCGGCATTCATGCCGGGGAGGGATAGCGCGGCGGTCAAAGACCGCCCCATTCCCGCTCTCCTTGTGTCAGTGCTATCTTGTGGATAAATCATGCGCGCGGCACCATTCCGGTATTACACAGGTAGGGCTTTGCCTGGGAAACGGGTAGATAGGTCTTCCCAACCAGGGATTGGAGTTCGGCGGAATGCAGATAAGCGCCGCCGTTCTTGATGCCATGCACAACAAACGGTTTCCCTTGCCACGTTCTCACGTCGCCGCCGACTGCTGGCGCCTTCGCCCGGTTCGGCGTGTAGAGCCGCACCGCCTTTTTCACCTTCAAACGCCCAATGTCCCGCGGGTGCTTCCTGCGGAACTCGGCCAATGAATCCACGTCGCCCTGATCGCAGCGTTTGCGGCGGTTGTGCGCCACGGGCTTTTTCTCACCCGGCAGGTAATACAGCCGATCCCGCTGCGCGTGAATGTGCGCCCGCCGATGGCGGCGATACTGCGTCATGTCCATGTCCAGCGTATCCCGCTGGTCTATGGCGCCGGCGCCGGTCATGGCGGCGGCTACCGACACCGCGTCCATCGCATGGGTTTTCTCCAGGCCGAGTCGGCGGCGGGCGGCCACGGATTGTTCGACAGGGACCGGCACCAAGCCTGCATCCGTCGCCTGTTTCCGCAGCTTTCCGCAGACGGCATTGACCGTGCTGGTGTCCCGCCACTGCGCGCCGTCCGTAATGGGCAGAGCGATCAGTCCGGCATGCA
>DAHWJO010000313.1:0-1242 GCA_027344105.1 Sulfobacillus sp.
GGCACAGTCTTTTTCACCAACTTCTCCGACCAGCGCCTGTATCGCCAGGATCCCGGGAAAGATCCCGTGCCGGTGACGGCTGCAGGTCCCGTGCGGTATGCCGACATGATTTTTGACTCCCACCACAACCGTCTGCTGGCTGTCAGGGAAGATCACCGCCTCTCCGACATCCAAGCAGAAACCACTATTGTCAGCATCAATCCCGACGGTGACGACTATGGCGTGGTGATGGTTGGCGGCAATGACTTTTACAGCGACCCCCGGATGAGCGCCGACGGCTCCTCAGTCGCCTGGCTGACCTGGAACCACCCCCAAATGCCGTGGGACGGCACCGAGTTGTGGACAGCGGCAGTGGGCCCCCGCGGCCACTTCGAACATCCTCAAAAGATCTGCGGTTCTGTGGAAGAATCGGTGCTCCAACCCGTGTGGTCCCCTGACGGAATTTTGACATGGGTGTCAGACCAAGACGGCTACTGGAACCTCTACCGCCTGAATGGCGGGCACACCGAACCCCTTTACCCCATGGCCGCAGAGTTCGCCGTGCCCGCATGGGTTTTCGGACTCTCCACGTACAGCTATGCCGACCGCGACACCATTGCGGCCACCTACTTACTCCATGGCACTTGGCACTTAGGACTCATCACCCTGTCCTCCCGAACCCTCCAGGAGCTGCCTGAACCCTACACCTACCTTGTCAACCCTGTGGCGACCTCTCACTCCCTGTTCGCCATCGCTGGGTCCTGGACAGAGCCGGAGGCCCTAGTGGAAATCCCCCTGCCGGCGGGAGCGCCGTCCATCATCAAATCCTCACAGGGAATACCCGCCATGGATCCTGACGACATCAGCGTGCCGGAGCTCGTAGAGTTTCCCACGGCCGGAGGCCAGATTGCCTACGCCGCCTTCTATCCTCCTAAAAACCATTCCGTCACCGGCCCGCCCGGCGAAAAGCCTCCCCTGATGGTCATCAGTCACGGGGGTCCTACCAGTTCCAGCGCCCCGGTGTTTAAATTGGGCATTCAGTACTGGACGACGCGGGGCATCGCCGTCGCCGATGTGGATTATGGGGGCAGCACTGGCTACGGCCGCGACTACCGCCGGCGGCTGATAGACCGGTGGGGCATCGTGGATGTGGAGGACTGCACCAACGCCGCCCTATTTTTGGCCAACCGCGGGTTAGTCGACCCGGAGCGCATGGTCATCCGGGGAGGCAGCGCAGGAGGATTCACCACCTTGGCGTGCCTG
>DAHWJO010000314.1:0-1242 GCA_027344105.1 Sulfobacillus sp.
CAGGCACGCCAAGGTGGTGAATCCTCCTGCGCTGCCTCCCCGGATGACCATGCGCTCCGGGTCGACTAACCCGCGGTCGGCCAAAAATAGGGCGGCGTTGGTGCAGTCCTCCACATCCACTATGCCCCACTGGTCTATCAGCCGGCGGCGGTAGTCGCGGCCGTAGCCAGTGCTGCCCCCATAGTCCACATCGGCGACGGCGATGCCCCGCGTCGTCCAGTACTGAATGCCCAATTTAAACAGCGGGGCGCTGGAACTGGTAGGCCCCCCGTGGCTGATGACCATCAGGGGAGGCTTTTCGTCGGGCGGTCCGGTGACGGAATGGTTTTTAGGAGGATAGAAGGCGGCGTAGGCGGTCTGGCCGCCAGCGGTGGGGAACTCTACGAGCTCCGGCACGCTGATGTCGTCAGGATCCATGGCGTATATTCCCTGTGAGGATTTGATGATAGACGGCGCTCCCGCCGGCAGGGGGATTTCCACGAGGGCCTCCGGCTCTGTCCAGGAGCCAGCGATGGCGAACACGGAGTGAGAGGTCGCCACAGGGTTGGCAAGGTAGGTGTAGGGTTCGGGCAGCTCCTGGAGGGTACGGGAGGACAGGGTGATGAGTCCCAAGTGCCAAGTGCCATGAAGTAAGTAGGTGGCCGCAATGGTGTCGCGGTCGGCATAGCTGTAGGTGGAGAGTCCGAAAACCCATGCGGGCACGGCGAACTCTGCGGCCATGGGGTAAAGGGGCTCGGCGCGCCCGCCACTCAGGCGGTAGAGGTTCCAGTAGCCGTCTTGGTCTGACACCCAGGTCAAAATTCCGTCAGGGGACCACACGGGTTGGAGCACCGATTCTTCTATGGAACCGCAGATCTTCTGAGGGTGTTCGAAGTGCCCGCGGTGTCCCACTGCGGCTGTCCATAATTCGGTGCCGTCCCACGGCATTTGGGGGTGGTTCCAGGTCAGCCAGGCGACGGAGGAGCCGTCTGCGCTCATCCGGGGGTCGCTGTAGAAGTCATTGCCGCCCACCATCACCACGCCATACTCGTCACCGTCGGGATTGATGCTGACAATGGTGGTTTCTGCTTGAATGTCGGAGAGGCGGTGATCTTCCCTTACAGCCAGCAGACGGTTGCGATGGGAGTCAAAAATCATGTCGGCATACCGCACCGGACCTTCAGCTGTCACCGGCACGGGATCTTTCCCGGGATCCTGGCGGTACAGGCGCTGGTCGGAGAAGTTGGTGAAAAAGACTGTGCC
>DAHWJO010000315.1:0-1222 GCA_027344105.1 Sulfobacillus sp.
CGGCAGCCGGGGATTGCGAGTGCCTTGATCGGCGCGTCGCGGCCTGAGCAGATTACGGAAAATGTCAAGGCGGTCGACGTGCAGCTGTCTGCGGATGTCCTCAGGCGGATTGAGGATATTTTGCAGTAAAGGCGTCCGGAAGAGCCGCCGCGGCGGCTCTTTTTTTGTCATAAGACGAGCCCGCTCCGCTTATGCATGTACAGGGTGAAACCGTCAACTACCCCGCCCTGAAGGGCGGAGCTTGTGAATACAAGCGAGGTTGACCAGGGAGCACGGGTCGCACCGTGCAGACGTTGGTCACAGGTCGTCAAGACCCACTCCGGGATGCTTCCTCAGTCCCGGACCCTGGAAAGTGCGGATCATGCGGGCGAGAGGTAAAGCGCCGAAGGTTTGCATTGCCCCCGCAAGGGGGGAGCCGGTGGCCGACATTCCCAAGGGGAGACGGGGCGTTAGTTCCACGTCACAAGGCTCGTAAGGGCGAAGGAGGCACTGTATGGCCGTTTTTGTTGTCGACCAGCATCAGCGGCCGCTGATGCCCTGCTCGGAGAAGCGGGCGCGGTTGTTGCTCGAACGGGGGCGGGCCCGAGTCCACCGGCTGGTGCCCTTCACCATCCGACTGATAGAGGAATCCGTCGTGCAGCCGGTCCGGCTCAAGCTGGACCCGGGCAGCAAGACCACCGGCCTGGCGCTGGTGCGGGAGGCGGAGACGGTGGACACGGACACCGGCGCAGTCGTCCGCAAAGCCGTGGTGCTCGTGCTGGCGGAATTGCAGCACCGGGGCCATGCCATCCGGCATGCTCTCACACAGCGCCGGGCCTTTCGGCGGCGTCGCCGGGGGACTCTCCGGTATCGTCCGGCTCGGTTCCATAATCGAACGAAACCCCGGGGCTGGCTGGCCCCTAGCCTACAACACCGTGTGCATACCACGGTAAGCTGGGTGCATCGGGTCATGCGCTGGGCCCCCGTGACCGCGTTGTCCCAGGAACTGGTGCGCTTCGATCTGCAGCAGTGGCAACACCCGGAAATCCACGGCACCGAGTACCAGCAGGGGACGCTGCTCGGTTACGAGGTGCGCGAGTACCTGCTGGAGAAGTGGGGTCGGACCTGCGTGTATTGTGACATCGAGCAAGTACCGTTCACGATCGACCACATCCATCCGAAAAGCTTGGGTGGCAGTGACCGCGTGTCGAACCTGACATTGGCCTGCTTCCCCTGCAACCAA
>DAHWJO010000316.1:0-1211 GCA_027344105.1 Sulfobacillus sp.
ATGCGGGTGGAACGGATTTGGAGCAGGAGGCGACAGCAATGACCGGATCGGAACTCACGTGGGAAGTATTGTCGAAATTAGGCACAACAGTGGTGTTCGGGGTACCGGGTGGTGCCATTCTCCCTTTAGTCGATTCTCTGGCGACCCGCAAGGACAATCCCATTGACTTTGTGGTCTCCCGCCACGAGGCGGCATCAATTCATGCAGCCGACGGCTATGCGCGTGTGACGGGGAAACCTTCAGTGGCGATGGCCACGTCGGGGCCGGGAGGCACCAATGTCATCACCGGACTGGTGACGGCGATGACTGACTCCGTGCCCATCGTGCTGCTGGTGGGACAGGTGCCGACGACTCTGATTGGCACAGACGCATTCCAGGAAGCTGACCTGTTCAATATGACCATGCCCGTGGTCAAGCACAGTTGGCGGATTTCGGATCCCAGCGACGTGGCCAGCGTGCTTGTCGAAGCCTACGAAACCGCCGGCCGCGGGCGGCCGGGACCGGTGGTTGTCGAATTTCCCAAGAACATCCAATTTATGGAGTGCCCGCCTTGGGAATGGCAGCCGCGCGAGGAGGCGCGCCCGGAATGGGATGAGAAGCCTCTGGTGCTGGCCCGGATCAAGTCACACCTGCGCAACGCCAAAAGACCTCTACTCTATATCGGCGGGGGTGTGGTCTCTAGCGGGACTCAGGATTATGTCCGGCAGATTGCCGAGACCTACCACTGCCCCGTGGCCAACACCCTGATGGGAGTCGGCGCATTTCCCAGCACCCATCCTCTGGCCCTGGGCATGCTCGGAATGCACGGAACCTGGTACGCGAACAATGCCATTCAGAATGCCGACCTGATTTTGGCCCTGGGAGTGCGGTTTGATGACCGGGTGACAGGCAAGATTGATGAATTTGCCCCCAACGCCCACATTATCCATATTGAAGTGGATGCAGCCGAACTGAGCAAACTGGTGCCGGCCGACATTGCTGTGCGGGGTGACTTGCGGACCATTCTGCCTAAGTTTGCCGAAATGGTCCCAGCACGCACCAATGATGAGTGGTGGGCCACCATCAACGAATGGAAGAAGGCACACCCCTTAAAGCCCGTTGCTTCTCCCGACGGCAGCATTGCCACCCCGGTGATCATGGAAGCGATTAACCGCCATCTGCGCCCTGACGACGTTGTTGTCACGGAAGTCGGGCAGCATCAAATGTGGGCC